>NZ_CAIUXT010000051.1 GCF_903903185.1 uncultured Rhodoblastus sp.
CCGAACATCGAATAATAGATGTAGAACGGGATCATCGGCGTGTTGGAATTGGAATAGGAGGTCGCCGCCGCGATCCACGACGCCATGGCGCCGGCCTCGTTGATGCCTTCCTGCAGCATCTGGCCGGAGCGGTCTTCCTTGTAGTACGAGAGTTGATCGGCGTCCTGCGGGCGGTAAAGCTGGCCGACCTGCGAGAAAATGCCATATTGCCGGAACATGCCCTCCATGCCGAAAGTGCGGGATTCGTCGGGCACGATCGGCACCACGCGCTTGCCGATATTCTTGTCGCGCAACAAGGTGTTGAGCACCCGCACGAAGGCCATGGTGGTCGAGATTTCGCGCCCCTGCGTCGATTGCAATTGCTGCTCGAAAGCCGACAGCGGCGGAATGACCAGAGGCTCCGACTGGCGCCGGCGCGCCGGCAGATAGCCGCCGAGCTTTTTGCGCGCGGCGTGGAGATAATTATCTTCTTCCGAACCGGCCGGGAATTTGATCAGCGGCAGATGTTCGAGTTCGCTGTCCTCGACCGGAATCCGGAAACGGTCGCGGAACTGCTTGAGCGCCTCCAGATTCATCTTCTTGGCCTGATGCGACATCATCTGCGCTTCGCCGGCCGAACCCATGCCATAGCCCTTGACCGTCTTGGCGAGGATCAGCGTCGGCTGGCCCTTGTGCTCGCTGGCCGCCTTGTAAGCCGCGAAGATTTTGCGCGAATCGTGGCCGCCGCGCGTCAGCGACCAGATTTTCTCGTCCGACCAGTCGGCGACCATCGCCGCCGTTTCGGGATAGCGGCCGAAGAATTTCTCGCGGATATAGGCGCCGTTCTTCGACTTGAAATCCTGATATTCGCCATCGACGCATTCTTCCATCAATTGCCGCAGGCGCCCCGTCACGTCGCGCGCCAAAAGCTCGTCCCAGCCGGCGCCCCAGACCAGCTTGATGACGTTCCAGCCGGAGCCGCGAAAATCCGCCTCCAGTTCCTGAATGATCTTGCCATTGCCGCGCACCGGGCCGTCGAGGCGCTGGAGGTTGCAATTGATGACGAAGATCAGATTGTCGAGCTTTTCGCGTCCGGCGAGAGAAATGGCGCCGAGCGATTCCGGCTCGTCCATCTCGCCGTCGCCCATGAAGGCCCAGACCTTGCGCTCATGGGTCTCGATCAGGCCGCGCCCTTCGAGATAGCGCAGGAACCGCGCCTGATAGATCGCCATCAGCGGCCCAAGGCCCATCGACACCGTCGGAAACTGCCAGAAATCCGGCATCAGCCAGGGATGGGGATAGGAGGACAGGCCCTTGCCATCGACTTCCTGCCGGAAATTGACGATCTGCTCCTCGGTGATGCGGCCTTCGAGAAAGGCGCGGGCGTAAATGCCGGGCGAGGAATGGCCCTGGATGAAGATCAGGTCGCCGGCGTGGTTCTCGCTCGGCGCGCGCCAGAAATGCATGAAGCCGACGTCGTAAAGCGTCGCCGCCGACTGGAACGAGGCGATATGGCCGCCGAGTTCCGAGGACGCCTTGTTGGCCTTGAGCACGATGGCGGCGGCGTTCCAGCGGATTGCGGCGCGGATTTTCGACTCGATCTGCCGCTCGCCCGGAGGCTCCGGCTGGTCCGCGACCGGAATGGAGTTGATATAGGCGGTGTTCCAGGCGAAAGGCAGTTTTGCGCCATTCTTGCGCGCCTCCGTGACCACCACATCGAGCAGGGCGTCCACCCGTTTGACCCCCTCGAAGGTCTGCACCGAGTTCAGCGCTTCAAGCCATTCCCGCGTCTCTTGCACCGAGTCATTGCTGTCCATTGTTTCCTCCGAAGGTTTTTCCGAGACGCGCAGGCGTTCCGGGTTGGCGCAAGCGGCGGCGCTTCTGACTAAAAGCCGCCTTCGCGCATTTGGTTCGCTCTCACGTCTTTTTGTTTATGCGGGATAGATTACGCCCGTTTGGCCAAGTCGGGAAATGAATTGATTTCCTAATGTCCATTCGATAATGGAATGGGCATGGAACTCAAGACCTTGCGCGCCTTTGTCGAGGTGGTCCGCCAGAACGGCTTCACCGCCGCCGGCAAGACCCTCTGCGCGACCCAGTCCACGGTCAGCAAGGCGGTCCGCCAGATCGAGGATGAAATCGGCGCGCCGCTGCTCGACCGGCAGGCGCCAAAACCCCGGCTGACGGCGGTTGGCGAGGCGGTCTACGCGCGGGCTTTGCGGATGCTGGCCGAGCGCGACGATCTTTTTGCCGAGATCGCCGCATTGCGCGGGCTCAAGCGCGGCGTGCTGCGACTCGGCCTGCCGCCGGTCGGCAGCGGCATCCTGTTCGCGCCGCTGTTTTCGCGTTTCCGCAAGCTTTATCCGGACATTGACATCAGGCTGGTCGAGCATGGCAGCGCGCGGCTCGAAGAAATTTTGCGGCTCGGCGAAATCGATTTCGCGGCGTCGCTGCTGCCAGTCGATCCGGATTTCGCCTGGCATGAAATCCGCCGCGATCCGCTGATGACTTTGGTGGCGAGCGGCAGCGAACTGGCGTCGCGCGAAAGCCTGCGCATCGAGGATTTGCGCGATGTTCCGCTGATCCTGTTCGAAACCGGCTTCGCCCAAAACCGCGTCATCCTCAACGCCTGCCATGCCAAGGGTTTCGAGCCGACGGTCGCGGCGCGCTCCACCCAGATCGACTTCATTGTCGAACTGGTGGCGGCGGGCATGGGCGCCGCCTTCCTGCCGCGCCTGCTCGACCGGCGCCGCGCCCGCGTCGGCGTCGTCAGCCTGCTGCTTGACGAGCCCGACGTCGATTGGCGGCTGGCTCTGGTCTGGCGCGAGGGCGCCTACCTCTCCGACGCCGCCCGCGCCTGGCAGACACTGGCGATGGAATCCCGTTTCGACTGACGGCGTCGGTTGCGACGCCGCGTCCAAGCAGCAGTTTTGCGTATGCAAGGCGCCTCCTCCCCAGGTGGCTTTCCTCATTCGGGTCATCTCCGCCAGCCGCTTGATGGGCTTTTCGGCGCATACTTCCCGTTTCCGAAACCGATACTAACCGCCTTTTTCGGCAACGTCGCGTCGAAAGAGGCAGGGGGGAGGGGATGGATCGCGCGCTTGGAGTTTTGGGGATGGCTGGAACCGGCTGATTTGAGACCTTCCTGATCGGATCGGCGAACGTCTCAACACGGCCCCGAAGACGACTTCCGCGCCGGCAACGACGCCGCTAACTTCCTTGACGAAAAAAACGATAAATAGTATCGGTTCTCGCTTGGTACCGAATCATATGACTTTAAGATTTTGGAATTACAGATGCCAACAATTTCTGACATTTTTTCGTGCATAGCCGACGGTTTAAAAGAGAGCGGCTCACAATATAGTCCTCTGACCTTGGAAATAGTCTCCTCAGCGATAGCCTTCCTACAATTGATCGGGAGGCCATTGGATGGCGATGTGGCAATCGCCGCATTCGCAGCCTCTCATCTCAATGCCGAAGAAGCAAAGAAGGTTGTGGCGACTTTTGGTGTGTCGGCAGATTTAATTGCTACGCCGCCGTTTCCCGGCATGAACGAACTCGCCCTGAAACTCGCCTTGCTTGGCGGCAATCAATCCCAAGCTGAAGTTGCCGCGACCGTTATTTTCTGCCTTTGTTCGGCGGAGGCCAAGTCAAATGTTCAATCTCTGCTCAGTCGTCTGCGAGGAATTACAGCGGAGGCGATTTCAAATCAAAGCCCACACAAGTCGCTTCTGGGGATTTTGGAAGCGGAGTTAGGAAAGCTGCCAGAGACAAAAGCGAGTGTCGCATCATCTGAAGGCATCATATCGATCTCAATTGATCTTGTTGGATCGACAGATGCAAAACGACGAGCGATGAAGGTGGCCAGAGGCGATGGAGCCAAGATCAGCCGCGTCAACGAAGCTATCTACAGGGAATTCTGTCGCATCGAAAAATTGTTTTATTCATCCTGTGTAAGCCCATATGGAGCGTCCAAACCAATTGACCTCATGCGCTTTTTTACGGTCAAAGGAATAGGGGACGAAATATGGATACTCTGTTCGACGAATGAATTAGACGTATCAGAAGTCGGTCACAGACTTATTGATGCAGCCCTTTCTGTTGCAAACCAGTGCGTCTCTCTTTTTGCTACAGAGAACGAGGAGGGCCCAAATTTTGATCGTAATTTTGACTGCGGTCTTACTGAACACGTCAAGTCACCGATAAAGGTCTTCATGGACTACATCGTCCACGCGTCATCCATCGGCACGTTAAGAGATGAGATTCTCACTCCATCCATTCCCGACCTTCTCAAGGATTACTACGGGCGCGAAGCAACGCCTGTCGAGGTGGCAATGGCAACCCGCCGTCTCTGCCTATCAAGTTTCGAACCGTTTGGATGGTCTTCAATTCGCGAATCCCGGACTGACTTTATCGGTCATGAGATTGATCGCTTTTTCAGGACGACCAAGGCCGCACGACCGGGGACCGTTACCATCGGAAAGGCACTAGCGGATGCAATGAGGCTTTCATTCTCCCCCGAACAACAAGAAATCGTTGGGGTGTTAATCAATTCAGAGACAGCTTCCGGCGTGACGGACAAGCTTCGCGCGGCCACGCCATATGATCCAATTTATGCGCTTACTAAAAAATACCTTCCAAACGATCTTAAGGGAATAGACTACGAATACGAGACATACACATTGTTTGCGCCGCGTTCGCTCAAAGGCCTCTACGTTATGATGGACGCCGATGCTAACAATCGATTTACGGTAGCTCCTTATGATGAAACGAGGGACGAAATCGCCGAGGCGATTGTTGACAAGCTGGTAAGCGAAATCATCGCAAACCAAAACAAGGCTGTTAATTGACGCTCTGTTTTTGGTGCGATTCCGTGCCGATTATTGTGACCACATCCGCGACCGAGATGCTCAAACCTTCAGCCCCGTTGCCAATGACTTGATAAAAACTGAGCCAGTTTTACTGAGAAATTTAGCAGCTTTTCGCAGCAGGTTTCCCGCCTTTGCTTTCAGAATTTAGGTGCGAAGCTCTGCCGTTGGCTGCATATTGGTGCAAAACCGCCTTTCCAAGCCGCGCTGACGCCCTTCCGCTTCCCGCCGTTCCCTGTTGTTCATGAGAACAGTGGCCGTGCATCCAATCATGACCCGCGCCCTCAGCCAAAAAACACGATATGCAACCTTCGCGGGCCGTGGGCGCCGCGCACCAGCACGGCCTCGATATCGGTGGCGCCGCTCGCACCGGTGATCAGATTCACATTGCGCGGCGGAGGCTCCCCGAGTTGTGTCCGGGCTTAATCCTCCAAACGAGGCGCAATCCTGCCCATTCGTCAAAGCCGCCTGCTAACGCGCAAGATAGGCCTCAAAAACCCCGACCGGCGTCTTGATGTTTCTTGATCTATCATGACATGATGGATGATAAGGAGACGCGCCATGGCGACATCGAGCCGCGAGAAATTCGCAACCCAGGTGAATTCGGAAATTCTGCGCACCCTCCGCGAAATCGCCCAGAGCGAAGGCCGCCAACTACAGGTTCTGGTTGACGAGGCGCTCGCCGATCTGATCGAAAAGCGCAAGCAAGCCCGTCCGCGCGCCCATGTCATGGCGGCCTATCAGGCCAGCCACGAGAAATTTGCGCCGCTTTACAAGAAGCTCGCTGAGTGACCGACTATCTAACCGTTGTCGAAGTGCTGGCCATTCACGACGACCAGATTGGACGCTATGGCGGCGTGCCGGGTTGAAAGGGTGAAGAGATTTCGCGTAATTTGGAGCTGTCATTGCGAGCGAAGCGAAGCAATCCAGAACTACCGTTATAACATTAACAAATATTATTCAGTCGTAATCATACTAAAAAAACATTTCATAGGCGGATAGGTTTCTGGATTGCTTCGCTTCGCTCGCAATGACTGCGCAGAAAAAGCCGATAAAGTCAAAGATGATTCATGCTTGCACGCAGACTACGATTCCCACCTTTCCCGGTTCACGTTCATTGATGAGAGCGTGGGCGAGCATCCCATCCTGAGCGCCATCCTCACCCAAAAAACACAATATGCAACCTTCGCGGGCCGTGGGCGCCGCGCGCCAGCACGCCTTCTATATCGGTGGTGCCGCTCGCGCCGGTGATCAGATTGACATTGCGCGGCGCCGGCTCTCCGAGTTGCGAGCGGGCGTAATCCTCGAGGCGCGGCAAAAGCGTTTTCGCGTCGATTGCGACCAGATGATGCAGCGGCAGGAAACCGTAAAGCGTCGGCGCGGTCGGGCCGGAATGGAATACCAGCGATCCCGTTTCGGCGACGCCGCCCAGCGCCAGACCGACGGCGACGGCAGAATCGGGCCGCAACGGCGCGTTGGGTTCAAGCTCCCCCCAGTCGAGTTCTTGCAGGCGCGGATCGGGTTGCAGCGCAAATTGCGTTTTCAGGCCATTGGCGGCGAGATAGCGCGCGACCGCCTGCGGCAGGTCGGCGAGTTCCGCCACGCGTTCGACGGTTGCGCCGACCTTTTCGGCGCTGGCGCGCGCGGTGAACACGGCGACCAGATCGTCTCCCGTCAGCGGGACGAGGCTCGCGCGCATTTGCGCCGTGCATTGCGCCGCCTGCGCGGCGATGGTCTGCGGCGTCGCCACCTCGGGCCGTGTGGCGCGGATGGCGGCGAAGATGGCGGCGCGCGCGCTCATTGGCCGGTTCCTTTTCTGGCGGCATATTGCGCCATAAAGCTTTTCGCCGGGGGTTTGGGCAGGTCGCGCGCCGCCGTCCAGCCCGAAGTCAGCGGCATTTTCGAAATCCAGCCGCCTTGCGCAAAAAAACGCATCAGCGGCAGGGCGAAACTCTGGCCAAAACGGTAGAGCGCGGGGCGCGCGGCGGCGAAGGCATGGAGTTTTATGGCGATCTGCGTCTTGACCGGCTCCATGCCGCCGTTCCAGCTCTTTTCGCGCCAGCCGCGCAACAGGGTCGGCAGCGGTATATCGACCGGGCAGACCTGCTTGCATTGGCCGTTGAGCGTGCAGGCGTTGGGCAGGTCGCGCGTCGTTTCGAGACCGTCGAAGATGGGGGTCAGCACCGAGCCCATCGGGCCGGGATAGGCGCCGCCATAGGCGTGGCCGCCGATGGCGCGATAGACCACGCAATGGTTGAGGCAGGCGCCGCAACGCAGGCAGCGCAGCATTTCCGGCATTTCCTTGAGCATCCGGGTGCGGCCGTGATCGACCAGCACGATATGGAACTGCTCGGGGCCGTCGAGGTCGCCGGGACGCTTCGGGCCGCAATGAAAGCTGGTGTATTGCGTCAGGTCCGCGCCGGTCGCCGAGGGCACCAGCACGCGGGTCAGTTGCAGCGCCTGTTCGGTGTCGGCGACGATTTTCTCGATGCCGGCGGTGACGATATGCACGCGTGGCGGCGTGGTCGTCAGTTCGGCATTGCCCTCGTTGGTGATGGTGCAGATCGCGCCGGTGTCGGCGACAAGGAAATTGGCGCCGGATATGCCGACTTCGGCGGAAAAGAAATCCTCGCGCAATTCCTTGCGCGCCGAGGCCACCATGGATTCGATGTCGGTGGTCGGGGTCTTGTCGCGGTGAAAATTGGCGAAGAGTTCGGCCACGTCCTCCTTGGTGCGGTGGGCGGCGGGCCAGATGATATGGGACGGCGTCTCGTTGGCGAGCTGGATGATATGTTCGGCGAGATCGGTTTCGACGCGCCGCAACCCGGCGGCGGCCAGGGCATGGGGCAGGCCGATCTCCTCGCCGAGCATGCTCTTCGACCGCGTCACGGTTTTCGCGCCGACCGACTTGCAGATGTCCACGACAATGGCGCAGGCCTCCTCGGAATCGCGCGCCCAATGGACCTGCGCGCCCGAGGCGAGCGCGTTGCGCTCGAACATGTCGAGGTAATAGGCCATATGCTCGATGGCGTGGTCCTTGATCGCGGCGGCCGCCGTGCGGGCGCCGGCGAAATCCGGCCAGGCGGCGACGGCCAGCGCGCGCTTGCGCCGCGCATTGCCGGTGGTGCGCTCGAGCGCTATCTTGAGCTGGGGGTCCGCCAGCGCCTTGTCGACGCGAAGATCGAAGGCCGCGCTCATCTTCAGTTCTCCTCGCCAATGGCCGCGCCCGCCATGCCGGCGAGGATTTCCGCCGCATGGAAGACCCGGGTTTTCGCGCCCTCGCGGTGCAGCTTGCCGGCCATGTTCATCAGGCAGCTGAAATCGCCGCCGAGCAGTAGCTCCGCGCCGCTGGCGCGCACGTTCGCCGCCTTTTCGCCGACGATGGAATTCGAAATATTGGAATATTTGACGCAGAACGTGCCCCCAAAACCGCAGCAGGTCTCGTCGCCTTCGAAGGCGAGCAATTCGAGCCCCTCGACGGCGCCGAGCAGCTTGCGCGGCTGCGCCTTGACGCCGAGTTCGCGCAGACCCGAACAACTGTCGTGATAAACAGCCGTCGCCTTGCACGCCGCCCCGCGCGGCGCAAAGCCGCGCACATCGACGAGAAAACTCAAAAGCTCATGGGTTCGCGCCGCCAGATTTTTGGCGCGCAGCCCCCAGATCGGGTCATCGGCGAAAAGTTCGGGATAATTCTCCTTGATCATGCCGGCGCAGGAGCCCGACGGCGCGACGAGATAGTCGAAATTTTCAAACGCCTCGATGGTCTGGCGGGCGACAGGAACGGTGACGTCGTTGGCGCCGCTGTTGAAGGACGGCTGGCCGCAACAGGTTTGCGCCTGCGGCACGGCGACGTCGCACCCGGCGGCCTCCAGCAGGCGGAGCGCCGCAAAGCCGATATTGGGCCGCAGCGAATCGACCAGACAGGTCACGAACAGGCCGACGCGCGGTCTTGTCTGAGTGTTCAAGGCGTTTCCATCCCGTTTTTGGCCGACCGGTCTTTGCCGGTTCGGCTCAGGCTCAATCTACAGGCGCCTTCGATCGCGTGACAACCCGAAATTTCGCTTGGTAAAACAAAATTACCAACTGGTCCGTTGTTTGGCGCTCCGTTTGTCAACCGCCAATGGTTTCAATGGGCGACGAATTCCGAACGGCTCATGCGGCGCAGCGCCCGCGCAACCCGCAATTGTTCCTGGCGGATTTCCGCAAGCGTGGCGGCGGTGGCGCGAATGTGATGGGCTGCGGCTTCGGCGGCCTTGTCCGGCTGGCGCGCCAATATCGCCTCGCCGATCGCCAGATGCTGTTCGAGCAGCAGGTCACGCACGCCGGGACGCAAATAGAGCTGATGTCGGTTGTAGAACACGCCGTCGCGCAGCATCGCCGAAAACGCCCGCATCACATGAAGCAGGACCAGATTATGGGTCGCCTCGTAGATCAGGACATGGAGATCGGCGTCGGCGCTCGCTTCGACGGTCGGATCGTCGAGCTGGTGGGCCGCGCGCATGGCTTCGAGACATGCGCGGATCGCGTCGCGTTCGACGTCGGTGGCGCGTAGCGCCGCCAGCCGGGCCGCTTCGCCCTCGACCAGCCCGCGATATTCGAGATAATCGATCAGCGCCTGCTCGCTGGATTGCAGCATGGCCGCCAGCGGTTCGGTGAGTGGGGCCATGAATTGGGTGACATAAGTGCCCGACTTGCCTGTCTCGATGAGCCCGCGCGCCTGGAGTTTTTCCAGCGCCTCGCGCAGCGACGGGCGCGACACCGCCAGCTTTTCCGCCAGTTCGCGTTCGGCGGCGAGTTTCTCCCCGGGACGCAGCGCGCCTTCGAGTATCAATTGTTCCAGATGCTCGGCGATCGCATCGGCGAGTTTCCGGTTGCGGACCGGTTCCATGGCAGATCCCGTCGTATAGGCATTTTGTATGACCGGATCGTAAATCTTTCCGTCGCCTCTTGCGAGTTAAAAAAAATTCTGTAACAGTCGGTGGTAAAATAATAATACCAAAGTCGCAAAGAGTTCAAAGCCGCTGAAACAGCAAATTCAAAGCCTCGACCAAAGGTCAACCAGGAGTCGGGCGGCGCGATATCGTACGGGATGAAAATCTGGCCGCAAGCAAGGGCCATTGGGAGGGATAATGTTCAGTCAACTCTTGAAGCCCGTGGCGGACAGCCTGGGCCTTTCTTTTCTTGTGGCGATTTTGCCCATTATCGCGCTCCTCGTGCTGCTCGGCGTGTTTCGCCGGCCCGGATGGCAGGCCGCGCTGGCCGGCCTCGTCATCGGCCTCGCCGTCGCCATCGGCGTCTGGAAAATGCCGGTTGAACTGGCTTTCAATTCCGTCATCAACGGCGCGGTGTTCGCTCTCTGGCCGGTGATGTGGATCGTCATCAACGCGCTTTTGCTTTACAATGTTGCCGTGCGCTCGGGCCGCTTCGACGCCTTCCGCACCTGGCTGATCCAGCATTTGCCCAACGACCGAAGGGTCGTGCTGGTGGTGATCGGCTTTTGTTTCGGCGCCCTGCTCGAAGGCGTCGCGGGCTTCGGCACGCCGGTGGCGATCACCAGTTCCTTGTTGATCATGGTCGGGTTTCCGGCGCTCGAGGCTCTGGTCTTCGTGCTGATTTTCAACACAGCGCCGGTGGCCTTCGGGGCGCTCGGCGTGCCGGTGACGGTTCTGGGCGCGGTGACCGGGCTTCCGGCGACGGCGCTCGGCGCGATGATCGGACGGCAATTGCCGTTCCTGGCGATTCTGCTGCCGTTCTATGTGATGGCGGTCTATGGCGGCTGGCGCTCGGTGCGCGCGCTCTGGCCGGTGCTGGCGGTCGCGGGCGGCAGTTTCGCCTTTTCGCAGTTCTTTTCGTCGAATTTCCTCGACTATGCCCTCACCGACGTGCTGGCTTCGCTCGGCTCGCTCGGCGCCACTCTGGGCTTTTTGATGGTCTGGCGTCCCGCGCCCGATCCGGAATTCGCGATCAAGGCGGCGTCGCTCGCCCCGCAACAGGATACGGGAACGGTCGCGCCCTGGCAGGGCTGGCTGCCCTGGCTGATCGTTTCGGCTCTGGTCATCGTCTGGACCCATTTCGGCTGGGCCGCGATTGGCCAGTCGAAAATCCCGTGGCCGGGACTGCATAACGCGATCTCGATCACGCTCTATGGCGCCAAGCCCTATGCCGCGATCTGGACGTTCCAGCCGCTCGGCACCGGCACGGCGATCCTGTTGTCGGCGATCATCACGGCGGTCGTCGTCCGGCTGTCGCCCGGCGCCTTTTTCCAGTGCATCGGGACAACCTTAAAGCAGACCTGGCTCGCGATCATCACCGTGATGCTGATCATCGGCCTCGCCTATCTGATGAACTATTCCGGCATCGCCTATACGTTGGGCCGTGCGGTCGCCTCGACCGGCATGTTGTTCGTGCTGCTGTCGCCGTTCCTCGGCTGGGTGGCGGTGATGCTGTCGGGCAGCGACACGTCCGGCAACGCCCTGTTCGGCAACTTGCAAGTCGTCACGGCGCGCGAGCTCGGTCTCAATCCGGTGCTGTTCGCCGCGACCAATTCGTCGGGCGGCGTGATGGGCAAGATGGTGTCGCCGCAAAACATCGCCACCGGCGTGTCGGTGACCAATCTCAAGGGCCAGGAGGGCGTGGTGTTCGCGCGGACCTTCAAGCACTCGATCTTTCTGACGTTCGTGCTCAGCATCCTGGTGGCGTTCCAGCAATTCGTCATCCCCTGGGTCATTCCTGTCGTCGCGCCATAAGTCCAAAACCAGGCCATCGCGCGTAAGAAAAAAAAGCGCGGAATACAAAAAAAGTCCCCGCCGCCGGACAAACGGGGGCGGGGCGGCGGCTGGCCAATGGAGGAGGTCAAAATGGCGGAGATCGATTATGGCGCCCTGGAGCGGGAACTGCGCGCGGCGTTTCCCGAAATGGAAATCGTCACCGACCCGATGCGGACCTTCGCTTACGGCGCCGACGCCAGTTTCTATCGCCTGACCCCCAAAATCGTCGTCATTGCCGAGAACGAACAACAGGTGATCCGCCTGCTGGCGCTGTGCCGGAGCCATCGCGCGCCGGTGACGTTTCGCGCAGCCGGCACCTCGCTGTCGGGGCAGGCGGTCACCGATTCGGTGCTGGTCTTTCTCGGCGAAGGCTTTCGCGGCTTCGGCATCGATTCCGGCGGAGAGGTGGCGCGGCTCGGGCCTTCGCTGGTCGGCGGCGACGCCAATCGCCTGCTGTCGCCGTTCGGCCGCAAGATCGGACCCGATCCCGCCTCCATCGCCACCGCCAAGATCGGCGGCATCGCCGCCAACAACGCCTCCGGCATGTGTTGTGGCACCGGCCAGAATTCCTATCATACGCTCGCCTCGATGCGTATCGTGCTGGCCGATGGAGCGGTGCTCGACACCGCCGATCCGCAAAGCGTCGCCGCCTTTCGCGCCAGTCATCGCGCGCTGCTCGACGGGCTCGCCGCCGTTTCGCGGGACGCGCGCGCCGATACGGCCACCGCCGAGCGCATCCGCTACAAATTCCGCCTCAAGAATACCACCGGCTATGCGATCAACGCGCTCGTCGACTTCGACGATCCCGTGGATATTCTGACCCATCTGATGATCGGCTCGGAAGGCACGCTCGGCTTCCTGTCGCGCATCGATTATAAGACCGTCCCGGAATATCGCGACAAGGCCTCGACCTTCATCGTCTTCGCCGATCTGCCTTCGGCCTGCCGCGCAGTCAGCGCGCTCAAGAAAACCTCGGTCGAGGCGGTGGAGTTGCTCGACCGGGCCTCGCTCGAAAGCGTCAAGCACAAGAAGGGCATGCCGATCGACGTCGACGCGCTGGGCCCCGGCGCCGCGGCTTTGCTGGTCGAGGCGCGCGGACCCGACCGGGCGACGCTGGACGCACGCATCGCCGAGGCGCAGGGCGCGGTCGACGCCAAGACGACGCTCAATGGAGTGGCGTTCTCGCACGATCCGGTCGAATGTCAGCGCTACTGGGATATTCGCAAGGGGACCTTTCCTGCGGTCGGGGGCAAGCGGCCGGCCGGGACCACGGTGATCATCGAGGACGTCGCCTTTCCGGTCGAGCGGCTCGCCGAGGCGACCGTCGATCTTCAGTCTCTGCTCAACGCCCATGGCTATGACAAGGCGATCATCTTCGGTCATGCGCTCGAAGGCAATCTCCACTTCGTCTTCGCCCAAGGCTTCGACGAGCCGAGCGAAATCGCGCGCTATTCGGGCTTCATGGAGGCGCTGGCCGATCTCGTCGTCGGCAAATATGACGGTTCTCTCAAGGCCGAACATGGCACCGGACGCAACATGGCGCCTTTTGTCGAGCGCGAATGGGGCGTCAAGGCGACCGATCTGATGCGGCGGATCAAGTCGCTGCTCGACCCGGAAAACCTGATCAATCCCGGCGTGGTGCTCAACGACGACCCGAAGGTTCATCTGAAAAATCTCAAGCCCTTGCCGAAACTCTCGCCGCTGGTGGACAGCTGCATCGAATGCGGTTTTTGCGAGCCGCAATGTCCGTCGCATGGCCTGACCTTTTCGCCGCGCCAGCGCATCGTCGCCAGCCGCGAACTGGCGCGGCTGCGCTGCGACGCGCCGAATGCGCCCAATCTCGCCGAAATGCAGGCGACCTACGATTACGCCGGCGATACGACCTGCTCTACCTGTTCGCTTTGCGCCACCGTCTGCCCGCTGGAAATCAACACAGGCGAGTTTATTCGCGCGCAGCGGGCGGCAAAGGCCGGACCGCTCAGACAAAAAATCGGCGGCGCGATCGGCGACCATTTCTCGGCGACGCTTGGCGCGACTCGCGTCGCTTTGGCCGGCGTCGATGTCGCGCATAAAATTCTTGGAACTTCGGTAATGAACGCGGCGGCGCGCCTCGCCCACGACAAATTTTCCGCGCCTTTGTGGACGCCGGCTTTTCCGCGCGCCGATTGGCCCCAATCCGCCCCGCCGTCAGTGCAGGGCCAGCCGGCGCTGTTTTTCGAAAGCTGCGCCAGCCGCGCCATGGGGCCGCCGCGCGGCGACGACAGCGAGGATCTGAGGGCGGTCGCCGCCCGCGTTTTCGCCCGCGCCGGCTATTCGCTGGTCACGCCGGAAGGGGAGGACGAATTATGCTGCGGCCAGCCCTTCGCCTCGAAAGGCCTTCCCGGGATCGCCGAGCACAAGGTCAAGCAACTCGCGCAAAAACTATCCTCGGGACAAAGGAAAATCCCGGTTGTGTTCGACATGTCGCAATGCGCGCAGCGGGCGAAGGCTTTTTCGACCGAGGATTTCGCGCCGCTCGATCTGGTCGAGTTCCTGAGCCTGCATGTCGCGCCGAAACTGAAGCTACGGCCGGTTCCGGGACCGGTGGCGCTGCATATCACCTGTTCGGTGCGCAAGATGGGGCTGGCGGACGCGATGCTCGGACTTGCGAAACAATGCGCCAGCGAGGTGATCGCGCCGCCCGACGTCAAATGCTGCGGCTTTGCCGGCGACAAGGGTTTTTCCAACCCGGAGCTCAATGAATTCGCCCTGCGCCACCTGAATGAGAGCCTGCCGTCGCAATGCAGGGAGGGTTATTCGACAAGCCGCACCTGCGAGATCGGCCTCGCCTCCTATTCGGGCCGCCGTTACCGCTCGATCCTGCACCTGCTCGATCAGGCGTCGGCCTGAGCTTTTCGAGGGACCTTGCCGTTGACGCGGTCGGGAAGAAGCTTTCAGCGGCGTCGAGCCACGACGCCGAGTTGGATTTGAAGTGAAACGGGCATCGCGGATCGTCTGCGAGCCACGCAAACGCCATCGGGATGCTAAAGCGTTTTCAAGCGAAGCGGACCCGGTTCGCGTGAAGAAAACGCGTAAAAGACAAAAAACGGAAGCCCCGATCCGATTCCCTCGGATAAGGGCTCTATCGGGTAGCGTAGTTGTAAGCGATTTGTACTAAAGTTGATTTAACATAATAGCTTGATTCCATGGCTATTATAGTTCCATGGGAAGGACGGCGTCTCGTTGACCTGACTTTCAGGCCGTCTTCACGTCGCTGTGAATTGCTCCAACGTTGCCAACATGATAGTCAAGCTTACGGAATTTTTGTGTTTTTTCAACGTCGGATTGAGGTCGCCCCACGGAAAGCCGGTTTTGCGAGCCCGCGAAGCAGTCGCTGCCGCAACCGGACATCCGGTCCGGTATCGTAATATCCCGGATACGGCAGCATGAATTACGCGCCTATGGATTTAGCTGTTTACTTCGATATGAAGGGGGTCTTCACAATGGCTGACATCCGCGCCATCGGTATGCTTGGCTCTGCATTTTGATGTTACCCTTCGATTCCGTCACACATTTCGCCTAAACAGCCGGCAAGCGATGAAACGCGCTTGTCGCAATCGAATTGTTTTCGGTAAGGATAACGCCCTGAAACGCAAGATCTGTAAGAGCGCCGATTTAAAAATAGACATCTACTAAGAGAAAACTGAAATTCCTAGCTAGAAAGGAACAATAAGATGGCGGTTCTATTGTCGAAAAATCCAGCAACGGGTGGCCCGGGGATTGAACCCAGATGGGCCCAGGGCGACAAGGACGGCATCGGAACCGCATTCTCCGATTCCAGCCCGCTCTGGTTCACCATCGCCGCCGGCGTCGTTACCGAAGTCTACTATCCCACTGTGGATACGCCGCAAATCCGGGATCTCCAGCTCCTGGTCACGGATGGAGAAAGTTTTTTTCACGATGGCCGTCGGGATTTCAAGCACGAAGTCAAACTCCTGCACGTCGAGGCGCAGGCCTATGAGCTTACCAACACGGCGATCGGACAGCCCTATAAGATCATCCAGACGATTATCGCGAATCCCAAGGCGCCGTGTTTGCTGATACACAGCCGGATTGAGGCGGACCCGGCGTTCTTGGCGAAACTTCGCGTTTTCGTTCTGCTGTCGCCGCATGTCCAGGGACGCGGCGGGGAAAACCACGGATATGTTGCGAAGACCCCCCGGCGCGAATTTCTGGTCGCCAACCGGGCTGGCAGATGGCTGGCTCTGGGAGCAGACTCGGCGTTTTTGACCCGATCGTGCGGGTTTGTAGGCGTCAACGATGGCTGGACCGATATTGTGGGCGCCCGGAGAGCGCCGAAATTCGATTTCGATTGCGCCACCAATGGCAACATCGCGCTGACCGGGGAAATCGATCTCTCGAAGGGGCCGACCTTCCTCCTCGGGCTGGCTTTTGGCGAAGGCGACGATTCCAATCCGCATAACGCCCTGGTCCTCCTCACCCAAACCCTGAGCTTTCCGTTCGATGGGCCGCAGGGCCATCTGGCGGAATTCGTGCAGAGCTGGAAGACTTCCGCGGCGGCCGTATATATGCCGAAACCCAATATAACGTCGGACAACGATGTCCTTTTCGGATTGAGCCGGAACGTGCTGCTGGTTCACGAGGACAAGATTTCAAGCGGAGCCCTGGTGGCGTCGATGAGCTTGCCATGGGGACAATATAACGGCGACCAGGACGGCGGATACCACCTCGTCTGGCCGCGCGACATGTGTCAGAGCGCAACGGCGCTGCTTGCCGCCGGAATGACCCACCTTCCGCTGCGCGGCCTGATCTATCTGGCGGAGTCGCAATTGCCCGGCGGCGGCTTCGACCAGAACTTCTTCATCAATGGCGAAAGGCACTGGGCCGGCCATCAACTGGATGAATATTCGTTTCCGATCATCCTGGCCTATCGTCTGAAGCTGGCCGGCGCGCTTCACCGGTTCGATCCAACGCCCATGGTGCTCAAGGCCGCCGGAGCCCTGATCGCGGACGGGCCCATGACGCAGCAGGAAAGGTGGGAGGAAAACGAAGGCTACTCGCCCTCCACTCTGGCCGCGAACATCGCGGCGCTGGTCTGCGCCGCGTCCTTCGCCGACAGCGCCGCCGACAACCACGCCACGGCGCAATTCCTGCTGGAATACGCGGACTGGCTCGAAACCAAGCTCGAAGCATGGACGGTGACGACCGCCGGAACCCTCCATCCGCAGGTGAAAACCCACTATATCCGGATTTTGCCCACGCAGGTGAAGGGCGACGGCCCGAAAAATCCGTCGTTGCCCGAGGACCCCAATACGGCCGTCGTCACCATCGCCAATCGCAATAACTTGCACGCGCCGGCGCGCGAAATCGTCGATGCCGGCTTTCTGGAACTCGTCCGTTACGGGATCCGGCCGGCTACCGATCCGATCATCGTCGATTCGCTCAAGGTGGTCGATCTCTCCCTCAAGGATGACCTTCCCGATGGGCCGTGCTGGAGGCGGTACACCCAGGATGGCTATGGCGAGACGGATGAGGGCGCGCCGTTCCTTTATGCCGGCGTCGGACGGCCCTGGCCGCTGTTGGCCGGAGAGCGGGCGCATTATGAATTGGCCGCCGGCAAGGATGTCCGGCCTTTCATCAAGTCGATGGAAAACTTTGCCGGCAAGGGCGGACTTTTGCCCGAGCAAATCTGGAACCGTCCCTTCACGCCTGCCGGGACGCATCTGGTGCTTGGCGGCCCGACCGGTTCGGCCATGCCCCTGTGCTGGGCGCATGCGGAATATGTCAAGCTGGTTCGATCCGCCTCCGACGGCAAGGTTTTCGACCTGATCGACATCGTTGCGGACCGCTACCTCGCGCCACACCCCGCCAGCAAGTTGGAGGTCTGGAACTTCGACCGGCAATTCAAGTCGATTCCGCGTGGAAAGACGATCAGAATCCCCCTGAACAAGCCGTTCAGACTGCGATGGACGCACGACCGCTGGGCCACGTTTGCGGATACGGTTTCGACTGGAACTCTGGTGGACATCAGCTATGTCGACATTCCCACGGACCAGGCTGGGTCCAGCGAAGTGATCTTCACCTTCTTCTGGACCGACTACGGAACGTGGCAGGGGCAGAATTTCGAGATCGCCATTTCTGGATGAAGTCTGCAACTCCAATACCCGGACCCGGAAGTCATGACTTCCGGGTCCGGGTCGGCGGCGAATGCGACCGGAGCCTGTCACAGGACGGGCGTCTGTCGGCCCGCTGGAATTCAGGGAAACCGGACGAATAGCGCCTCATACCATTGGGCTTTGCTTCCGACGCCCTGCCGGCGCCCGCCGGCGTCAGCCGACGCCGCTCCAGTTGGAGCGAAACCCTTCGCCCTTTTCAAGCGCCGATGGCGTCACTCGGCCCTGCCGCCCGATCGGGCCTCGCCCGACGGAGCGGTGGTCGAAGCTTTGGCCAAAACCTCGCGCACTGCACGCAAGACCTGTTCCTTCGCGTCGGGGCGCGACGAGTCGACGCGCGTCCATTCGATCCGGCCGGCGCCGCGCGCCAATTGCGCCTCCAGCACCGCGACATTGGCGTCGGAGGGGCCTTTCAGGCGCTCCGACACGCGTTTGCGCAAAATCTCGGGGTCGGCCTCGAGCCAGAGACCGAAAAAGGGGACGTGTTTTTCTTGCGCGATTTTGGCGATCGCCGCGCGCTCGGCCTCGGTCGAATAGACCGCGTCGACGATCACCGCCGCGCCCTGCGCAAGCGCGTCGAGCGAGCGCGACATCAGCCGCAGGTAGACGGCGGCGGTGATCGAGATCTCATAGGCCGCCGGCGGCAGTCTCTGATCCGGCCTGATCTTGTGCATGGCCTTGCGGGTGCGGTCGGAATTGAGAGTGCGGGCTCCGGGCGGCGGGCCGTATTCGGCGGCGATGGCGGCGGCCATGGTCGATTTGCCCGAACCGCTCAAGCCGCCGATGGCGATCAGAATCTGGCCTCGCGGCGCCAGCAGATCGGCGGCCAGGGCGAAATAGGCGCGGGCTTCGCGCGTATGCGCCCCGTCGTTGGGCTCATGGGAGGAGATGGCCTGCGAGGCGGCGATATGGGCGCGAATCGCCGCGCGCAGAGCCATGAAATAGGGCAGGGTGGCGAACCCGTCGCGCACCCGCGCCGGCAGGTCGGGCAGAGTGCGGTTGAGGGCGCTGGCGTAACGGTTGAACAACAGGTTGGCGAGGTCGCGCCGCCCGCTCAGCCAGAGGTCCATCATCGTGAAGGCGACGTCGTAAAGCACGTCGATGCGCGCCAGCCTTTCGTCGAATTCGATACAGTCGAACGGGGTCGGCCGCCGCTCGAACAGGCAGATATTGCGCAAGTAAAGATCGCCGTGGCACAGCCGCACCAGGCCGCCTGCCGCGCGCGCGTCGAACAGCGGCGCGAGCCGGGCGAGTTCGGCGCGAAATTGCCCATTGAGCCGCGCGACGTCGGCGGCGGGGAAGATCGGGCTGTCGGCGAAGGAAAGTTCGTTGAGTTCGAGCAGATGGTCGATGATTCCGGCGCCGTCGATTTGCGGGAAACGCTCGGCGCTGGCGTGAAACCGCGCCAGAATTTCCGCGAGCGCCTCGATATGCTCCGGCCTCAGCCGGTCTTCGCGCGCCATGACGTCGAACAGGTTGGATTCGGCGAAACGCCGCATCGTCACGATGCAATCGACCAGTTCGCCGTCGCCGTCGAAGGCGAGGCCGTCAGGCTGGCGGGTGATCCGCCGGACGCCGAGATAAAGCTTGGGCGCGGCGCGCGAATTGAGCGCCACTTCGGCGCGGCAGGCTGTTTCACGAAGCGGCGGCGTCGAAAAATCGAGATAGGGGAAGCGGACCGCGCGCTTGAGCTTGAACACCCGCTCGCCGGCCAGAAACAGCAGCGAGACATGGGTCTGCTTGTTCGATACCGGCGCGCCGGCCTCGCGCTCCAGCGCCGCCGTGAGGAATGCGATCGTTGCGGACTGGTCCATTTCGCCTCGCCCCCAATACCCCGGTCCGAACCCACAGATCGGGGCTCCGGTTTCTTGTTGTTTCGCCGCCCGAGCCTAAGGTCCGCGTCGGCGAACGGGCTGTCAAGGGTCGCCCCCGGTCGGGCGGGTGCGGCGCAGCACGAGATTGGCGGCGAGCGCCTGCGCCACCAGTTCGGCCATGCAGTCGTCGCCGATCTCGGCCGGAAAAGGCTTGTCGCCCTGTTCGACCCGGCCGCGCGCGCGGGCGAGGAATTGCATGGCGTCGAAACGGCGCAGGTAAAGCACGTCTTCCGCTTTCGCCACCCGGGCGGTGGTCTCGCGGATGCGCAACACCTCGGCATCGTCATGCAGCCAGGGATTGGCTTCGAAACCGACCAGCAGGACGTCGATGCCGTTCGCCCGCGCCCAGCGCACGCCCTGACTCAGCGCCGCCTCATATTCGGCCGGCGGCACGCGGGCGAGGGCGTCGTTGGCCCCGACCTGCCAGATCAGCAGATCGGGCCGCGACAGGGCGACCTCGGTGCGGATCCGTTCGGCGGCGGTGAAGGCGGTTTCTCCGGACACCGGCCGGTTGACGATGATCACGTCAATTCCCGTCAACGCGCGCTCGAGCAGGTTTTCGAGCGCGACGGGATAGGATTTGCGCGGCCCGCGTCCAACGCCGATCGGCGAGCCTATGGTGAGTATATGCAATTCCTTGCTCGATTTGAGCGCCGCCACGACACGGGGCAGCGGCGCCGGCGACGCGAGCTGGTCGGCGGGAACCTCGCAGCGCGACGCCGACCGCGCCGCCTCCTGCGCCAGCGACGGCGCGGCGCCCAATAACATCGTCAGGCCCAGAAACAGGCCTAAACTGAGGCTTTCGCCAGGCGCCGCGCACGCCTTTCGGCCAGCCTTTTCCGCCATTCCGATACCCATGCGGCAATGCCCATTCCGGTCAATCCGACAATTAACACGAGGAAGTCGATTTCCAAACGTCCGTTATACATGTAGCGGGCGATCTGGCCGCACAGGCTCAAAAGCGAAGCCGTGCAGAACACATTGAGCGAATTGCGGCCCAGCAGCGCCAGATATTCGGTCAGCGGCGCCGCCCAGCGCGACAGAGTGGCAAAGGCGCCGGAAAAGAAACAGGCGAGCGCCAGCGCATGGACCACCCGCGCCGGCGACAGATAGGTCTTGTCGAACAGGAAGAACAGTTTCGGATCGGGCAGGTTGGCCGGATCGGGGGTGAAATCGGTCAGCGCTATGGTCGCTCCAAGCGCGGTCTGGGCGGCGGACAGCCAGAACAGGATGGTTTTGGTTCGCGGCGAAAAGCGCGACCAGCCGCGCGGGCCGCCGAGGACGAAGCCGAGAATGAAGATGAACTGCCAGGCGAAGGGGCTGAAGAACCAATGGCCCTCGACCGGCCATGTCGGCAGGTTGAAGCCGGTGACGACGGTATAAAGATAAAGCGCGAAGGACAAAGGCAGGAGCAGGCGCGGCGACAGCCGGTCGATGGCGGCGATGCTCGGCCCGGCGGCCATCAGCACGACATAGAGCGGCAGGATGTTGAAATAGCCGAGCTGGTAGCGCAGCAGGACCATGCCGATATGCGCCTCGACCGGATCGTCGAAAGCAGCGGCGGCATTATGCCATTGCAGGATGTAGGGCTGATCGAGCATGCGCGAGGCGCCGGCGATGATCGCCAGCGCGAACAGGGTGATGACAAGCTGCGCGAAATAGATGGTCAGGGCGCGCCCGGCCAACCGATAGACCAGGGCGCTGAGAGGCTCGTCGGCGAAGGATTGCACCACGAAGCGCAGCGAAAAGCCGGCGAGGAAGACGAACAACTCTGCCGAATCCGAAAGCGAATATTCGCGAAACGTATATCTCTCGAACAGGATGCCCGGCACGTGATCGATAAAGATCGTCACCAGCGCAAAGCCCCGCCAGAAGTCGATGCTGTTCGCAGCCCTCATGGCTCTCGACCCCCGGCGGGAAGATTTTTGCGCCAGCCGGACGCGCCGCGCATAAGGACGGCGACGTCAGGCTAGTCGAATGGAGCATGGGTCAGACGGCAAAACTCGTACCGCAGCCGCAGGAGGCGACAGCGTTGGGATTTTCGATGCGGAAGGACGAACCCATCAGATCGTCGATGAAATCGATGCGGGCGCCCTTGATGAAGTCGAGCGACAGCGGATCGACGGCGAGCCGCGCCAGATCGTCGCCGAGCATCAGGTCGCCGTCTTCGGCGGCGGGCAGGATGTCGAAGGAATACTGAAAGCCGGAACAGCCGCCGCCATTGACCGAAACCCGCAAGACCGATCCGGGCGCCTCGTCGCGCAAAACTTCGGCGACGCGCTTCAGGGCCCGTTCGGTCGCCTCGACGCTTTCCGGCGCGATCGTGCTCATGCTTGTCTCCCATTCAGGTTGCTGAGCTGAAAATAGTCTCGCTGCCGCTGCGGTCAATGCGGATTGCAAAGATTTGCTGCATTGCGGGCAGGACTCGTCCTTGCCCTGGCGCAAAAGCCCCACGATCAAGGCGCCGGGGAGGTGCGCGGAACAGGGGGCGCCGGTTTTTCGCGGGAAAGCCGAAAAATAAGGCAAGCCCTGTTCTTTTGCGATTCAACCGAACCGCAAAAGACCATAGATTGCGGCGCCGGGCTTTTCCGTCCGCCGCCATGCACAGGTGTCCCTTGCCGTCCTCGCCCTCCGGACCGATCTTTCTGCGCGAAAAGCCGCTTGCGCCCTATGCCGCCGACTGGCGCCGCAGCCGGGGCCGGCTGTTCGCCGAGCCGCCGTCGCCGACGCGCGGCGATTTCCAGCGCGACCGCGACCGCTTGATCCATTCCTCCGCTTTTCGCCGCCTCGCCCACAAGACCCAGGTGTTCATCCCTTTCGAAGGCGACCATTTCCGCACCCGCCTGACCCATACGATCGAGGTGGCGCAGATTTCGCGGGCGCTGGCGCGCGGCCTCGGCCTCGACGAAGACCTCGCCGAGGCGACGGCGCTGTCGCATGATCTTGGCCACACCTGTTTCGGCCATGCCGGCGAGGAAGTGCTTGCCCATTGCATGGCGCCCTATGGCGGTTTCGAGCATAACGCCCATGCCTTGCGCATTGTCACCAGACTGGAGCGCCGCTATGCCGGCTGGGACGGTCTCAATCTCTGCTATGAGACGCTGGAGGGGCTGGTCAAACATAACGGCCCGTTACTCGGGCCGGCCGCCACAAGAAAAATACCGCTTGAAATCATCGAATTCGACGCGTTCGTTCCCCTTGATCTGGAGCTTTACGCGAGCGCCGAGGCGCAATGCGCGGCGCTCGCCGACGACATCGCCTATAATGCCCATGACATCGACGACGGCCTGCGCGCCGGCCTGTTCGACCTTGAGGATCTGGGCGAAGTCGATTTCCCCCGCCAATTGCTCGAAGAGATCGCGATTTTGCATCCGGGGCTGGAGCGGGTGCGGGTGATTCACGAATTGGTGCGCCGCCTGATCACGCGTTTCGTAGAGGACGCCTTCGTCGAGACGGCGAGGCGGCTGGCGGCGCTGCAGCCGCGCACCATCGACGACATTCGCGCCGCGGGCGGCTCGGTGGCGGGGTTTTCGCCGGAAATGGCTGCGGCGCAAAGGGAATTGAAGGAATTTCTGTTCGCCCGCATGTACCGCCACGCCGCCATCCTGCCGGTGTGGAAGAACGCCGCGCGGATCGTGCGCGGCCTGTTCGAGATATATCTGGCCGAACCCTGGAAAATGCCCGAGGAATGGGCGCAAGCGGCGCAAGACCTCGACGAACAGGGGCGGGCGCGGCGGATCGCCGATTATATCGCCGGCATGACCGACCGCTATGCGCTGGCGCAGGCGCAGAAGTGGCTCGGCGCGCCGCCGGAGCCGGGCGAAGCGGCCTTGCACGCGCATTGATCGCGCCGGTAAATTAAGGCAAAAGGCCGGCAAAGCTTTTTTCGCCGTTCAAGGTCTTGAATCATGGTTGAACCTTTGCGCCTCGGCATCGCCGGTCTGGGGACGGTCGGCGCCGCCGTCGTCCGCCTTTTGAGCGCGCAGGCGCGCGACCTCGCCGCTCGCACCGGCCGAGCCATCGTCGTCACCGGCGTCGCCGCCCGCGATGCGTCGCGCGATCGCGGCGTCGATCTGTCCGGCGTCGAATGGTTCGACGATCCGGCGGCGCTGGCGGCTTCCGACAAGATCGACCTGTTCGTCGAACTGATCGGCGGCGACGAGGGTGTGGCGCGCAAGAGCGTCGAGACGGCGCTTGGCGCCGGCAAGTCGGTGGTCACCGCCAACAAGGCGCTGCTCGCCAAACACGGGCTGGCGCTGGCGCGACTCGCGGAGGCCCATCGCGTCGCTCTGGCTTTCGAGGCTTCGGTGGCCGGCGGCATTCCGATCGTCAAGACCCTGCGCGAGGGTCTCGCCGGCAATAGCGTGGCGCGCGTTTCCGGCATTCTCAACGGCACCTGCAATTACATCCTCTCGCGCATGGAGCTGGAGGGACTGGGCTTTGCCGAATGCCTCGCCGAGGCGCAAAAGCTCGGCTATGCCGAAGCCGACCCGACCTTCGACATCGGCGGCTTCGACACCGCCCACAAGCTGGCGATTCTGGCGTCGCTGGCTTTTGGCGTCAAACTCGACGCCGGGGCGATCAGCGTCGAGGGCATCGAGCATATTTCGCTGGCCGACCTCAAGGCGGCGGCGGAACTCGGCTATCGCGTCAAATTGCTCGGCGTGGCCCAGCGCACGCCCGATGGCGTCGAGCAGCGCGTCCATCCGACCATGGTGCCGCTGTCCTGCGCCATCGCCCAGGTGATGGGCGTCACCAATGCGGTGACGGTGGATGCCGACGCGGTCAATGAACTGACTTTGGTGGGGCCGGGCGCCGGCGGCATGGCCACGGCTTCCGCCGTCGTCGCCGACATCGCCGATATCGCGCGCGGCATCCGCTCCGCGCCGTTCGGTCTGCCGGTCGACGATCTGGCCCTGGCGCCGAAAACGCCGATGCAGCGCCATGAAGGCGGCTATTACATCCGCCTCGCCGCGCGCAACCATATCGGCGCGGCGGCGGCCATCGCCTCGCGCATGGCCGAGCGGGGCATATCGCTGGAGAGCATCGTCCAGCGCCGCGCGCCGGGCGAGCCGGACGCCGACGTCGTGCCGGTGGTGCTGATGACCTACGCCACCACCGAGGCGACGATCCGCGAGGCGCTGGCCGCCATCGTCGCCGACCTGCGCGGCGCGCTGTTCCCGATGCGCCTCGGCCCGGCCGACCTGCACCAGGAGAACGAGGATCATTACGTCGGCCATACCCTCGGCAAGGCGCTGCACGCGCTGCTCGGGCAGGTGCGGCTGGAACTGCGCTACCAGGCGCGCTCCGGCGGCGAGGCGACCGACCACGTCGACCCGCTCGCGCTGCGGATCGTGCGCGACTTCG
>NZ_CAIUXT010000052.1 GCF_903903185.1 uncultured Rhodoblastus sp.
CATGGAGAGCAGCATGACGCCGCCGTCGGACGTGAGCCGACCGCCGTCGAAATCAGCTGTGATTTTCTTGCGCGCGACGGCTGGAAACGAGAAGGGCAGAATCGTATTGTCGATCATGGCGGGCGTGGCTGGCGTGAAACGCGTGAAGGGTTGGCTTAGACACCCGAATCCTGCGCCGTATCATGGCCTTAAGCTATGTCCGCCACCCCAAAAATCACGCGCTGTGAATAATCCCGGCTAGTCCGGCAATCAAATTACGTCGTGAGCGAGAATTAATTGATCTCTTGAGAAAGACGCCATGGAAAAGCGAGCGCTTCAATCTGATATGTCTTCCTCTGCGCGATTGGCGTTGCAGGTGACCCACATAGTTGGGAGTCTGGAATTCAAGTCTGCGGGACCAAGCTATTCGGTGCCCGCGCTCGCCTCGGGACTTGCGAGAATCGGCGCGAGCGTCGAGCTTCTAACAATAGGCTCCCCCTCGCGTACAGTGGAAGGTGGCGTGGAAACTATACGGTTTCGGCACGACTTCAGCCTTGTTCCCGGGATCAGCCAACTGCGGCTTTCGAGCGAACTCCACGCTGCGATCGAGGCATCCGCTGCGCGAGGCGGAACGCTGCATGCACACGGCTTGTGGCAGATGCCTAACATTTACCCGCTACTTCAGGCGAAAAAGCATTGTGTCCCCGTGCTGCTCACGCCGAGAGGCATGCTCGCCGACGCGGCGCTAAAATTTTCACGATGGAAAAAGGAGCTTTTTTCAGTCGCAATTCAGCGTCGCGCGCTCGAAAACATCTCGTGTTTTCATGCAACATGCGATGCGGAACTTCAAGAAATTCGCGCATACGGGCTGAAAGCTCCCGTGGCGATCATTCCGAACGGCGTCGACATGCCGCCTATGAATGCGCGAACAGGTTCGGACAATCGAACGGAGCGCACTTTGCTTTATCTCGGCCGATTGCATCCGAAGAAGGGAGCCGATGCATTGCTCATGGCTTGGTCGAGGCTCGAAGCTGCATATCCCGACTGGCGTCTGGAATTCATCGGGCCTTCCGAGATCGGTTATAGAGACAAATTGAAAAAGCTCGCAGGTGCCTTGAATTTGCAGCGTGTGTCGTTTCAAGACCCTGTTTATGGCCAGGAGAAGTTGAGTGCGTTCCGCCGCGCCGATTTGTTCGTGTTGCCGTCGCTCAACGAAAACTTCGGCATGACTGTCTCTGAAGCGTTGGCGGCGGGAACGCCGGTCGTCTCAACGAGGGGGACCCCATGGGGCGGACTGGTGGAGCAAGGCTGCGGCTGGTGGATCGATCAAGGAATCGATCCACTTTGCGCCGCGCTGGCGAATGGGATGGCGATGCCGCAGGATGAACGCGTCGCGATGGGTGAAAGAGGTCGCGCTTGGATGCAGCGGGATTTTTCCTGGGATCACGTCGCTGTGCAAATGGCGGATGTGTATGCTTGGCTGCGTGGAAACGGGCCGCGACCTGGTTTCGTGGATGTGATGCCGAATTTACGGTCGCCAAGATATTGGCCGCTGATAAGGAGCGAAGATGACTAAGGGGATTCCTGAGGCTGGAGCGATGAAAGGCGCGGTTTGTTGGAGGAAGCGTCGATCCAGAAAAAAACGTTCCAGAAATTGATCGAGCAGGAGCAATAAATGAGTGCTATACCCCGATTCCTCATAGAGGGTGTTGCTATCCATGTCCAACCATTACCAAACACGCGCCCCGCGCCGCCAGAATGGCGCCGGGTGGACGCTTACCATGCAAGCCGCGCAACCCGTCCAATTCTCATGGCCCCCCACCGGCTTCATTCGCGCCTTCGCCCGCGATGTCCTTCGGTGCCCGGAGGCTTTTTCCGCTGTATCTCGCCTATGTTGTGGAAGCCGTCGTGCGGGCGATTGGCGCGCCCGCTATTAATTTGTGTCCTGAATGGCCTGACGACGCTTTCCAGCGCCGGAGTGCATGGCGCGCGCGATCGCGATAAACTCTTGCTGACGCGTTCCGGGCGATTTTTTTAGGTGAGTGCGGAGCGAAAGCCACACCTCCGCTGTTTCTCCGTCCGGTTTCGGAAATCCGGTTTCAAAAGCACGAACAATGCATTAGCCAATGGCGGCCTTCTGGCCGCGCCCTCGGTCACGATTTCGCGGACGATGCGGCCTTCCCATCATCGCGCCGACGTCGAAATCGGCTGGAACAAATAGATTGACATGAAAATATCCATCATCGGCTCCGGTTACGTGGGCCTTGTTTCCGGCGTCTGTTTCGCCGATTTCGGCCATATCGTTACTTGCGTGGACAAGGACGAAACGAAAATTGAAGCCTTACGGCGGGGTGAAATTCCGATCTACGAGCCAGGGCTCGACGATCTGGTCGCGCGCAACACCCGCCAGCAAAGGCTGTTCTTCTCAACCGATCTGGCCAAAGCGGTGGCGGAATCCGAGGCCGTCTTCATCGCCGTCGGCACGCCGTCGCGGCGCGGCGACGGTTATGCTGATCTTTCCTATGTCTATGCGGTCGCCCGGGAGATCGCCCCCGCGATCAAGGGTTTTACTGTCGTCGTCAACAAATCGACGGTTCCGGTTGGTACCGGCGACGAGGTCGAGCGCATCATTGCGCAGGCGCGCCCCGACGCCGATTTCGTCGTCGTCTCCAATCCGGAATTCCTGCGCGAGGGCGCGGCCATCGACGATTTCAAGCGACCGGACCGCATCGTCATCGGCACGCTCGACCCGCGCGGTCGGGAAGTGATGAGCGAGGTCTATCGGCCGCTCAATCTCAACCAGCCGCCGCTCTATTTCGTCGACCGTCGCACGTCGGAATTGATCAAATACGCGGCCAACGCCTTTCTCGCGACGAAAATCACCTTCATCAACGAAATGGCCGATCTGTGCGAGAAAACCGGCGCCAATGTCCAGGATCTGGCGCGCGGCATCGGTATGGACAAGCGCATCGGGCCAAAATTCCTGCATGCCGGTCCTGGTTACGGCGGCTCTTGCTTTCCCAAGGATACAACCGCGATCATCAAGACCAGCCAGGACTATGATTCGCCCTTGCGCCTGATCGAAACCGTCGCGGCGGTCAACGAGCAGCGCAAGCGCGGCATGGCGAAAAAAGTGATCGCGGCCTGCGACGGATCGGTGCGGGACAAATCCATCGCTGTGCTCGGACTGTCCTTCAAGCCGAATACCGATGACATGCGCGACGCGCCATCGATCGCCTTGGTGACGGCGCTGGAGGACGCGGGCGCACGGGTGCGCGCCTTCGATCCCGCCGCCATGGAGCAGGCAAAGTCAATGATGCCGGACGTGACCTTCTGCGAGGATGCTTATTCCTGCGCAAAGGGCGCGCAAGCTCTGGTCATCGTGACGGAATGGGACGCCTTTCGCGCCCTTGATCTCGATCGACTGAAGGAGGAACTGGCGGCGCCGGTGATGGTCGATCTGCGCAATGTCTATCGTGCGGAAGATTTGCGCCGGCGCGGTTTTAGATATGTGAGCGTCGGCCGTGCGTAAAACGTTGGATGCGTGAAAACCCGAAGGGCCGCGTCAGCGAATAGGTTCTAAAAATGGCCTTGCAAACCTCCAGGGCAAACACGACCGACCGGACGGGCGCCGCCCGCATCATTGGTTGACCGCCTTCAGGATCGAAACCCAATCCTGCCGGTCGCCCAGCACGCGCAAGATTGTGACGTGATCCTCGGCCATCGTGTAAACGATGAGGCGCCTTTCATGGATATGGATTCGGACAGGTGGCTTGAACTCGCTGCGCTCCCGAGCAAGCGTGGGCATCGCCGCGATTGTCTCGAACATTTGCGCCAAATCGTCGATATAGCGGTCTGCCTGTTCTATCGACCATTTTTCCGCGGAGAAACGCCAGATGTCATCAAGATCGGCGAGAGCGCGCGGAGCAAGCAAGTATTCTCGCCGCTCAGCGAACGACATGTCGCTCCCGCATACGGAGCTTGAAAGCTGTCGCATCAAAGGGCTGCGGTTCTCCGCTCGCTAAGCCTTCGGTGATGGCAGCCTGCAAAACTGCGAGTGCTTCCTTCCGCTCCTGGTCCTTGCGGATGAGGTCGCGGATATAATCACTAGCATTGCCGTATAAGCCACTTTCGGCTTGGCGCTCGACCCAAGCTTTCATTGGATCGGGAAGCGATACATTCATCGTCGCCATGGCTGTCTCCTATTGCAGGATCCTATCACGGAGTGGCAAATTTGGCAAAGCTAATGGCAAAAACTGTCATATCACCGGCTGCAAACCAGACGCTCTGGTTTGACAATTCATTACGCGCCCGTGCTGATTCGTACCAAATTAGAATCATTCGACCTTTTGCGCCAGTTTTCGTGACTGGCGGATCAATTCCGAAAGGGCCTTGCGCTCATCAATGGCCTCGCTGGTGTAAAGGCCGTGTTTCAGCGCGTTGCTATTGCCTTTCGGCGCGCCGGATCCACGCGAACGGTTCCTCCTGATATGAATAGATGGGCGGCCTAAATCGCTCGCGTTTTTTCTTGCGGAAGGAACGAAAGAAGCTCAAGCGATCCCGACGCGTCCCAGGCGCCGTTTGTGCGAAACAATTGATTCGAAATCTAATGCAAGGAGAGCGATTTTGCCCTTTAGGAAACGCGCCCTGATCACCGGCGCCACCGGACAGGATGGAGCCTATCTCGCCGAACTTCTCCTCTCGCGCGGCTATGAGGTGCACGGTATCAAACGCCGTTCTTCAAGCTTCAACACCCAGCGGGTCGATCACATTTACCAGGATCGGCATGAAGGCCCGACCCATTTCACGCTCCATTATGGCGATTTGACCGACGCCACCAATCTCATTCGCATCGTCCAGGAAGTGCGCCCTGACGAAATCTATAACCTCGGCGCGCAAAGCCATGTAGCGGTGAGCTTTGAAACGCCGGAATATACTGCAAATTCGGACGCTTTAGGAACGCTTCGGCTACTTGAGGCGATCCGGATATTAGGGTTGGAGAAGCAAACGCGCTTTTATCAGGCCTCAACTTCCGAGCTCTACGGAAAAGTTCAAGCCGTGCCGCAGGATGAAACGACGCCGTTCTATCCGCGCTCGCCTTATGCGGCGGCAAAGCTCTACGCCTTCTGGATAACCGTGAATTACCGTGAAGCCTATGGCATCCACGCTTCGAACGGCATTTTATTCAACCATGAAAGCCCCGTTCGCGGCGAAACTTTTGTCACCCGCAAAATCACCCGCGCGGCAGTGGCGATACACTTGGGCCAGCAGGATTGCCTCTATCTCGGCAATCTCGACGCGCGGCGCGATTGGGGCCACGCCCGGGACTATGTCGAGGGGATGTGGCGCATCGTGCAACAGGAGCAGGGCGACGATTACGTGCTGGCGACTGGCGAGACCCATACTGTCCGCAGATTCGTCGAACTGGCTTTCTCCGAAGTCGGCGTCGAACTCGATTGGTCGGGCGCAGGCGTTGACGAGATCGGTCGATGCCGCAAGTCGGGACGCGACATCGTCAAGATCGATTCTGATTATTTCCGGCCGACCGAGGTCGATCTTCTGATCGGCAATCCGGCAAAGGCGCGCGAAAAACTGGGCTGGTCGCATAGGATCGGACTTGAACAACTCTGTCGCGAAATGGTCGCTTCTGACCTCGTCGAAGCGAAGGGCGGCAAACCGCGCCAGTCGGAAATCGCTGATTTTCTCAAGGAATTCGCATGACGCACTTTTCGCTCAAGGGTAGGCGCGTATTTGTGGCCGGGCATCGAGGTATGGTCGGCTCCGCTTGCTTGCGACGGTTGCGGCAGGAGGATTGCCAAATTCTTGTTGTGGAACGCGCAGAACTCGACCTCACGCGGCAAGCGGAAGTTGAGCAATGGATGGCGCGGCAAAAGCCGGACGTGGTGATCATCGCTGCGGCCAAAGTCGGCGGCATTCTCGCCAATGATACATTTCCTGCAGCCTTTCTCTATCAAAACCTGATGATTGAGAGCCATCTCATTCATGCGGCTCATCTGACCGCCGTTCAAAAACTATTGTTTCTTGGTTCCTCGTGCATCTATCCGCGCGAGGCCGCGCAGCCGATTCGCGAAGAAGCCTTGCTCACTGGCCCGCTCGAAAAAACCAACGAATGGTATGCCATCGCCAAGATCGCCGGAATCAAGCTCTGTCAGGCCTATCGCAAGCAATTCGGCGCGGATTTCATTTCCGCCATGCCGTGCAATCTCTATGGTCCGAACGACAATTTTCATCCGACGGGAAGCCACGTGATACCGGCTTTGCTTCGCCGTTTTCACGAAGCCAGGACGGCAAATGCGGAAAGCGTCAGTTGTTGGGGCAGCGGGACGCCACGCCGTGAATTCCTGTTTGTCGACGATCTTGCCGACGCATGCGTTTTTCTCCTGAAGTCTTATTCCGGGACCGACCACGTCAATGTCGGCGTCGGGGACGATATTTCGCTCAAGGATCTCGCCATAAAGATCAAATCGGTGACAGGTTATGAAGGCGCCTTGGTCTGGGATCTTTCGAAACCGGATGGAACTATGCTGAAGCGCATGGATGTCTCACGCATCAACGATATGGGTTGGCGCGCGACAACATCATTTGCCGATGGTCTAAAGGCTGCCTATGATTGGTTTGTCGAGGCGGAGCGACGAGGGGAAATCCGGAACTGACGACTGATTTTCGATCTAGGAAACGGCCCCTGCCGTTGGTTTCGTGATCAAGACCTGAGGCGAAATGGCCAACTGGGGCGGGGACTCTTCGGCAAACAAGTTTTCCCATCGTTTCAGACAAAAGTCCCTGCTAAAGGCGCGTTCGAGCATCTCGCGGGCGCTGTTCCCCATGCGCGTTTTCCGTTCGGGGTTATAGGCGTAAAGTCGGATGATCTCGGCAAGGCGGTGGCTGTCACCGGGGACGACGGCGTCGCCACAATCGTAAGTATCGACAAGCGTCGCGATCTCACCGCGCAGGTCGGCGACAGCGACTGTGGGGCGGCCGGCCGCCGCAATACCATAAAATTTGCTTGGCACGATCAGCCCCTCCATCTCGGGACGCAACGAAATCCAGTGAATGTCGGGAAGCGCCAAAGATTGTGGCAACAGTCTCGCGTCCTGGTAAGGGAAGAAGCGAAAGGCTGGTGAAAGGCCGCGCTTCTCGATCTCGGCTTTCAATCCTGCCGTCAAAGCCCCGCCGCCAATGAACAGGAACACAATGTTCGTTTCGCCGCGTAAATGTTCCGCAGCTTCGATCAGGGTTTGATATTCATGGGCGCGACCTAGGTTGCCAGAATAGCCGACAACGAATTTGTCCCCCACCCCCCAAGCTTCGCGCAAAGGATTATCTTTCGCCGCGAGCGGCCGAATCCTTTCGTTGTCGCACCAATTCGGAATAACCGTGACCCGTTCGGGATTGACGCCTGACTTTATGAGGCGTTCGCGCATCTTTTCGCCGATCGCAATATTTCGGGTGGCGGCGCGCAGGCTGGCGTCGCGCGCGGCGATCAATAGCGGCGCGAACGGCTTTAGCGCCTCGAGACCGAGGCCCAACGCAACTTCGGGATAAAGGTCCTGCAGCCAGTTGACCAGACGAAGCCCTTTGGCTTTGGCTACGGGAGCGATCGCCGCCGACAACAAAGGCGGATCGGTCTTGACGACAATCCAATCTCCTCGTTTAGCGAGTCGTGTGGCGGCTGCGGCGAAGGCGCCGTAAAGCCCCAAATAGTCGACCGCTCGGCCAATAATTTTCTCGCGTCCGAAGCGTGATCGCGCGACACGATTAATGGCGACGCCGTTGATTTTCTCGAAAGCAGGAAGAGTCACGGACGGATCGTCATAGGCGTCCCGACTCGTTATGACGCCAACATTTTGGCCTCGCGCCACGAGATGAAAGGCCAGATCGGATAATATCTGGCTTGTCGCGGAATGATCCGGGTAAAAAAAACGGTTGACGAACCAAATTCTTGTGCAATTGTTCACGGGATGCGGATGACGAGACAAGAAGTTTTTTTTTCGCATGTTTTCCTGATCAACCTATTCTATTGCGCTCTGATCCCCAGGGGAACCAGAGCCTTTAAAGAAGTGCTTGCAAAGCCCCGCGCTGAGATTTCGTTTTGGCGTCGAATCGCTGGCTAGATGCCGTAATACCGTCGGCGTTTTCAAGGGCCCTTGGTATTAAGCCGCCGCCTTGGTCACCGCCTCGCAGACGTCGTCCACGACCTGTTCGACCAGTTTGCGGTCGTCGCCTTCCGCCATCACGCGGATCACCGGTTCTGTGCCCGATGGCCGGATCACCAGACGTCCGTCCGCGCCGAGCC
>NZ_CAIUXT010000053.1 GCF_903903185.1 uncultured Rhodoblastus sp.
GGAAGGTCAGCCCCAGGGCTTCGCCAAGCTTTTCCTGGCTCATGCCGATCAGCATCCGGCGCATGCGCACCCGCGCGCCGACATGCCGGTCGATGGGGTTGGGGACTTTGGTCACGGAGGGTCCAGCCTGCATACTCATGGAGCTTATTTGTGACGACGCCTGACCTAAAGTCAAATGCTTCGTGGGCGAATATAAGCGCCGATGAACGCCAAAATCCACAAGATCATCGGGAACGTTCGGGAGTGGCGGGAAAACAGCGTGGGCGGCAGGGATCCGGGCAAATTTCCGTCGATCACCGCCTCGACGCCGAGCGGCGCGGAAGCGACGATCCGGCCGAAGGGATCGATAATCGCCGATATCCCGGTATTGGCCGCGCGCGCCATCGGCAGGCCCTGTTCGATGGTGCGCAGGCGAGCCTGCGCGAAATGCTGGTAAGGACCCGGCGTGGCGCCGAACCAGCCGTCGTTGGTGACATTCAACATCAGGCCCGGACGCACGGCCTCGGCCTGAAGACGATCAGCGATCTCATCGGGAAAAATCGATTCGTAACAAACCATCGGGAAGACCGGCGGCAGGCCCGGGGCGTTGAGCAGCCGCGTCGAAGCCCCGGATTCGAACCCGCCGGGAATGGCGACGAACTGGGTGATTCCAGCCTGCGCCAGCCAATGGGCGAAGGGCAGGTATTCGCCAAAGGGCGCCAGATGCATCTTGTCGTAGGTTTCCCGGACCTCGCCTCCCGCGATCACCTCGACGGCATTGAAATAGGACGCTTGACGCCCCACACCTTCGACCCGCGCGGCGCCGGTGAAAAGCACCGCCTTTTGCAGGCGCGCGCCGATCAGCGCCAGCGCCGCCGGATCGCGAGACAGGATGAAGGGAAAGGCCGATTCCGGCCAGATCACATGGGTGACGTCGGAGACGCCGCTGGTCCGGGGCGAGGTCGCGCGATCGGACAGGCTCAGATAAAGCTCGAGCAAATCGTCGCCCCGGTCGGCGCGAAACTGGTCAAGCGGGACATTGGGCTGGACGATGCGCAACCGGACGTTCTGAACCTCGCCTGGCGTCTGCTGCAGCCGCCAAAGACCGAAAACCGCCAGTCCTGCCAAGGCCAGGGCCGATGCGCCGACAAATCGCCGGTTGGGCCTGACGTCTCCCAGCAAAGCCGGAGCGGCGAAAAGCAGCGCCGAAAGCAAGGTCAGGCCGTAGAGCCCGCAAATCGACGCCGTCTGGGCGAGGATGAGATTGCCGCCCAGGACCATGCCGAAATCGTTCCACGGGAAGCCTGTCAGCACATGGCCGCGCAGCCATTCGGCGGCGGTCAGTCCCGCCGCGAGCGCGGAAATCCGCGCCGCGCCCGAGGACCACATAAGTCGGGAAAGCCCAAAGCCGAGAGCGGTGAACAGGGCCAGGCCCGCCGGCAGCCCAACCACCCCGAGCGGCAAGGCCCAGGCGAATCTTTCGGCTTCCACGAGGAAAGCCGCGCCAAGCCAACACAGGCCGGCGATGAAATAGCCGAAACCCATCCACCAGCCGGCGCCCGCCGCACGGCGCAGGCTCGCCCAGGCCGTTTCGGCGCCCGATCCGTCGATAAGCCACACCGCCAGCACCATGGGAACGAAAAAGGCCGGAAAAAAGCCGAAAGGCGGTAGCGCGAGAGCGCCGAAAGCCCCTCCGCCGAATGCAATAAGGCGACGCGGCCAGAAATCGGCGAGAAGGATGCGCTGGGCGATGGAGACCATGGGGCTTTCCCGGGTCGGGCGGCGCAAAGGCTTTAGAAACGCCGGCTTCTCGAAAAACGATCGTGGATTCAAGCCAAGAGAATCACGCCGGGCTTTCCTGCGGCTGCCCACCGGAGGCTTTGGCGTCTATCAGGCGCAATTTGAGTCGTTTGAGCCGTCGCGGATCGGCGTCGAGAATGTCGAATTCGAAATCGCCGTCGGGACTGGCCACCACTTCGCCGCGAATCGGCACCCGCCCGGCGAAGGCGGCGGCAAGACCGCCGAGCGTATCGACTTCCTCGCGCTCGCCGTGAATCGCCAGATCGAGGCCGGTTATTTCCGAGGCTTCCTCGAGCCCGACGCGGGCGTCGGCGACGAATACGCCCGGCGCAACGCCTTCAATCTTGGGGTTTTCATCGAGATCGTGCTCGTCCTCAATGTCGCCGACGATCATTTCGACAATATCCTCGATCGAGACGAGACCGTCAGTCCCTCCATATTCATCGATCACCAGCGCCATATGGGTGCGCGTCGCCTGCATCTTGACCAAGAGATCGAGCGCCGGCATCGAGGGCGGCGCATAGAGCACGGGCCGCAGGATGCCCGCCGCCTCAAGCGGAATGGACAGGTCGATCGGCAGGTAGCGGGCGCTCAAAGCCTCGGCGGCGGCCGTCGGCTCTTCGGGTTGGGAAAGGGCGCCGCCGGTCCTGCCGCGCCGCTGCGCAAGGGTTTTTTCCGCCTGAGCGGCGACGAAATCGACGAAATCGCGGATGTGAACCATGCCGCGCGGGTCGTCGAGCGTCTCGCCATGCACGGGCAGCCGGGAATGCCCCGCCGCGCGGATGGTCGCCAGAAATTCGGCCAGCGACGCGTCGATGGAAACCGAAATAATGTCGGCGCGGGGCACCATGACGTCGCTGACCCTGATCTCATGAAGGCCCAGCACGTTCTTGAGCATGGCGCGCTCTTGCGGGCTGAAATCGTCGGCGACGGAGGCGTCGTCGAGCGCGTCCTCGATATCGTCGCGGACCGACGCGCCACTCAGACCAAAAAGGGCGCGCAAGCGCTCCATGACCGAGCCGCCCTGCCTGCCGGTACTTCGCTCGCCGGATGCGATTTCGTCCGTGTCCCGTTCAGGCGCGCTCATGGTCGATCGTCTCTTTTCTCCGGTCCTCGCGATAGGGGTCGTCGACGCCCAATTTCCGCAGGATTCGGATCTCCATCGCCTCCATCGCCTCGGCTTCCTCCTCAGCCTCGTGGTCGTAGCCCAGAAGATGCAGGAAACCGTGAACGATCATGTGACGGCAATGCTGTTCCAGCGATCTGCCCTGTTCGAGCGCCTCGCGCGCAACGGTCTCGCGGGCGATGGCGATGTCGCCAAGAAAAGTCGCGGTCTCGATCGGATCGGGACCGGGGAAGGAAAGGACATTGGTAGGCTTGTCCTGGCCACGAAACCGCCGGTTCAGCTCCCGGATCGCCGCATCGTCGCAGAACAGCAGGCTGACTTCCGCGCCTTGCGCGAAGGCGTCGCCGCTTTCCTCGATCGCCGCTTGCAAACTCCCGGCGACGAGGGCGTCAATACCCTGCACCGCGCTCCAGCCGACGCAATCGATCCGGATTTCGATCGCCAGATTCGCGGTCCGGCTCATGACGATCCGTCCTTGTCGCGACCGGCCCGAGGCTCGGGCGCCTCGTGGATGCGTCGCGCCGCCGCCTCATATGCGCCGACAATGCGGCGCACCAAATCATGGCGGACAACATCCACCTCGCTGAAGGTCACATGTCCGACGCCTTCGAGCCCCGCGAGCAGGAAAATGGCTTCGCTCAGGCCCGACTTCTGGCCGGGCGGAAGATCGGTCTGCGTCGGATCGCCGGTGACGATCATCCGCGACCCCTCGCCGAGCCGGGTCAGGAACATTTTCATCTGCGTGGTCGTGGCGTTCTGCGCCTCATCCAGCAGAACGCAGGCATTGGACAAAGTCCGCCCGCGCATAAAAGCCAACGGGGCGACTTCGATCATACCGGTTTGCATCCCACGCTCGACCATGCGCGGGTCCATGAAATCCTGCAAGGCGTCATAGATCGGCCGCAGGTAGGGATCGACTTTCTCGCGCATGTCGCCCGGCAGGAAGCCCAGCCTTTCGCCGGCTTCGACCGCCGGCCGCGACAGGATCAGGCGCTCGACGGCGCCCTGTTCGAGCAGGGATACGGCATGGCCGACCGCCAGCCAGGTCTTGCCGGTGCCGGCGGGACCGGCGGCGAAGACCAGTTCGAAGCGCCGTAACTCGCGGATGTAAAGATCCTGCGCGGCGGTGCGGGCACGCACCGCCCCCTTCTTGCGCGTCGAAATCTGCTCGAAGGTCGAGCGGGGAGAGGGCGACTCCCTGGGAAACAGATTGCCCTGCAAGGCGCATTCCTGAATCGCGCCGTCGACATCGCCGAGCGTCGCGGGCGAGCCAGATCGCGCACGATCACAAAGGATTTGCAGCACCCGCCGCGCGTGACCGGCGGCCTCCGCCGGACCCTTGATGACGACATGATTGCCGTTGGCGTTGAGGACGACATGGAGCCGCCGCTCGATCCGCGCGAGATTCTGGTCGTAATGACCGAAAACCATCGACGCCGTCCGATTGTCGTCGAGCGCCAGGGTCAGGTCGCAGGAGACGGTATCCGCGTTCGGCGCGGCCTGATCCGACGTTCCGTCCGCGAGCGTCATGGTCGGTTGCCCTCCCCAGACGGGCCCAAATTGTTCCGCAGGCGCCCGAACAGCGAATTGGAGCTGCATTCGACGATTTCGACGGCTGCGACCCGCCCGATCCAATTTTCCGGACCATCGACCTGTACGGGCTGAAGCCAGGGCGATTTGCCGGCGATCTGGCCGGGATGGCGACCCGGCTTTTCAAAAAGCACCTCGATGGTCTTGCCGACCAGCGCGGCATTGAAGGCGCGTCGCTGCGGCTCGACGACGTCCTGCAACCGCGCGAGACGCTCGGATTTGACTTCTTCCGCCACCTGGTCGGACAGATTGGCGCCCGGCGTTCCTGGCCGCGACGAATATTTGAAGAAAAAGGTCGAGGCGAAATTCACTTCCCGCGCCAGCTCCAGCGTGGCGGCGAAATCGCGTTCGGTCTCGCCGGGAAAACCGACGATGAAATCCGACGACAGGGCGATATCAGGCCTCGCCCGACGAATGCGCTCGACCAGCCGCAGATAATCGGCGGCGCTGTGGCGCCGGTTCATCGCATCGAGAATCCGGTCCGAGCCCGACTGCACCGGCAAATGCAGGAAAGGCATCAAGGCCGGCAATTCGGCATGGGCGCGGATCAGATCGTCGCGCATGTCATTGGGATGGCTGGTCATGTAGCGCAGCCGCGCCATGCCCTCGACTTTGGCCAGACGGGCGAGAAGATCGGCCAGCGACCAATCGTCGCCGTTCTCGCCTTCGCCATGATAAGCGTTGACGTTCTGGCCGAGAAGCGTGATTTCGCGCACCCCGGCGCCGGCAAGGCGCTTGGCCTCGGCGACGACCTTTCTGGCGGGACGCGAATTTTCCGCGCCCCGCGTATAGGGCACGACGCAAAACGCGCAGAATTTGTCGCAGCCTTCCTGAACCGTCAGGAAGGCGGTGACGCCGCGCTGGCGAATTTTTTCATCCGAAGGCTGGGCGAGATGGTCGAACTTGTCTTCGACCGGAAAATCCGTGTCGATCACTGGCCCGAACGCCGCCTGACGCAGCATTTCGGGCAGGCGGTGATAGCTTTGCGGACCGACGACAAGATCGACGGCCTTTTGCCGGCGCAGGATTTCCCCGCCCTCAGCCTGGGCTACGCAGCCGGCGACGGCGATCGTCGTGGCCAGCCCGACGGCTTCACGCGCCTCTTTCAGCATCCGCACCTTGCCCAATTCGGAAAAAACCTTGTCGGCGGCTTTTTCGCGGATGTGACATGTATTGAGCACGATCAGGTCGGCGTCCTCAATGTCGGCGGTTTCCGCATAGCCCTCCGGCGCCAGCACGTCGGCCATTCGCGCCGCGTCATAGGCGTTCATCTGACAGCCGTAGGATTTGACGAAGATCTTTTTGGCGCCGGTCCGCAGCGGCGCGGTTCGTGTGGCCAAGCTCGAATTTTCGGGCCGGCGGGAATGGAGATCAGGCTTCAAAATCGAAAATGTCCCTCCGGGACCATCAGGTTATGTTCCGGGCTATCTTGGGCGCCGCCTTGAATAGATAGCCGATAATACCGCATCCGGTAAGCGATGTGGCGGAAAAATTGACTTCTCAAATCGCAGACGCGATCTGGGCCTCGGCCAGTTCGCGCACCCGCCCCTCGGTCGCCAGCGCGACCGCTTTGCGGTCGCTGTCGAGGGCGAATGCCAGCGGCGCGCCGAACCGCACCACGCATTCGACGGGAGCGCTCTTCAGCATCACCCAGATATGCGGGGCGAGCTCGGCGTCGCCGAACCAGGCGAGGCGACGCCTTCCGGCGGCGTCGAGTTTTTTCCCGCGAGAGCTTATATAGGCGATGGCGGCCGGCTGGACCGTGACCGAGGCCACCCCGGGATAGAGCCGCAACAGATCGCGGGCGGCGGCGAAATGCGAAGGTTTGAAGGAAAGGACGCCGTCGCCGTCGCTCGAAGTCCCCTCGCCGAACAACAGGACATCCTCGCCCGCCATCATCTTTTCCGCCATGGCGGCATTGACCCGCGGCACGTCGGCGCGATTGTCGCGGCGCACGAAAATCGTGTTCTGCACTCGGGCGAAAGTTCCGAGCACCGGCCAACCCGCGACCTCGCTCTTGGCGACAAAACAGGGGGTCTCGCGACTCGCGTAGACGAGAATGTCGCTCCAGGAAACATGATTGGAGACGATCATGCGCGGCTTGGCCCCCAGTTCTTCGCCTTCGAACCGAATGCGCAAGCCCAGCAGGACGCAAATGGTCCGCGCGAAAAAAGGCGGGATATGCCGCGCCAGAGTCCAGCCGCGCCGGCGCGCCAGCTTTTGAACCGGCGCGCCGATCAGATAAAAGCCGGACAGGGCCAGAAGGAGCAGGAACGCGCGGATATAAGCCATGCCGCCGGATAGGCGGAGCAGATGACGAATTTATGACGGCTACACTCGGACGTACTCAGGTCTGCGCCCGCCCCAGGATCAGCGCGTTGGCGCGCAATCCATCCTTTTTAACATAATAGCCCTTGCGCATTCCCAATTGGGTGAAGCCGAGCCGGCGATAGAGCGCCAGCGCCGCTTCATTGGTTTCGTCTACTTCGAGAAAAAGCTTGATCACGCCGAGCGCCGACAATTGCGACAGGTGAGCGGCGAGCAGCCGCTGGCCGCACCCCCGCTGGCGCAGGCGGGTATCCACGACAATGGTCAGGATTTCAGCCTCGTCGAGGGCGCGGCGCGAAAGGACGAAGCCGGCCAGGCGCGATTTGGCCTCGATAGCTTCTCCAAAGCAGGCGGAATCGGTCAGCAGGGCTTCGAATTCGGACGCGGCCCAGGGATGGGCGAAGCTCGCCCGGTGCAAAGCCGCGCAAGCGGCGCCGTCGGACGGGCGCAAGGCGCGCGGCGCGGACATTGCCTGCCGGCCGAGCCGGAACAGCGAAGATTTCATGAGGGGACGCGGGGCAGCGACGGGATGGCCGAGGGTTTGACGTCGGGCGCCTTGAGATAGAGCGGACGCGCCGGCGCATTGGCCGGATCGGCGGCAAGACCGAGCCGCGCCACCGCGACGATATCGGGCGCTGGTCCCGCGTTGACGACATTGATTTCACACCCGATTTTGAGGGCCTCCTCCTTCAGGAGCCAAGCCCCGGAGCCCACGGCCCGGACGCGTCCGGCGCCAAGAAGGCGGCAGGCGTCGCGCAGGAGCAGGATGCGCGGCGAAGTCAAAACCCGCCCGCCCGGTCCATAAGCGGTGAAAAATACATGACCATGCCGGGCGTCAATCGCGGAAACGACAATGCTTTCAGCTTCCTCGAACAGCAAAGGAGCGGCGAAAGCCGCCAGCGTCGAAACGCCGACGGTCTCGATTCCCAGCGCCAGAGCCATGCCGCGCGCGGCGGCGATCCCGATGCGAATGCCGGTGAAGGAGCCCGGACCCACCGTCACCGCGATTCGCTCGAGCGAGGCGAAGCCGCCATCGACCTTCGCCATGGCGCGCGCCACCATCGGCATCAGCGCCTCGGCGTGGCCGCGCTCCATCGGGATCGATTCAAGCGCCAGCGGCTCCAGCGCCCCGGAGTCGAGAATACAAAGGGAGACGGCAGGCAAAGCCGTATCAAGCGCGAGAATCCGCATCCGTCAATATCGCCCGCCGCCAAAGGCCCGGCCATTTGCAGGGGTCACGCCTGCTCCACCGATTTTACCTCCGGCACATAATGGCAAAGCAGGTTCTGGATGCCGCGTTTGAGCGTCGCCGTGGACGAAGGACAGCCGGAACAGGCGCCTTTCATCTGCAAATAGACGATGCCGTCCTTGAAGCCGCGGAAGACGATGTCGCCGCCATCGCTGGCGACGGCGGGGCGCACCTGTGCTTCGATCAGTTCCTTGATCGTCGCGACGATTTCGGCGTGTTCCGGCTCGAAAAATTCGTCCGACGCCCCTTCGGCGCCCAAGGCGTCGGCGGCGATCAACTGCCCGCCGGATATGAAATGCTCCATGATGGCGCCGAGGATGGCGGGCTTCAGATGCTGCCATTCGCCCATGGATTTGGTCACCGAAATGAAATCGGGACCAAAAAATACGCCGCTGACCCCGTCGATGGAGAAAAGCGCGCTGGCGAGGGGCGAAACCCGCGCCTCCTCGGCATTCCGGATTTCCCGCGATCCGTTTTCGAGAACTTGGCCGCCGGGGAGAAACTTCAGCGTGGCAGGATTGGGCGTGGCTTCGGTCTGAATAAACATGCAAGTCTCCGAGATCTTCCGGTTCAAGGCCGGAGATGGGGATGGAACTGAGATAGGGCGCCGCCGCCCCCCTAAAAAGGGGCAGGAAAGCTCGAACGCCCCGATTAGCGGATCAGGCCCAGAATGTCCTTCACCTGGTCCATGACGGGCCGGGCCAGATTTCGCGCACGTTGCGCGCCTTCGCGCAAGATATTATCGATGTAGGCCGGATCGTTTTCGAGCCGCCGCATTTCGCCGCCGACCGATCCGAGTTTAGCCACCGCCACTTCGACGAGCGCGTTCTTGAACGCCGAAAACTGGGCGCCGCCGAATTCGAGCAATACGTCCTCGCGCGAGCCATCGACGAGGGCCGCGTAGATGCCGACGAGGTTTTCCGCCTCCGGACGGCCCGCGAGGCCTGCGATTTCGCACGGCAGCGGCTCGGCGTCGGTCTTGGCCTTGCGCACTTTCTGGGCGATGGCTTCCGCATCGTCGGACAGATTGATGCGCGAAAAATCCGATGGGTCGGATTTCGACATTTTCTTGGCGCCGTCGCGCAGGCTCATCACCCGCGCCGCCGGACCCTGAATCAGCGGCTCGGGCAAGGGAAAGAAGGGGCCGTCATGGCCGTTGGCGACGATCGAGGCCGCGAAGTCGTTGTTGAATTTATGGGCGATGTCGCGCGCCAGTTCGATATGCTGTTTCTGGTCCTCGCCGACCGGCACATGGGTGGCGCGATAGAGCAGAATATCCGCCGCCATCAGGTCTGGGTAGGCGAATAATCCGACCGAGACGTTCTCGCGATCCTTGCCCGCCTTTTCCTTGAACTGGGTCATCCGGTTGAGCCAGCCGAGGCGGGCGACACAGTTGAAAACCCAGGCCAGTTCCGCGTGTTCGCCGACCTGACTCTGGCTGAAAATGATGTTTTTGACCGGATCGACGCCCGAGGCGATATAGGCGGCGGCGATCCGACGGATCGCCTTGCGCAACTCGACCGGATCCTGCGCCACAGTGATCGCATGAAGATCGACGACGCAGAACAGGCATTCATGGGTCTCTTGCAGCGCCACGAATTTGACGATGGCGCCCAGATAATTGCCGAGATGCAGATGGCCGGTAGGCTGGATTCCGGAAAAGACGCGTTCTGGAAAGATCGTCATTGCAGTCCGACAAAAAGGAGGAAGCCGCCGTCTTATGGCTTCCGCCCGATGCTCTGGCAAGAGGCGCGGGCGGTTTGCTCGAGTCTGTCGGCGCGTTTCTCGCGCTATCCGATGACGGCGTCATGGTTAAAAGAAAGCGGCTCGGCGGTTTCAGTTGGCGTAGCCGCCAACGAGCCGGATGGTCTTGCCATTCTGGGCCGCGATCAGTCGATCTTTCGCCGCCCCCGTCGCGGACTTTTCGCGATCGCCCAAATTCACGCGCGGGCCGGCGGCCGTTTCGGCGCGCGATCTGGATGGCGGGGCAAGGGCTGATGCAGCGGAAGGCTGTTTTTCCATGGCCTGCAGCCGCTCTTTCAAGGCGCGGCTCAGTTGCTGGGCCTGACCAAGCGTCACGAATTTCGTATCGCCTTGCCGGTCGCCGACAAAGACCCGCAAACCGTCGCTGGTCATGAAGGCGTCGCCCTGGCGCAAGGTCGGATCGCCTTTGGTGACCCGGGCGATCATGTCCGCCGCGCTGGCGCAGCATTTCTCGGCTGCGCCCGCCTTGCCGCCCCAGGCTTCGGCATAGCTTAGTTTCATCGTCTCGGGCGAAGGCGAGGAATCGCTGGCCTTGGCAAAAGTCTCGCCGCTCCATTTGTGGGCGACGCGGCGTCGGGGCGAAGCATAACGAGGCGCAGGTGAGGCGGCCCGATGCGATTCAACAGAATGCTGGCCGCCGCCGAAAATCAGTTCGAAAATATTCTGGGCGCGGCTGGCGCCGCAAAGACTGAATAAAGCGACGAAACTCACTATCGACAGGCGAGCGCCGGATCTGCGCATTGCGAACCTCAAACAAAACAAAACTGCGTCAGACCAGAGAAAAAAGTCCGACTCCGAAAGCGGGACCATCGATTGCACAAACCGATGCCGCCAACAACTCCCTCGGAGCTCCGCCCAGCCTCGGGTCGCCGGCATGGTTAGTTCCGTTTCACGACGGCCATGTGTCCGCCGCAAATCTTCTATCGGCGATGCCGTCAAAGAATAAAGCGGCTCAGATCGACATTGCGCGCGAGGTCGCCCACCCGGGCTTCGACATAGGCGCCGTCGATCGTCACCTCCTGGCCCGCATGATCGCCAGCAGCAAAACTCACATCGTCAAGCACGCGTTCCATCACCGTTTGCAATCGCCGCGCGCCGATATTCTCGACGCTGGAATTGACCTGCACCGCCAGCCGCGCCAGAGCGTCGATGGCGTCATCGGTGAAGCTCAAATGGACGCCTTCTGTCTCCATGAGGGCGCAATATTGCTTGACCAGACTGGCTTCGGGCTGGGTGAGAATGCGCTTGAAATCCTCTTCGTCGAGCGAGGAAAGCTCGACGCGAATCGGCAGCCGGCCCTGCAATTCCGGCAGCAGATCGGACGGTTTGGCGACATGAAAGGCGCCCGAGGCAATGAACAGGATATGGTCGGTTTTCACCGCGCCATGTTTGGTCGCCACCGTCGTTCCCTCGATCAAGGGCAGAAGGTCGCGCTGCACGCCCTCCCGCGACACATCGCCGGCGCGCCCGTCGCGCGCGCAGATCTTGTCGATTTCATCAAGGAAGACGATGCCGTTATTCTCCACCTCGCGGATGGCGAGGCGGACGATCTGCTCCTGATCAAGCAATTTCTCGCTTTCTTCGGCCTCCAGCGGGGCATAGGCGTCCTTCACCTTCAGCCTTTGCTGTTTCGGCCGCGACGACTTGCCGAAAATATCGCCGAGCGAAATGGCGCCGATCGAAGCGCCCGGCATGTTGGGCATCTCGAACATCGGCATAGCCGGATTGGCGGGCGAGGAAATTTCGATATCGATTTCCTTGTCTTCCATCTCCTCCGCGCGCAGCCTCTTGCGAAACGAATCGCGGGTGGCGGCGCTGGCGTTGGCGCCGACCAGCGCCGTGACGATACGGTCTTCCGCCGCCAGTTGCGCGCGCGCGGCGACATCCTTGCGCTTGCTCTCCTTGACGAGGGAAATCCCGATTTCGAGCAGATCGCGGACGATCTGCTCGACGTCGCGGCCGACATAGCCGACTTCGGTGAATTTGGTCGCCTCGACCTTGAGGAAAGGCGCATTGGCGAGGCGGGCGAGGCGCCGCGCGATTTCCGTCTTGCCGCAGCCGGTGGGGCCAATCATCAAAATATTCTTTGGAAGGACTTCCTCGCGCATCACGCCTTCGAGCCTGAGCCGCCGCCAGCGATTGCGCAGGGCGATGGCGACAGCCCGTTTTGCATCTTTCTGTCCGATGATGAAGCGGTCGAGCTCGGAGACGATTTCGCGGGGAGAAAGTTCGCTCATGCAATCAGGCCCTGGCGCCGGTTTTGTCGAAGGTCAATTGGAATCGACGCTTTCGACGACGAAATTGGAATTGGTGTAGACGCAGATCTCGGAAGCGATCTGCAGCGCGCGGCGGGCGATGGCCTCGGCGTCGAGCGCGCTGTCGAGCAGGGCGCGACCGGCGGCCAAAGCATAGTTTCCCCCTGAGCCTATGGCCATGACGGCGCCATCGGGTCCCTGTTCCGGCTCCAGCACGTCGCCGTTTCCGCTCAGGACCAGAGCCGCGCTCTTGTCGGCGACCAGCATCATCGCTTCGAGCCGCCGCAAATAGCGGTCGGTGCGCCAATCCTTGGCCAATTCGACGCAGGCGCGCAGCAGATGACCGGGATATTGCTCGAGCTTGGCCTCAAGCCGCTCGCTCAGGGTGAAGGCGTCGGCGGTCGCGCCGGCGAAGCCGATGATCACCTGGCCCTTGCCTAGGCGACGCACCTTGCGGGCGTTGCCTTTGATGATGGTCTGGCCGAGGCTGACCTGTCCATCGCCGGCAATGACGGTTTTCCCGCCTTTTCGCACCAGAACGATGGTCGTGGCGTGCATCGAGGTCGATTGGGAGGGCGGGTTCGGGCGATCATTCATGCAAGACTTTCCGACGCGGGTCCGACGCCCGCGTTTCGCAAGCGCATCTATTGCGCCTGCGCGAAGGTTACAAGTCCGTTTCACGCGAGAGTGGCGAAACGGCGGTTCTTTTGCTACAAGCCGCGCATGACGGGGGCGCCCGCGCCGGGAGCATCGGCGCGGGGCTGGAGTAGCGCGACCGCGTCGCGCAATGGAAAGAATGCAGCAATGACGCGTCAAGCCGAGGTCAAGCGCAAGACCAAGGAAACCGACATTTCGGTGAAACTCACCGTCGAAGGCGCCGGCGCGAGCAGGATTTCGACCGGCATTGGCTTTTTCGATCATATGCTCGATCAGTTGGCGCGGCATTCGCTGATGGACATCGAAATCGACGCCATTGGCGATCTGCATATCGACCAGCATCACACGGTGGAGGATGTCGGCATCGCGCTTGGCCAAGCGCTACGCCAGGCCCTGGGCGATTTGCGCGGAATCGTGCGCTACGCCGATGTCCACCTGCCGATGGACGAGACGCTGACGCGCGTCGCCGTCGACGTCTCCGGGCGGCCATACCTCGTGTTCCGAACCCGGTTCCCGCAAGACCGGATCGGCCCCTTCGACGCCGAACTGGTGCGCGAATTCTTCCAGGCCTTCGCCCAGCACGCCGCCATCGCTCTGCATATCGAAACGCTTTACGGGGTCAACAGCCACCATATTGCGGAGACCTGTTTCAAGGGTGTCGCGCGCGCCCTGGGCGCCGCGCTGGCTATCGATCCGCGCCAGAGCGACCGGGTTCCTTCGACCAAGGGATCGCTCTGAAAGGACGGGGGAGAAGCGATGCACATCCATGCGGTCTTCATGCCTCGGGGCCTTTCGCCGCTGCGCGCGGCGGACGAGGCGATTCTGGTGCGGCAGGGTTTCGACTGGAAAGCCTTCCTGCTGACGCCGGTCTGGGCCTTGCGGCATGGATTATGGCTGGCCTTGGCGCTATGGCTTGGCTGGACCTTTGTCGTCGCCGCGATCGTGTCGCTCGCCCATCTCGATCCGGCGGCTTCCCTCGCCCTTTATGGTCTTGGCGCGCTGGCCTTCGGTCTGGAGGCGGACCGGTTCCGCCAGGCGCGGCTTTCGCGGTCGGGCTTTTTCCTTCAAGGCCTGACGATTGGCGAATCGGCGCAGGAGGCCGAAAGGCTTTATTTCGATCGCAGCGCCGATTTGAGCGCCAGCCCCGCGCAGCAGGCGGCGTTGCTACCGGCGTCTAACGCCCCTGGCGGCGGAAAATCGCACCTAACGACTCTGGGGGCCGACCTTCTGGGGCTGTTTCCGCCGCCGGAGCGCAAAATTTGAGCGTCGTCATCATCGATTACGGTTCCGGCAATCTGCATTCGGCCGCGAAAGCCTTCGAGCGCGCCGCGCGCGAGAGCGGGCAGAGCGCGCCAATCCTCGTCACCAGCGATCCGCAGGCGGTTCGCCGGGCCGAACGGATTGTCCTGCCGGGGGTCGGCGCTTTCGCGGACTGCCGGCGCGGACTGCTGGCGATCGACGGCATGGTCGAAGCCATGACGGAAGCGGTGAAAAAGCGCGCGACGCCCTTTCTGGGAATTTGCGTCGGAATGCAACTATTGGCGGAACGCGGCCTCGAACATGAGGTAACGCCGGGGCTTGGATGGATCGGCGGCGAGGTCGTCCCGATCGAACCGGGCGATCCCTCCCTGAAAATCCCGCACATGGGCTGGAACACGCTGAACGCCGAAAAGCCCCATGCCTTGCTGGAGAATATCGTTACCGGAGAACGCGGCCTTCACGCCTATTTCGTCCATTCCTATCATCTTCGCGCCTCCCATCGCGACGACATCGTCGCGACGACCGATTATGGCGACGCGCTGACCGCCATGGTCGGGCGCGACACCATCGTCGGCGTGCAGTTTCACCCCGAGAAGAGCCAGGCCCTTGGATTGAGGCTGATTTCCAATTTTCTGAGGTGGCGTCCGTGATCCTGTTTCCGGCAATCGATCTGAAAGGCGGTCAATGCGTTCGCCTGATCCATGGCGATATGACGCAGGCGACAGTGTTCAACGACGATCCGGCCGCGCAAGCACTGGTTTTCGAACGGCAGGGCTTCGAATATCTGCATGTCGTCGATCTCGACGGCGCCTTTGCCGGCAAGCCGATGAACGCCGCCGCCGTCGACGCCATTCTCGCCGCCTTGAACAAAATGCCGGTGCAACTCGGCGGCGGCATTCGCGACATGCGGACCATCGATGGCTGGCTCGGCAAGGGCGTCGCCCGGGTGATCATCGGCACGGCGGCGGTGCGCGATCCCGAACTGGTCCGCGAGGCCGCGCGCAAGAATTCGGGAAAAATCGCGGTCGGCATCGACGCGCGCGACGGCCTCGTCGCCGTCGAGGGCTGGGCGAAGTCGTCGGAACTGACGGCGATCGAGCTAGGCAAGCGTTTCGAAGACGCGGGCGTCTGTGCGATCGTCTACACCGACATAGCCCGCGACGGGGTTCTCAAGGGCCTCAATATCGAAGCGACTTTGGCTCTCGCCGACGCCCTCGCCATTCCGGTCATCGCTTCGGGAGGCCTCGCCTCCATCGCCGATGTCGAACGCCTGCTGCAACCCGACTGCGCTCGGCTCGCCGGCGCAATCAGCGGTCGCGCGCTTTACGACGGACGCCTCGATCCGCAACGGGCCCTCGATCTGATCAAGGCTCGCCGCACATCTTGAGAAACTTAAGTTTTCTGATAAAAATTTTTTAAAACAACGGTTTAAGGAATTCATGGTTAACGAACGGAGAGGAAATGCTCAAGAAGCGTGTCATTCCCTGCCTCGACGTCAAGGATGGTCGGGTTGTCAAGGGCGTCAATTTCGTCGATCTGCGCGACGCCGGCGACCCGGTTGAGAGCGCCATCGCCTATGACGCCGCCGGCGCCGATGAATTGTGCTTTCTCGACATTACCGCCAGCCACGAGGAGCGCGGCCTTCTGCTCGATGTTGTGCGCCGCACGGCAGAAGCTTGTTTCATGCCCTTGACCGTCGGCGGCGGCGTGCGCACGCTCGACGACATCCGTAACCTTCTGCTCGCGGGCGCCGACAAGGCGTCGATCATGACCGCCGCCGTGAACGATCGCGATTTTGTCCGAAGGGGAGCGGAAAAGTTTGGCAGCCAGTGCATTGTCGTGGCGATCGACGCGAAAAGCGTCGGCGCCGGGCGCTGGGAGGTCTTTACCCACGGCGGTCGCCGCCCCACCGGCATTGACGCGGTCGCCTATGCAAGAGAAGTCGCCGAACTTGGCGCGGGCGAAATTCTCCTGACCTCGATGGACCGCGACGGCGCCAAAATCGGTTTCGACATCGAATTGACCCGCCTCATTGCCGACGCCGTAGCCATTCCCGTCATCGCGTCGGGGGGCGTTGGCAATCTCGACCATCTCGTCGAAGGCGTGCGCGACGGCCACGCCAGCGCCGTGCTCGCGGCGTCGATCTTTCATTTCGGCGAATACAGCATCGGCGAAGCCAAAGCCCATATGGCGAGGGCAGGCCTGCCGATGCGCCTCGATCCGCCCGCCGCCTGAATGGACCCCCATGACCGAATCCTTCACCCTCGACGATCTTGCCCGGCTCATCGCCAGCCGCGCCTCCGCACCCGCCGACAGTTCCTATACGCGCAGCCTGCTCGACGGCGGAGCGGCGCGCATCGCCAAGAAATTCGGCGAGGAGGCGTTCGAAGCGGCCATCGCCGCCGTCCAGGGCGACCGCGAGGCGCTCAGGGCCGAAGCTGCGGACGTGCTCTATCATCTAATGGTCTTGCTTCAAGACGGCGGCGTTCCGTTGCAGGATGTTATCGACGAACTCGCCCGGCGCACCCAGCAATCGGGCCTTCGGGAAAAAGCCTCGCGTCCGAAATAGGAGGCCTGTAGCGTCGTGGAGGGGGCCTTGATCGAACCTGTCAGAAAGATTCGTGACGAAGGCGAAGTTGAAACGCCGGGTCCGAATTTGTCGCCTTACCGCCATTTCACCCGCGAGGAATGGGCGCAGCTGCGCGCCGATACGCCGCTGACCTTGACCATCGGCGATCTGAAACGGCTGCAATCCATCAACGATCCGATTTCACTCGAAGAAGTGATCGCCATCTACCTGCCGCTGTCGCGCCTGCTGGCGCTCTATGTCGCCGCGACCCAGGGCCTGTTCAAGGCGACTCAGAGATTTCTCGGCGCGGACGACGGCAAGGTGCCTTACATCATCGGCGTCGCGGGTTCGGTCGCGGTCGGAAAATCGACCACCGCCCGCGTCTTGCAGGCGCTGCTCTCGCGCTGGCCCAATACGCCGAAGGTCGACCTCATCACCACCGACGGCTTCCTGCAGTCCAACGCCCAATTGGAGCGCGACGATATCCTGGATCGCAAGGGTTTTCCGGAAAGCTACGACAGCGCCCGGCTGCTGCGTTTTCTTTCGGACGTCAAGGCGGGACGCAGCCATGTCGAAGCGCCGGTCTATTCCCATCTGACCTATGACGTCGTTCACGACGAGACCATCAGCGTCGATCGGCCGGATATTCTCATCGTCGAAGGGGTGAATGTGCTGCTGCCGAGCCGCCTGCCGCGCGATGGCAAGGAAACCCCCTTCGTTTCCGATTTTTTCGATTTTTCCATTTATCTCGACGCCGATGAGGACGAACTCGAAAAATGGTACGTCGCGCGGTTCATGCGCCTGCGTTCGACCGCCTTCCGCGACCCGCGATCCTACTTCAAGAAATTTTCCGAAGTCGGCGACGCCGCGGCGGAAGAGGTCGCCCGAAGCATCTGGAAACGCACAAATTTGCGCAATCTGCATGAAAACATCCTGCCGACACGCGCCCGCGCCAGCCTGATCCTGACCAAGGGATCGAGCCATCGCATCGAGGAAGTCGCGCTGCGCAAGCTGTGACCTGTTTTGAGGGTTAGACAAGCCTCGGTCTTTTTTCCAGCGCCGCGAGGAGCCGCGGCAATTCCGGGCCGCGCTTCAGGATCAGGCCCGTCTGCATGATGATCGAATAGGCCCCCTGTTTGCGCGCCGCCCTCGGCTCCTTGACGATCCGGTAATAGGCGGCCTCGCCATGATGGCGGAAGATCGAAAATACCGCCCGCGTCGGCAGGAAATCCATGGCATAATCGCGCCAGACGCCAACGGCGACCATCCGACCGTAAATCTGGAATATCGCCTGCAATTCCCGCCGGTCAAAACCAACGAGATGGCCGCTCTGCGCGCTGGACGCCGCGCCCGGCAAGCGCAAAATCTGAAAATCCGGTTCGGACCGATCGTCGTTCAAGCTGGAAGACTGGGGTTGGCGGTGGCAGGATGACAATGATTGCGCGGTTCCTTTTCCGGCGCAAGGATGGAAATCAAGCTGTTCACGCGGGAAACGCCCGCTCGTCGCCACGCGCGGAAGACGCCGCAAACGATTGCATCTTGAAACCGGGCGAGAGCGCCGCGATATTCCGGCGCGGAGCCAGCCGACGCTGGCGGACTTTTCCCATCAATAAAGAGAGAGCAGCATGGATTCGGATTCTGCGACCCTGACCGGCGAACGTCATGTTTTCCAGGCGGATGTGACGCGCCTGCTGCACCTCATGGTGCATTCGATCTATTCGGAGCGCGATATTTTTCTGCGCGAACTGATTTCCAACGCCGCCGACGCTTGCGAGAAGCTGCGCTACGAAGCCAATAGCAATCCGGCGCTGGTCAGCGATGGCGCGCCATTCGCTATTCGCGTGGCGATCGATCCGGACGCCTCGACGCTCAGCGTCGAAGACAATGGCGTCGGCATGTCGCGCGAAGATCTCGCCCTTGCCCTGGGAACGATCGCCAATTCGGGAACAAGGGCGTTTCTGGAAAAAGTTCAGGACTCGGACAAAACAAAAGACGCGGAAAGCGGACCCGCCGAATTGATCGGCCAGTTCGGAATCGGGTTCTATTCGGCCTTCATGGTCGCGAACCAGGTTGTGGTCGAAACCAGAAGGGCAGGTGAAGATCAGGCCTGGCGGTGGAGTTCGGACGGCAAGGGCGATTACGAAATCGCTCCCATCGAACGCGACCAGGCGCCTTTGCACGGCGCGCGCGTCATTCTCCACCTGAACGCCGAATCGAAAGCCTTTCTTGACGCCCACAAGATCGAAGCGATCATCGATGAACATTCGAGCGCCGTCGCCACGCCCATCGATTTGATCGAAAAGCCGGGCGCCGAGCCGCGCCGCATTGGCGAGGGCGCAGCGCTGTGGACGAAGAACAAGGCGGAAATCACGCCGGAACAATATAAGGAATTCTATCAGGAGATCGCCGGCCAGTTCGACGAGCCGGCGCTGACCGTTCACTGGCGGGCCGAGGGTCGCGCCGAATATACGGTGCTGGCCTTCGTCCCGGGATCACGCCCTTTCGACCTGTTCGATCCCGCCCGCAAGGGCCGGGCGAAACTCTATTCCCGCCGGGTGCTCATTTCGCGCGACGCCGATCTTCTGCCCGGATACCTCCGTTTTGTTCGTCTCGTGGTCGATTCGCCCGACCTGCCGCTCAATGTCTCGCGTGAAATGGTGCAGGAAAGCAACCTGTTCGCCGCGATCAAGAAAGGCGTCGCCAATCGCCTGTTGCAGGACATCGCCAAACTGGCGGAAACTGACGCGGAAAAATTCGCCGAAGTCTGGAAGAATTTCGGCGCCGTGCTTAAGGAAGGGCTTTACGAGGATCCCGAACGGCGCGACATCCTGCTCAAATTGGCGCGTTTCGCCACGACCGCCGAAAAGGAAGCCAAGCGTTCGCTGGCAGATTATGTCGCGGCGCTGCGCCCCAACCAGACCGCCATCTATTATATTGCCGGCGAAGGCGCCGAACGCATTGCCGCCAGCCCGCAACTCGAAGGATTTCGCGCCAGAGGCGTCGAAGTGCTGCTGCTTTCCGATCCGGTCGACGCCTTCTGGGTCCAGACCGCCGTCGGCTATGATGGCAAGCCCTTCAAATCGGCGACTCAAGGCGCCGCCGACATCAAATCGATCGACCTGATCGACGGCGCCAAGCCGCCGGCGGAAAACCCCGGCTCGATCGCCGATTTTGTGGCTTTGGCCAAGCAGACGCTGGAAGCCGTGGTCGAGGACGTCCGCGTCTCCGATCGGCTTTCGGAAAGCCCCGCCTGTCTGGTGGCGCCGGAATTCGGCCCCGACCTGCGCCTGCAACAAATCCTCGCCTCGCATGGCCAGGCCCCCGGCGCCATCAAGCCGGTGCTTGAAATCAACCCTTCGCATCCTCTGGTGATCGCCCTGGAGGCGCAGTCCAAGGCGGGCGACCGGAGCCTGTTCGACGACGCCGTCTGGCTGCTCTTCGACGAAGCGCGGGTGATGGATGGCGAGGCGCCGCAGGACGCCGCCGCCTTCGCCGTTCGACTGACGCGGATATTGGGCAAGGCTTTGGGAGCCTGAGGCTGGACCTGGCTTCGCCAAAATTCACCGCGACCGAAACCCTGGGCCGGTCGCGGAAAAAACTGGCGACGGCTCTGGCCGCCGCCGGGAAACAGCCGGCCGAACTCGAATCGCGTCATCTGATGGAAGAAGCCACCGGCTTGACGCCGCTGGCGCTATTGTTGGAGGCCGAGCGCCAGTTGGGCGAAGACGCTGCGGTCCGTTTGCAGCTTTACGCCGAGCGTCGTCTTGCCGGCGAACCGGTCAGCCGCATTCTGGGGCGCAGCAGCTTCTATGGCCTGAACCTGCAAATCGCAGAGGAAGTGCTGGATCCCCGCGCCGACACCGAAACCCTGGTCGACGCGGCGCTGGCTCTGCTGAAACAAAAAAACATCGCCAATCCGCGCGTTCTCGATCTCGGGACGGGCTCGGGAGCGATTCTCTGCGCGATTCTTCACTGCCGCGACGATGCTTTTGGCGTCGGCGTCGATCGCTCAAAGGCCGCCTGCGCCGTGACGCTGCATAATCTTGCTTCTTGCGGCCTTTCCAGCCGGTCCGGCGTGATTCGCGGCGACTGGATGCAAGCCTTGCGCGGCTCCTTCGACCTGATCGTTTCGAATCCACCCTATATCGCCACCGAGGAGATCGCCTCCCTCGAACCGGAAGTCGCCGCTTTCGATCCGTTGCTAGCTCTCGACGGCGGGGCGGACGGTCTCGTCCCATATCGCCAGATCGCCTTCGATCTCAAGAGGTTGCTGGCGCGCGGCGGCGGCGCCTGTTTGGAGATTGGCTGGCGGCAAGCCGCCGATGTCCGCCATATTCTGGCGGCGGCGGGATTTCCCGGCGCCAAAATCCTGACCGATGCCGGCAAGCGGGACAGGGTAGCCGTCATCGACGCGGCATGAAGCCGGTCCTTGTCGCTTCGCTCGCTTTTTCGGCAAATTTGGGCTTGATGTTTCGACTCGAAGTTTGGACTTGGCTTGAACCAAAAAAAAGTCTAGTCTGCAATGCAGCAAAAAATCACGTTGCGCTTCATTTAATCGCAGCTTGGCTCGGTCATCATCCGGTTTCCTTCGGGAGGGAGCCGTTTGGATAAATGTTTTCGAGCCCTTTCCGACGCGACTAGAGCGACGTGGTGTGATCTGCCGATTCCCTCAACGGATTTGCTAGTCGAAAAAAATTTGCGGGAAATCCGCAAACATGGCCGGTGAGGCGAAAGCGCCGCAATCGCCGCGCCATGGTGACCTGCATAAGGCATTCGATGTCCTTATGCGCTGGCGACGATTATGGCGTCGCCCAATACTCACTCAGGGACTGTCAATGAGACCTGGTCAAAACAAACGTATGCGCGGTCGCAGCAATCGAAAAGGCCCCAGTCCGTTGACGCGGACTTATGAATCCACCGGCCCGGACGTGAAAATTCGCGGCACGGCCCAACACGTCGCCGAAAAATACCTGCAACTCGCGCGCGACGCTCAGTCGTCCGGCGATCCAGTCGCGGCGGAAAATCTTCTCCAGCACGCCGAGCATTATTTCCGAATCATCGCCGCCGCCCAGACCGCGCAACAGCAGGCGCAATTGGGCTATGGCCGCAACGGCGAGGAACTGGACGAAGGCGACGAGGATGACGATTTCGTCGCCCTGCCGGACCGTTTCGCGTCTCCCCTGGAGCGCGCCCCGCAAATTCCGGCCTTTCAACCGCAGCAGCCAAACGGCGGACCCATCGGCTACGGCGGTCAGCCACAACCCTATTTCGATCGTCCAACCTATAATCCGGATCAGGGCGAACGACAGAACGACAGGCCGGAACGGCAGGACCGAAATCCGGAACGGGCGCCCAATTACAATGGCGAGCGTCCCGAACGGCAGGATCGTCAATCCCAGGATCGTCAACCTCAAGACCGCCAGCAGCGCAACGACCGACGTTTCGGCCAACAGAATGAACGCAATGGCGGCGAGCGCCAGAATGGTCAGGGGCGCAACCGTTTTCGCGATCAACCGCCTCGCTTCGAGCCGAGCCCCGGCAGCCAGGAACAGCCGCGCGTCGATTTCGATGCGATAGGCGCCGCGCTTCCGGCCTTCATCACGGCGCCAACGCGCACGTCGACTCCGCCACTGGAAATCGGAACCGAGGCCTTCGTCGAACCGATTGCGTCGGCGCCGACCCCTGCGGATTTTGCCGCCGCGCCCGGCGATGACGAAGGAGAGAACCGCTTTCACCTGCGCCCGCGCCGCCGGCGCCGTGTTCGCTCCGAGCCGGGATCGGAAGGCGACGATCCGACGCCCTTGCCCGAGACCAGTTCGGCCGATTGACCCCTTCAATCCTGCATCGACAGAACGGCGCCCTCGGGCGCCGTTTTTGTCCCGGCATACGCCAAGCTTTCAAACCGCGCGCCCTTTCAACCGGAGAAGACGTTCCCATATCAAGGCCTAGGCTGCCGCAAGGGGCCCCGTGAATTGACGCCGCAGTCCTGCCGATCGGGGGGCTGCCGTGGGCTTGGAGGATGGACATGAATATCGAGAAATTTACCGAACGCGCGAGGGGCTTCGTCCAGTCCGCGCAGTCGCTGGCGATGCGCGAAGGCAACCAGCAATTCACTCCCCTTCACCTGCTCAAAGTCCTGCTCGACGATGAACAGGGACTTTCGGCCGGTCTCATCGACAAATCCGGCGGGCGCTCGCGCGAAGCCTTGCAGCAATGCGAATTGGCCCTCGCCAAGCTTCCGCGCGTCGAAGGCGCGGGCGCCGGTCAGCTCTATCTGGCTCCCGACACCGCGCGGGTTTTCGACAGCGCCGAAAAAATCGCCCAGAAATCCGGCGATTCCTTTGTCACGGTTGAACGGCTGTTGCTCGCTCTCGCCATGGATACCGGCAGCGACGCCGGCAAAATCCTGGCCAAGGCCGGCGCCAATGCGCAGGGGCTCAACAAGGCGATTGAGGATTTGCGCAAGGGCCGCACCGCCGATTCCGCTTCCGCCGAAAACGCCTATGACGCTTTAAAAAAATACGCGCGCGACCTGACTGAAGCGGCGCGGGAGGGCAAGCTCGACCCGGTCATCGGCCGCGACGAGGAAATCCGGCGCACCATTCAGGTCCTGTCGCGCCGCACCAAGAATAATCCCGTGCTGATCGGCGAGCCCGGCGTTGGCAAGACCGCGATCGTCGAAGGCTTGGCGCTGCGAATCGTCAATGGCGACGTTCCGGAAAGCCTTCGCGACAAGAGCCTTCTGGCGCTGGACATGGGCGCGCTGATCGCGGGCGCGAAATATCGCGGCGAATTCGAGGAGCGCTTGAAAGCCGTTCTGAATGAAGTCACGGCAGCGGAAGGCGGGGTCATTCTGTTCATCGATGAAATGCATACGCTCGTTGGCGCAGGCAAAGCGGATGGAGCGATGGACGCCTCCAACCTGCTGAAGCCCGCGTTGGCGCGCGGCGAACTGCATTGCGTTGGAGCGACCACGCTCGACGAATATCGCAAGCATGTCGAAAAAGACGCCGCTTTGGCGCGGCGCTTCCAGCCGGTTTTCGTGAGCGAGCCGAGTGTCGAGGACACGATTTCCATCCTGCGCGGCCTGAAGGAGAAATATGAGCTCCATCACGGCGTGAGAATCAGCGATTCGGCGCTGGTGGCGGCGGCGACGCTGTCCAACCGCTATATCGCCGATCGTTTCCTGCCCGACAAGGCGATCGACCTGATGGACGAGGCGGCCTCGCGGTTGCGCATGCAAGTCGATTCGAAACCGGAAGAACTCGATGAATTCGACCGCCGCATCATGCAGCTCAAGATCGAGCAGGAGGCGCTCAAGAAGGAGACCGACCAGGCCTCCAAGGACCGGCTCCAGCGGCTGGAAGGCGAGCTTGCCGATTTGAACGAGAAATCCGCCGAACTGACGACACGCTGGCGGGCGGAAAAGGACAAGCTCGGCGCGGCGCAGAAGATGAAGGAAAAGCTCGAAGCGGCGCGCAACGATCTGCTCATCGCTCAACGAAAGGGCGATTACGCGGAAGCCGGACGGCTGACCTATGGCATCATTCCCGAACTGGAGCGAACGCTGGCCGAGAACGAAGGCAGGTCCGGCGCGGTTCTGGTGGACGAAGAGGTCACCCCGGACCAGATCGCCCAGGTGGTGTCGCGCTGGACCGGCGTGCCGGTCGACAAGATGCTGGAGGGTGAGCGGGCCAAGCTCCTGAAAATGGAGGATGAACTTGCACGTCGGGTGGTTGGCCAGAGAGAAGCTGTGGCGGCGGTGGCGACAGCGGTTCGCCGCGCGCGCGCCGGTTTGCAGGACCCCAACCGTCCCATCGGCTCGTTCATGTTCCTTGGCCCGACCGGCGTCGGCAAGACCGAACTGACCAAGGCCCTGGCGTCGTTCCTGTTCGACGACGAAACGGCGATGGTGCGGATCGACATGTCGGAATATATGGAGAAACATTCGGTTTCCCGGCTCATCGGCGCGCCTCCCGGCTATGTCGGCTATGAGGAGGGCGGAGCCCTGACGGAAGCGGTGCGGCGTCGCCCCTATCAGGTCGTGCTGTTCGACGAAATCGAAAAAGCCCATCCCGATGTTTTCAATGTCCTGCTTCAGGTGCTCGATGACGGTCGCCTGACCGACGGCCAGGGACGCACCGTGGATTTCCGCAATGTCGTGATCATCATGACCTCAAATCTCGGCTCGGAATTTCTGGTCATGCAGAAGGAAGGCGAGGATTCCTCCGCCGTATACAGCGAGGTGATGCAGGTCGTGCGGGCGCATTTCCGGCCCGAATTCCTCAACCGGGTCGATGAAATCATCCTGTTCCATCGGCTGCGGCGCCAGGACATGGGCGCGATTGTCGACATTCAGTTCAAGCGGCTGGACCGGCTGCTCGAAGACCGCAAGATCGCGCTGGAACTGACCGAAAGCGGTCGGAGCTGGCTGGCCGACAAGGGCTACGATCCCGCCTATGGCGCGCGCCCGCTCAAACGCGTGATCCAGAAATATGTGCAGGACCCGTTGGCTGAAAGGCTGCTGGCAGGAGAAATCGACGATGGCGAACAAATCGCCATTGGCGCGAGCGATGGCGAACTGACCATCGATGGCAAGCCTGTCGGCAGGCTGGCGGTCGCGCCGGAAGCGACGCCGGCCCTGCTCAACTGATCGGAAAAAGGGATCTGGCGGCCTGGAACGCGTTCGAAGTACTTCCGTTCACCGAATGCGCTCCAAGCGTCCCGTTTATTGCAGCCAGCCCAAGGCCACGCCTGCCAGCAGAAAGACCCCGAGCAGGAAGCGGTAGACGACGAACGGCCAGGAAGAGAATTTTTCGAGAATCCGCATCAGGCTCCAGATCGCGACAAAAGCCGAAATGGAGGCGACAACGAGGCCGACCGCCAGAATCATCCAGCCGTCGGCCGATAGATTGGCCTTGTAAAGCTCGTAAAACTCCCGGGCGCCCGCGAGGAAGATGGCCGGGAGACCGAGCAGGAAGGAAAAGCGCGCCGCCTGGTCGCGTTCGAGGTCGAGAAACATCGCGGCCGTCAGGGTCGAGCCGGAACGCGAAACGCCCGGGATCAGCGCGCCGGCCTGCGCGATGCCAACCAGCATGGCGTCCTTGAGCGAAACATTGTCGAGAGTCCGGCGATGGGCACAGAATTTTTCGGCCAGAGCCAGCAGAACCGCCATGACGATGCAGGCGACGCCGATCACCGGCAGGCTGCGGAGCGGCGTGCCGCAGGCGTTGAGCCATTTCGACAACAGGGTTCCAAAAATGACCAGCGGCAGCGTCGCCAATAATATCCAGGTGGTGAAGCGCAAATTCCAGTCGTGGAAATCGCGCCGCCGCAGCGCGTCAATGGAGCCGAAGACCAGACCGCGCACGTCGCTCCAGAAATAGGAAACCACCGCGGCGAGAGCCGCCATCTGCATGGCGGCGGAAAAGGCCGAGCCGGGATCGCGCCAGCCGAGTAGGGCCGGCACGATCCGCATATGGGCGGTCGAGGAAATGGGCAAAAGTTCCGAAATGCCCTGGACGACGCCGAGCGCCGCCACTTTGGCGGCGCCCAGTTCGATAAATCCGGTGTCCAGGCCTTGAGTGCAGGCATCCGCCGACATTTTAAAACTCCGGTCAAATCGGAATGAAGCCGCCCCCCGTTCTGCAAACAGGCGAAGACCGGCAATGTTTTCGCATTTTCAGACTTTGGCGGCGCGCTCTTCGACGACGCGGACAATATCCGCCATGATGGCGTTGAGTTCGTAATCCTTGGGCGTGTAGACGGCGGCGACGCCTTCGGACAGCAGCAGCTTCTCGTCCTCGGGCGGAATGATGCCGCCGACGATCACCGGCACCTCCCCTATGCCCAGCGTTTTCATGCGCTCCAGCACATCGCGCACCAAAGGCACGTGCGAACCGGACAGGATCGACAGACCGACAACATGCACGCCCTCTTCCAGAGCGGCATTGACGATTTCGGCCGGGGTCAGGCGGATGCCCTCGTAAACCACTTCCATTCCGGCGTCGCGGGCCCGCACCGCAATCTGTTCGGCGCCATTGGAGTGGCCGTCGAGGCCGGGCTTGCCGACCAAAAACTTGATCCGGCGGCCGAGCTTTTTCGATACGCGTTCGACTTCCGTGCGCACCGGATCGAGCGATCCCCCGGTCTGCCGGGCGCTGCGTCCGACGCCCGTGGGGGCGCGGAATTCGCCAAACACCTCGCGCAGGGTCTGGCCCCATTCGCCTGTCGTCACCCCTGCCTTGGCGGCGGCGATCGACGGCTCCATGATGTTGCGGTCTTCCTGGGCGGCGGCGCGCAGGTCGGCGAGCGCCTTGTCCACGGCGCTTGCGTCACGCTGCTCGCGCCAGACTTTGAGACGCTCGATCTGTTCGGCCTCGACGTGGTGGGGCACGACCATGATCGAACCGTCGCCGGCCGTCAGCGGCGAAGGCTCGCCCTCGACGAATTTATTGACGCCGACGACGATCTGCTCACCTGCCTCGATGGCTTCCAGGCGGCGCGTGTTGGATTCGACCAGTTTCGACTTGAGGTAGCCGGTCTCGACCGCGGCGACGGCGCCGCCCATCGCATCGATGGCCGCCAGTTCCGCCAGAGCCTCCTTTTTGAGCTCATTGACCTTTTTGGTCAGTTCGACGCTGCCGTCGAACAGATCCCCAAATTCCAGCAGATCGGTTTCATAGGCGAGAATTTGCTGGAGGCGCAGCGACCATTGCTGATCGAAGGGGCGCGGCAGGCCGAGCGCCTCGTTCCAGGCCGGCAATTGCACCGCGCGAGCGCGGGCGTTTTTCGACAGGACCACGGCGAGCGTTTCAATCAGAATGCGATAGACGTTGTTTTCAGCCTGCTGTTCGGTCAGGCCGAGCGAATTGACCTGCACGCCGTAACGAAAACGGCGATATTTCTCTTCCTTCACGCCATAGCGCTCAAGGGTGAGTTCGTCCCAGAGTTCCGTGAAGGCCCGAACCTTGGCCAATTCGGTGACGAAGCGCATACCGGCATTGAGGAAGAACGAAATACGTCCGACGACTTCACCGAAATCCTCTTCCGAGACCTGGCCGGATTTCTTCACCATGTCGAGAATGGCGACCGCCGTCGCCAGAGCATAGGACAATTCCTGCACCGGGGTCGCGCCCGCTTCCTGCAGATGATAGGAGCAGACGTTCATCGGATTCCATTTGGGAACCTCGCGCGTCGTGAACAGGATCACGTCCTTGGTCAGCCGCAGGGAGGGTGCTGGCGGGAAAACGTAGGTGCCGCGCGAAAGATATTCCTTGATGATGTCGTTTTGCGTCGTGCCTTGCAGCGCCGCGCGCGGCGCGCCCTGGGCGTCGGCGGCGGCGATGTAGAGCGCGAGAAGCCAGGGCGCCGTGGCGTTGATCGTCATCGACGTATTCATCTGGGCGATCGGAATGCCGTCGAACAATACGTTCATGTCGCCAAGATGCGAGATCGGCACGCCGACCTTGCCGACCTCCCCCCGCGACAAAACGTGATCGGAATCATAGCCGGTCTGGGTTGGCAGATCGAAGGCGATGGATAGCCCCGTTTGGCCCTTGGCGAGATTGCCACGGTAAAGCTTGTTGGAGTCGGCGGCGTTGGAATGTCCCGCATAGGTGCGGAAAATCCAGGGCTTGTCCCGACTGGGGGCTGTTGTCGTCATCAAAACCTCGCTTTCTGCTGCCGCGTGGGCGATTGAATTTTCCGATCCGCGCTTTCGCCCGCCTCATGCTTTTCTTCACTTTTCCGCATGGCACAATCGGCGCGCGGCGGAAAGGGCCGCAAGGCGAGGCTCTCGCCGCTGCGCCATAATCATATGTTCTTATTGCATTTGCATTTCTCTTGCCGAAAATGGCGAATTGGGAACAAAAGACGCGTCAAACCTAGCACGAAGCAAAAAAAAATGCATGGGCGCTCGCCAAACCAACAGAAAATGTATAATGGCCCCCTGAGAAGTGAAGCGGACATGTCGCTCTGCCAGGAACGGCCTGTTTTGGATCGCGTGTTTTCCACGGGATGAAGCGGAAAAGCCATTTCGCTTTTTCGCAATCCGTTCTAGCCTTGGGCCTCTTTTCCAGGAGGGGGCCAGCAACGACAGGAGTCAGCGTTGAATAGTCCATCGCCAGTGGCGAGCGGCGCGAAGACCGAAAGCGAGCCGCTCCTGAAGGATCTTTATGACATCGGCGAAATTCCGCCGCTCGGCCATGTGCCGAAAAACATGCATGCCTGGGTGATCCGCAAGGACCGTCACGGTCCGCCGGAAACGGCGATGCAGCTCGAAGTGGTGCCAACCTGGCAACTCGACAGCCATGACGTGCTGGTTCTGGTGATGGCGGCGGGCGTTAACTACAATGGCGTCTGGGCCGCCCTCGGCGAGCCCGTTTCGATGCTCGAAGCCTACAAGCTTCCTTATCTTATCGCCGGATCGGACGCGTCGGGCGTCGTCTGGGCGGTTGGCTCCAAGGTCCGGCGCTGGAAAGTCGGCGATGAAGTCGTCGTCCACTGCAACCAGGACGATGGCGACGACGAGGAATGCAATGGCGGCGATCCGATGTTCTCGGCGTCCCAGCGCATCTGGGGTTATGAGACGCCCGACGGCTCCTTCGCCCAGTACTGCCGAGTTCAGGACCGCCAGTTGATGGAGCGGCCGAAGCACCTGACCTGGGAAGAAAGCGCTTGCTACACGCTGACGCTGGCGACCGCCTATCGCATGCTCTTCGGCCATGAGCCGCACCGCCTGAAGCCCGGCGACAATGTACTGGTCTGGGGCGCGTCCGGCGGCCTCGGCGTTTTCGGCGTGCAGCTCATCGCCGCGGCGGGCGCCAATGCGATCGGCATCATCTCCGACGAATCCAAGCGCGATTACGTTCTTTCGCTCGGCGCGAAGGGCGTAATCAATCGTAAGGACTTCAAATGCTGGGGCCAGCTGCCGAAAGTCAATTCGCCCGAATATGTCGAATGGACCAAAGAGGCCCGCAAGTTCGGCAAGGCGATCTGGGACATTACCGGCAAGAAGGACGTCGATATCGTTTTTGAGCA
>NZ_CAIUXT010000054.1 GCF_903903185.1 uncultured Rhodoblastus sp.
CAAAGTCACGAATGGCTATCGCGCCATGTGGGCCGCACAGGCCGAGGCGGACGTGCGCACGGCCGTCGACACCGCAAGGCTCAAGGGCGCAAACCCATTCCAGACGATCCTCGGCACCCTGGCCTGAGTCGCAAAAAACCGCGCCTAAAAATGGGGGTGGGTAATTACAGCCGTGGGGTCGGGAGCGGCGGCCCTACTCGAAGTACCGAAAATATGGACCAGCGGCCGGAGCAGGAACTTCAACACCTCGTTCATTGGCGCTTCGATCCTTAGTATAGCGGGTCTCACGTGAGGGTCTTTCAGCACGAATTCTATCATCTCAACGGCGTGCTCTATTCGGGAGCGTCGCCGTCCCGCAACGTGCTTGCATGGGAGGTCGGCGTCGCCAAGAGTGACGGGGAGCTCTGCATTGTCTACCGTTCCCGGCTTCCTCCGCATCATAACTTTCGGAACTCAATGTCAGCGAGATTTCGACCCCGGAATCTCGATTTCCGCGAACAGGGTACGGATCGCCGACCATTGCGATTGGTCGAACAATCCCGCTTGCTCGGTGAGGCGGTCCGTGAACCAAATCCTGCGGGCCCGATCTTCCGTTTGTATCGCCGCAATCAGCAGCCAGACAAGGCTCTCGACCAGATTTGGCGAGCCTGTCGGGGGCGCTTTCGCGGCGAGGGAAAGATTGTAGCTCGCGGGGGAATAGCCGATCGCCGTCGCCTTGCGCCAGAATTCGATCGCGGCGGCGCGATCCTGTGGGACGCCTTCGCCATTCCAATAGCGTTCGCCGAGCGCATTAAGCCCGGAATCAATGTTCCGATCCGCCAGCGCGCGGGCAATTTTTATGTTCAGATCCCAGTTTTTCTGCGCGGCGGCTGCGAAAAGCTCGGCGGAACCGGGGCCTGCGCCGTCCAGAGACCGCTTCAGGACTTTCAGAAACGTCAGCGCCTGCCCGGCGCCGGGACCATCGGCTTTCGCCGCCAGAGTCAGGATTTCCGCCGCCCCATCCGGATCGCGCGGCTTTGGATTGCCGGCGAGCAACATCTCCGCGATGCCGGCGCGCGCCCGGACGACGCCCTGGCTTGCGGCGCGGGTGAGGTAGTCGAACGCCAATTTCGCGTCCTTGTTTACCGCATAGCCGAATTGAAGGGCCGTTCCCGCTTCATTGAGAGCCATCGGACGGTCCAATTTCACCAGGGGGATCAGGAGCTGTTTGTATCGGACCTCTGTCGGCTTGAACTGAGCCAGACGGACAACGCGGGTGACCAATGCCGTTTCCGTCGCGAGGGGCGACAGGCCGAGTTCCCGCGCCGCCGCCATTTGCGCGGTCTGCTCGACAGGCGGCAATTCGAGAAAATTGGGAAGGGCGCCCGGCGCTTTGCTGGCTTGTTGCAAGGGTTCCGCCGGCGGCTTTTCGGTAACTGGCGGCTTTTCGGCGGCGGGCGGTTTGCGCACCGCCGGCTCGGGGTCCGGGTCCGGAGTGGCATGCCTGTTGGCTAAGAAAAAATAGGCGCCGGCGCCAAGTCCGGCGGCGACGGCGCCGCCGCCGATCACAAGCATCCGTCGGCTGTTGTCGATTTCTTCGCCGCCCGATCGCTTCCGCGATTCGCCGCCGCTGTTTTCCGTCGATCCGGGGGTCGCGGAGGCCGGTTCCGTCCAGCCGCATGTTGGGCAGGCTGTTGTTGCCGAAGCGTCGAAGACATGGCCGTTGAGGCAGCGAATGAGACGGGTGGCCAAAGGGGTGCGTTCCTTACGTCATCGACAGTCGGGGCGGACGGAACCGGCGTCCATTTCATTGCGGCTCGCCGTCGCGCATCTGGCTAAAGGGAAAATCTGGCGCGGTGGCGAAGCGTAAAGCGGGGCGGCGTGGTTACAATTTCGGCTTAGGCGGCGGCGGTGGAGGACCGTCAGGCCTTGGTTGAGGCGCCGACTGCGGATTGTCAGGCTCCCGTTTCTGCGTCGGCTGCGGATCGTCAAGCCTCGGTTTTGGCTTCGGCGGGGGGCCAGCAAATATGCTTGGGTCAACTTCTTCGTATTCCCAAGGGTTTCCATTAAATTTCCGCAATCGGGCATGTTGCCTGGCGAGCGCGCAAAAGGAGGTATATCGGTTGCAAACCTCCGCCGTTATCGCCTCCTGGATGCTCGGGTCTGTCGGCAGCAACTCGATTGTCCCGTTTTTCAAGAACTTCACGCGCCCGGCATAAACGACGGGTTCAACCGGACCCAACGTGAAGCTTTTGACATTCGTGACATTTCCTCTCCACCTGATAAACATGTTGACGTGGCAATATGAATGAGTGCGGCTGGATTTGACGGAGCCATCCGCATCCTTGGCGCTCCCCTTTTCCCAATCTTCGTAATCCCGGTCCGCAATCTCGGCTCCCTTCCTGTTTTGCATCCTGGTGCGGATGAAAAAATCATATTGATACTCTTGGCCTTCCTCGAAGCTCAGAGTGACATAGGTCGTCCAGCTATTGAAGCTGTCGCCGGCGATCCGCTTGGTAGAATTGGTGTCCAGCGTAACATCCCGCCACGGCATGATAGTCGGAATAAACTGTTCGACCGATTTGAAACCCTTGATGCCGACCGGGTTTTCAGCGAGATCGGGGATTAAATACGGATCGCTGCATTTCGACGACAGAAATATATCCGGGAAGGCGGCGAGCACGCGCAACACTTCGTTCTCGTTCTTGAGCTTCTCGATTTCGGCGGCTTGCGCGGCATTCTCGCTCTTGAGGCGTTCGACCTCCGCAATGGCTATTTTAAGACGCGCGATTTCGGCTTCAAGTTCCCGAATCCGCGCCTGCAAGGCCTCGGTGTCGATGGCCCGCAGCCGGGCGATTTCCTGCTTCAGCTTTTCAATTTCGGCCTGAAGCTGCGCCGCCTGAGTCTGAAGCGCGGTCACCTGCGCCAGCAGCGCCGCATTCTGCTGTTCGAGCCGGTTGATCTGCGACGCCGCCTGATCGACCTTGATCCGCAATTGCCGGATCAGGCCTTGCGCCTCGGTCAATTCGTCATGCGCCTGCTGGAGGCGATTGAGAATGTCGTCGATCTCGGCGTCGGTCAGCCGGCCCTTCTTCAGGCGGTCCACCGCGCCGTCGAGCCCGGCCTTGGCTTCGTCGATCCTGCGGCCGGTGTCGTCCACCGTCTGCTGGCTTTGGGTATCGCCGGTGTAATAGGGCAGCAGCATGATCATCAAAACGAGGAAGGCGCCCATGGCCTTGGTGATGACCGCCATCATCGCCACTTCGCCGCCGCTGGTCTCGCGGTGACGTCGCCTCATGGCGCCGTTCCGGCGGTTGCGGCATGAGGAATATAGATTCGGTTGATGAGGTTCTTGAGGCAGTACTGGCCGGCCTCGTTGAGGGCGATTTCCTCGACCTTCTGGACCGCCTGCTGCACGAAAACCAGGATGACGCTGACCAGCAGCGCGACCAGCGTGGTGTAGAACGAAACGGAGAGACCGCCCGTCACTTTCGCGAGGTCGATCTTTTGCGGATTGATGAATTCGAGCGCGACGGCGATGCCGATGATCGTGCCGATGAAGCCGATGGTCGGAATGAGCCAGGTTATGTAGCGCACCATCTGGTAGCGCATGTCGACCCGATGCATCATCAGGTCGAGACTGTTGACGAGGATCGACACCGCCTGATCGACGGAGCGGCTGGTCTGGAGCTGAATGATGGAAATATCGATCAGGTAAGGCAGAAACCCGTTCTCGCCGTCATAGAGATCCGTCACCTTTTGGCGGATCGGCCCAAGGTCCTCGAGTTGCAACACGCTGGTCGCATCTTCGGGGAGGAAGCCCTGCCGCAGGAAGGCGACTTCGCGTCGCGCCACGCGCCAGCGGACGTAAAGGTCGGCGAGGCCCGCGCCCATGATCAGGTAGGTGATGTTTTGAATGGTGAAAGGGTAGGGAAAGACGCTGTAGGGCTGGTGATCGAGCATCAAAGCCGCCGCCCCGCGTCCGAATGGCAGGGTCGCCGTCAAAACAGCGATGAAAATGACGACAATCACCGTCGCAATTGCGGTCGCCCATAGCAGCGAAGGTGGTTTTGCAGTCGCCTTCGGAAATAATGCCACATTTATGCTCCGCCATTACAAGAACAGAATTATTGTAATGCGCACCGGTTAATGTGTCACCTCACTCGGGCTATATTCAATTTGATTAGAGCGTTTTCGAGTGACGTGGAACCGGGTTCGCGTGAACCGATAAGTCCGCGTTAGCGAATAAATGCGCAAAAAAAAAGGAAAATGGGGCCCCGATCCGATGCTCCGATCCAATTCAATTGGATTGGAGGGGGCTCCAGAGTCCACACACCTGTCCAATTTTGCGCGTTCGGCTCGCGGAAACGGCGTCTTGTGTCAGTGGGGCGGGCGGCCATCGATGATCGTGCTGGCATCGGGTTTCGAAAGCCGCTCGGCAAGCCCTTTGCCTTCCGCGCTGCCGTTCTCGGCGGCTCGGCGATAGAGTTTCAGGGCTTCCATTCGACTGGCCTCGCCGACGACCCCTTTTTCATAGAATTTTCCCAAGGTGACCAGACCGTCCAAATCGTTTTTTTGAGCGGAAAGCTGATACCAGCGGAACGCTTCGTCAAGATTTTGTTTAACGCCATAACCTTTTTCGAACATTTGTCCTTTAATGAATAAAGCATATCCGTTGTCCTGATCGATACTCATTTCCATCAGCCGCATCCCCTCCTTAATATCTTTCTTGAGAATGATGCCATTTAGAAAATAATAGGCCAGTTGAATCTGCGCGGCAGAGTCGCCGTCGACCAGCGCAAGCCGGTTCAGCAAAGAAAATCCGTTACGCTTGTCCTTCTCGCGGGCCTTGCCGTCGATGATCAGAAGCGCGCAGTGGTAACGGGCGCCCACACTGGTCTGACGGCAAAATATATCCGAAGCGCCAAGTTCGTTCCTGGCGGTTCCGTTGCCATAACGCATCGCATAGGCGAGTTGAAATGCGGCTTCCTCGTCGCCGAGCGCGGCGCCCTTTTTGAAATATTCGACCGCAGCCTCGGCATTCAAGCCCCCGGCGCCGACTTTGGAAAGTCTGCCGAGCGATTCAAATGCCCGAACATAGCCGGCATCCGCCGCCTTTTTGTACCATTCGACGGCTTTGGCGCGATCCGGCTCGACGGTCACGCCATTTTCGTAGATGTAACCGAGATTGAAGTAAGCCGTTGCCGATCCGCCGGCGGCCGCGACTTTTGTCAGCCGCACAGCCTCCGGAATATTCTTTTCGACGTATTTACCGTTGAGAAAATAATATCCGAGTTGGGCCTGCGCTCTGGCTTCGCCGCCCTCGGCCGCCTTTTGCATCAGCCTGATCGCAGCCGACTTATCCTTTTCGGTCGCAAAACCATCCAGGCTCAGCAGCGCGCAGAAGTAGTTCGAAAATGCCGAGTCGATTCCGCAAAACAGTTTCGCGGCGGCCGGTTTGTCCGCGGCGACGCCAATGCCGTCATTGAGATGCCCGGCAAGCCGCTCCCGCGCGTAAGGATCGTTGCGCTCCGCGCCCAGCCGAAACATCTTCACGGCTTCCTCCGGGTTCGGGTTGCCATTTATCCCCTCGTCCAGAAGTTTTCCCATCCGGCCATAGGCCATGAAATGGCCGGCCTCGGCGGATTTCCGGTACCAGTCGAACGCGGCCTGCCTGTTCTTGTCCATTCCCGTTCCAACTGACGCGAGCCAGCCCAGGTCGAAATAGGCGGCCGCGTCTCCTTTGTCCGCCGCAAGTTTGAGCAGGCGGACCCCCTCGGCGACATCGCGTATGGAAGCAGGCCCTTCGAGAACATTTTCCGCAAGCCGGATTTGCGCCGCCCTATCGCCCTGGTCGGCCAGGGTCTTGAGGATGCGGACCGCGTCCGCGGGGCCCAAGCCCGGCAATGCGCCCTTCATCGCAAGCTGGGCGCATTGGATTTGGTCGGATGGCCGCGACAGGGTGCAATATTGACTTGCCGCAGCTTTTTCGTCTTTGGCCACGCCTCTGCCATAGAGCAGCGCATTGGCGTAGAGCGACTGCGCCGCCCCGTCCGCGCGTTCGGCGCCTTTGCGATAAAGTTCCGCCGCCGCCGAAAGGCCAGCCGCATCGGGCCTTTCGCTTTCGGTCAGCCAGCCAAGATCCCGGAAGGCGCGAGGGTGCTCCGCCGCAACAGCCTGTTCGAGCCATTTTCGACCTTCGGCGCTTTGCTTCATTTCAAAGGCCAGCAGGGCGCCAAGCTCCTGTTGCGCGGCGACATTGCCCTTCTGCGCCGATTTCCTCAGCCAGATCGCGGCTTCCTCGTTGTTTTTTGGAACTTCAAGCCCTTTATGGAGCGTGGTTCCAAGCACGTATTGGGCAATCTCGTCGTCGTTTTCGGCGAGGGGTTTTGCGAGAGCGAAGGCTTCCGCATATTTGCCTTGACCATAGGCGGCCAGCATTGCGTCGCGCGGCCCGGCAAAAGCCGGCGCGATGAAACCCAGTATCGTCATGAGAACGAGTATCGGCCGCTGCATGGGACCTCGATCGGGTTTATGGGTTTCGGCCTGCATCCGTCAGGCTTGTTGGCAAGCTCATCCGAAAAGGCAGTCAAAAACGGTCATGGCGCCTTCCATTTACTCAGCGCCGCCGCCGCGACGATGGCTTGCAACTCGGCTTCATCCATGACCGGCTTGACCTCGAAACTCACCCGGTCCGATGCTTTTACGGTTTCACCCGGCGCAAAGAAAACACGCTTGCCGTTTTCGTCGTGAAATACGGCGCCAAGTTTGGTGACGCCCCAGGACGCCTTCGCAGAACTGTTGATTGGCGGCAAGCCTCCGCGAAAGGAGTTGTTGTGAACGTTTTGCATAAAATCGACCACCGTCCAGCCGGTGGATAGTCCGAGGAGAGTCAAATCGAAGGCGGTGCTGCCCTCGCTCGTGCCGGGTTTTACCGCATGGATGCTGTCGCAGAGGTTTTTCGGCGGGACCCCGAGCATGGTGACCCGCGTCGCCGGATTCTTGCCGGGGCCGCATTGCACGATGTTGAGCGCCGTGACGATGCGATCGCCATCGGGCCTGCCGCGCAAGACGATGCCGCCCCAGCGCGAAACGTAATAGGGCCCGGTCTTCGTCAGCCGGCCGTCCGGCGCATCGGGGGCATATTCCCAGAGGGCTTCCATCGGGAAGCCGGTTGTCGACACCGGCAGGTCGTCATCGGCGGGCTTTGCCTTTTGGGCTGCGGCGGATGTGTTCAAAAGGATCGCCAACGCCGGCATCGTCCAGGAATATCGCGCAAGCCTTCCGATCATTTTCAGCCCCCCGAACATTTTTTGGCGCAGCGGCTCAGACCGCCGATCATTCTGATTGGCTCCTGAAATCTTTGCACGGTTTAAAAAATGGATCGAGTTCCAAGAGCCCTTTCAGATCGGATCGAATCGGACAAGAATTCTGGATGATTGTTTTTGAACACTTTTCCAAGAACCGGGTTCCGGACGAGGTCGCACCCCCTCAATTTGCTTTCGATCGCCAGGTTGAAATATCGCGAGCTCGAGCTTGCGCGCCTCGATTTGAAGCCGGGCCCGGATATTCCATACCTCTTTCGGCTTGAGGGCGCGCTTCCGACCAACGAGGCGTCCCTTATTCCAGGGCGCTTGCCGATGGTCCTTTGGCTGGATGAGTTTCTTGGACATGGATGTAACTCCCTATCCGACCAGCCCTCTCCCGCTCCCAGCTCTCCGCGGGCTTGAGACACAACGCCCAAGCGGCGCGGAAGCTCCCAACCGCAAATAGCGGCCGCTCAAACTGACGGCCGGTCGGCAGCTCGGCGCACGCCATCAACAGACATTGCCGTTCCCTCGGAAGCCAGGTCATGATCGAAAAAAAGCAGGCGTTCGCTAAGCACTTGAATTCCGGTGCAGACCCATTGGGGACTCAGCATTTGAAAAACAATAATCCGTTGAGGTTTCAACAACGAAATTTCCAAAATCGGCGTGGAGCCATTTTAAGCGTTTCAAAGCAGACCCCCCCAGAGGGGCGCCATGAGAGCCGGGGCCTAAAAATGAAGGCAAACGCGGCGGCATCCGGGCAATGCTACCATCATCTCGAGCAAAAGCATCGCTTTGTTCCGGGGTCGACGCTGTCCATGATCGAACACTGCCGAGAGGGGAATGGGGAACGCGGTCAATTGGATCGCTTTGCCGTGGCGCAATCTTCAATGTGCCGCTCATGCCCAGCGCCGCCTTTTCGTCGGCGTCCGGACGGGAGAAGCGGGCGGTGAAGGTGCGCGTCACCGGATCGTCGGCGGGCGCGAGTTCACGCAGAGTCGCGCGCCGCCGAAGCGCTTGCCGCCAGCGGCTGGCGCGTAATCGGCATTGCCCGCTCCGCGCCCGCCGATTTTCCGGGCGAGTTCATTGCCGCCGACCTGAGCGATCCGGTTGCGACGCAATCGCTCACCGAACGGCTGTCGACGCGAGGCGATGTGCTCGGTATCGTCAACAATGCCGGCGCCGCTCGCGCGGAAGCTTTTGGCAGCGTCGACCCTGCCGCGTTTCTCGACCTGATGGCGTTCAATCTGCGGCCCGCGCTGCAACTCACCCAAGCGCTCCTGCCAGCCATGCAGACGGCGCGGTTCGGCCGGATCGTCAATGTCACCAGCCTGGTGACGCGCGGGTTGCCGCTGCGCGCCAGCTCTACGCTGCGTCCAAAGCCGCGCTGGAAAGCATGACGCGGACGATTGCGCGATCGAGCAGGTGGGATATGGCATCACCGCCAATGCAGTCGCGCGGGCCCGACCGAGACCGAATTGTTCCGCGGCGACAACCCCGCGGGCAGCGACGGCGAAGCTCGCTATCTCGCGCAGGTCCCAATGAACCGGCTCGGCGCGCCAGCGGAAATCGCCCCCATGATCGCCTTTCTTGTTTCCGATGGGGCCAGTTTTGTGACAGGGCAGACCCTATTCGTGGACGGCGGCGCGAGCCTTGGTCCCGGGTAACCGGAAGCTGCTCCCGGATGCTATCGAGCTTCCTTGAGCGGACGAAGAGTCATTGCCTCGAACGCCCCCGCCCGGCGCCATCCTTGGAAGTTCGGCCGTCGCTAATTTGAGCCGCGAATTCGACAAAAACCGTCATGCGCCGGCCGCTCGCATTACAGACTTTCCCGATCAAAAATCATCCCATGCTTTCTCGGGGTCCGTCGCGGCCGCGCCGTTGTGGCCAAGGCGATAAGCGGCGCTCGCCTGATAAAGTTTCGTTCGAACACGATTGACGCCGCCGAGCGGGGCAAGTTCGGGCGGCGCATTGACTGGATTGAAGCTCAGGTTATCGCAGGCCTCGTCGCGACCGGGCGCGGAAATATCTTGCGGTGGAATGTCGATGCGACCGAGCCGCCGCAGGGGGGACAGTTCCCGCGACCATTCGCGGCTCGCATCGTCGAGCGGCATGTCGCCGACCCGCAATTGTGCGAAAAGCTCCATGCAGGCCGGCGCTGTTTTCAGCTCGCCTTTCAGCGCGGCGCGCAGATAATCGGGATCGGCTTTGTCGGGCGCCGGCGTCGCGCCCGGCGCGCAAGGCCGCACGGCATATTTGATGGCGCGGTCGGGCCCGAATCGATAGGGCGTCATCGACCAGTAGTCCGTCCGCAGCGGCGACGAAATCTCGCGCGCCGCGTTGCGATAGAGGATGGCCATCTCGCGCAGCCGCCAGCCAAAGGGATTATGGCCGGGAAAGAAATAGTTGAGCGCGTGCTCCTCGTCGCCCTGCAAGCCGCCGGCGCGGACGAAGGCCAGGAATTCATGGGCGTCGGCCAGGAAATAGGCCGGGAAATTGATGAACAGCAGATCGTGCGGCGGATTTTTTCGCGGAGTCGCTGCAGGGTCGGGAGCCGCGTCGATCAGCTTGAGCGCCATGCCGCGACCATTGGGATTCCTGTCCGGCCCCGGCGTGAACGCGCTGTTCGAGAAACGAATCCACGCCCTGTATTTTTGACCCGGATTGGCAAAGCTTCCAACCCGCCATGCGTCGGGCAGATCGGGATCGACGGTGAAGACCGCCTTGACGCAGCCGGACGCCTTGGGATGGGCGCCGCGCAGCGCCTTCACCGAATCCGGATAGGATGCGGCGAGCAGGGCGTGGGCGCGGTCCACGATTTCGGCGACCTCCCGATCCTCGGGCAAGGAATTTTCGCGCGAAAATCTTTCGGCCAGAAAACCGGCTCCGGCGATCAGGCCGAGAAGAAGGGGCAATGCGACGCGTTTGCGCATGGAAATTTCCTTGAAATCAGAGCGTCTTGAGATAGTCGATCAACGCATCGCGTTCGTCGTCGCCGAGCGCCCGTCCAACCACGCCGGGGCGGCTCGCGCCGTCGCCCTCGAAGGAATGTCCGGCGGCGCTGTTGCCCTTGAGGCTCCGGCCGGCGGAGTCGGTTTCCTCGAACAGGGTTTCGCCGGGCGCGCAGACGGGATCGGCGGGATAGCCGACGCGGCGCGGATCGTAGTCGCGCGCGCCTAGACAGAATTTTCGGGGCCTTTCTCCGGCGGGCCGCAACAGCCAGTAAAGCGAGGGAACGGAGCCATTGTGCAGAAAAGGCGCCATGGCCCAGACGCCGTCGAGCGGCCGCGCGCGATAGACCGCCTGCGGTTCCGCATTGGGGCAGTTGGCGCGCGGGCCGAAAACCGCCTTGCGGTCGTCCTCGGTCAGGCCGCGATCCTCCATGCTTTTGCGCGCGATCCGATCGACCGTAGCCATCAGGGCGAGGCCGAAGGGCAGGGATTTTTCGGAGACGTCGGGAAGGGAAGTTCCGCAATTCCAGGCGTCGCCAAGGTCTCGGCGGGGATTGAGGCGAAAGCGCGGGGGCGCCTCGATCCTGCGGCTCCTGAGCACCTGCGACTGCGCCGGATCGGTCCCGACTTCGGAGACCGGTATTTGCGGCAGTTTCAGCGTTCCGTTTTTCATCCAGGCGTCGGAATGGCGGAGCGCCTTGTCGGGAAAGGCCTTGTCGAAGGCGGGATCGTCGATGGGCCCGAGATGGCAGCCGGCGCAAAGTTCGGCATAGAGCGCGCGTCCTTTTTCAACGCGGGCCGGATCGATTTTCCAGGCGGGATCGTCGGGAAACAGCGCCGCCGGCCATTTCGGAGCGCGCAGGCCTCCGGACCCGGGCGAGAAAAAATCGCCGCCCCGGTAGAGATCCTCGATCCAGACGATATTTTCCAGCGCCACGGTGGAGGTGAAAAGAGTCTTACCGTCGGCGCCGCCGCCCAGGTCGATCAGCGAACCGACGCCAAGGGCCTCGCCGACATTGCGCACCAGCGGCTGTTCGATCGAGGAATCATATTCGGCCAGGGCAAACCAGGGCGCGCTCCACAGGGCGGGGAAGCGCACCGGCGCGTCGGTGGCGTGGAAATTGGGCGCCAGCGCCGCGCCGCCGCCGAGGTCCTCATAGAACAGCCGGTTGCCGATGCGGTTGAGCGCGTCGAGGCGGCCGAAATTTTCCGGCGTGTGCTCTTGTCCTGTCGCCGCCTCCCGTGCGTAGGCGTCGCGCGCCGCGACCACGATGGAGTCGAAGGTTTTCTGCAATGTCGCACGCAAATCTTCGCGCTGCTCGCTGGTCGCCTGCGCTCCCAGCACGCGATCGGAAAAACGCTCAAAGCGCCCGGGCGCCTTCAGCGTGTAGAACAGCGACAGCGAGACGGCGCGCTCCAGCGCATTGAAATTGACCATGGCCGGGCCGCCATCGAAGCGCAGGCTCACGCCTCGATATTCGATATGACCGGTATGGCAGGCGGCGCAGGTCAGGCCGATGCGGTCGGGCAAGGGCTGGCCATTGCGCGGGTCGAACGGGACTTTGGTGCGCGCAAAGCCGACCGGCAGACCGTCGCGATTATCGGCTGGCGCCCAATGCAGGCTTGTTGTCGGCGCGACCGGATGGGAGACGCCAGCCTGCCCATAGCCGAAGGATATCAGCTCTTCCTTGCCGGCGTCGAGCGTTCTGGGGCTGGAGATGAAGCCGATCCGAGCGAGATAGGCGCCGTCGCTCAACAGGCCCGGCGCGGCGATCAGCGAAAGCCCCGGCTGTTCCAGCGCCAGGAACCAATCGTAGGAAATGGGAAGGGTGGCGGTTCCCTGGCTGGCGTGATGAGACCAGAAACGGTCGGCCTCCGACCAGTTCTGATCGAGCCAGCGCACGGTCTTCGGCGGATTGGACGCGGGCAGCGGCGGCGGCAACAGCACCGCGACCGAGGCCGGGAGCAAGGGCCGCGCCTTCTCCGGAAATTCGATCACACCCACGAGTCCCGATGCGCAAGCGGCGAGGAGAAACAAAACAAGCCAAATCGCTTTGCGCATCTCGCCGTCGGCCTTTCAGGCTTGACCCGCGCAATCGACGAGCAATTGCGCCCGAACACAATTACGCAGGACCCCGCGCAAAAGTTACCGGCCAGTTCATGGAAATCGAGAAACACCTCCCGGTTTCCAATGGCAGGATCCGACCTTTGCGATTCTCGTCGCCGAAAATGACGTCTCCGCCGCAGGTTTCTTCGGCTATCGCTGGTTCCGCCGTCCCGGTCTCGACGGCAAAGTTCTGGATCGCTCGATATTATCGAAAAACCGCCACGGGCGCTCCTGGCTTGTCCGCAGGGAGGTAATCAGAGCGCGGTCCGCGAACACGATTCCGGACGTCGGATGAACAGACTATCGACTTCGTCGAGTGCGATCTTAAAGTGTTTGAAAAAGCGATTCTTAAAGCGGCTGGCTAGACGGCCTCTTTCTTTGCAACCCCGGTGATGAGTTGCACGCCGACGCGATAGGTCGCGTAGGCCCAGAGCCAGCTGAGCAGCACGGAAGCGCGGTTGCGGGCCCCCGCCAGCAGAAAGAGATGGGCCGCGCCCCAGAACCACCAAGCCGTGGCGCCCTTCAGCCTCACGAAGCCAAGATCAACCACTGCGCTCTTTCGACCGATCGTTGCGAGGCTCCCCCAATGCCGGTAGCGGAACGGCGGCGGCGCTGCCGCCTTGTCGAAACGCGCGCTCAGGACCCGCGCGACATAGGCGCCCGACTGCTTGGCCGCCGGCGCAAGGCCGGGCGCCGGCCCGCCGTTCCATGCGATCGCGGAGGCCGTATCGCCGATGGCGAAGATTTCCGAATGTCCGGGAACCGTCAGGTCCGGTCCGACCTTCAAGCGCCCTGACGCGTCGGCGGGCTGTCCAAGCCAGCGCGCCGCCGGGGACGCGACCACGCCCGCGGCCCAAAGCGTCGTCGCCGTCTCGATCCGTTCGCCGTTGACGACGACGGCGTCCATTCCGACGTCCTCGACGCGGCTGTTCAAACGCACCTCGACCCCCATGCGGGCAAGGGAATCAAAGGCGGCGCGCGACAGTTCCTCGGGAAAGCTCGGCAGGAGGCGCGGCGCCGCCTGGATCAGCACGACCCGCGCCGAAGCGGGAACGATCTTTCGAAATTCGTCGGCGAGGCCGAAGCGCGCCAGGTCGGCGATCGCTCCGGCTAGTTCCACGCCGGTCGGTCCCCCACCGCATATCACGAAGGTCAGCAGCTTGAGCCGCTCCTGCGGGTCCGGCGACGCCTCGGCGCGCTCGAACGCGTCGAGAACGCGCGAGCGCATTGACACCGCGTCCTCGAGACGCTTGAGGCCCGGGGCTTGCTCCCGCCAATCCTCGCGTCCGAAATAGCCGTGCGTGGCTCCGGTCGCCAGGACAAGATAGTCGTAGGCGAGGTCGCGGCCGTCCACCTTCACGGTGCGCCCCTCGATATCGACGCCGGTGACGGTCCCCCGAAGCACCCGGATCGCGGGATCGTCGCGGAACATCGACCGCACCGGGGCAGCGATGTCCGCCGGCGACAATCCGGCTGTTGCAACCTGGTAAAGCAAGGGTTGGAACAGGTGGTAGTTGTTGCGATCGATCAGCGTGATGTCAGCGCCTTCCTCGCGAAGCCCCTGGACGCAACTCACGCCGGCGAACCCCGCCCCCACGATCACGACCCGGGGCGGCGGACCGGGCCGGCGCGCCGCTTGCTCGATGAAGCGGCGGACAACCGCGTCGAGCGACAGCGGTCCGGCGCCCGCGCCGGCCAGAAGCGCGAAGATCAGCGCGGCGTAGAACGGCGACGCGCCCGCGGTCATCGACACCCAGGCCGCCAACGTCCACAGTCCGAGAACGACCGCGACGGGCCGAGTCGCGAAACCGACCGCAAGCAGGAGCGCCGCCGTCAGCCGAAAAGCGGACGGGGCCGAGGCCAAAGTCTCCGTCGCGAATACGCCAGGAGGAGAAATGCCCGCGAGACTCGCCGCCAGCCAGAGACGCAGTGCGAGGTCGAACAGCGGCCCGAGCCGCTGCGACAACCAGGCGCCAATCCGCAGCGTCAACTCGGCGAAGGGGGCCGCGCTGTTGCGCAGTCCGCCCGCAATCGCGGAATCGATCGAGATGGCGCCAGGTCCCCTGACGGCCTGCCAGCCGAGGACCGCGATCCAGAACAGGTTCGTGTCGACCTGGCGATAGGCAATCTGGGAAGTCAGCGCCAGAACCAGCATCGCCGCCGCCGCCGGCCGGGTCAGGAAGCCCGCCATCAGAAGCATCGAGCCGAGGGTCTCCACCAGGAAGCCCGCGACCGCCTCCGTCGCAGGATCAATCCCCGGCAGGGGATATTCGAAACGGGCGAGTTCCAGAGCCACGGGCCAGTTACCTGCCTTGAGCATACCGGACACGAAGAACGACTTGCCGACGCCGAGCCGGGCGACAAGATCGAGAACGGGCAGCGCGGCAAGGCTGGCGGCGCTTCCAGCGTTCAGGAGAGCGCGCAATCGCGCGGCGTAGCGTCGATTCATCTCAACCAGCCTCTCTGTTAGCGGTCTCGGCCCGCCGGCGGCGCGCCCGGCGGCTCGACCGCGACTGCAGCCTCGTTCGCGTCGACAATCGCGTCCGCGAGGCCGCCGTTTTTCCTTTGGACCGTCTCAGGGAACGGGCAGTCCAAGCGCGCGCCGGATCAGGAAGTCGAGCGAAACGCGCCCCGGTCCCCAAGCGATGATGGCGAGCGCCATCGCCGCCCAGGTGAGGTGCACGGGCCATGCATCGGGGACGGTCAGTTCGACGATGAGAGTCATGAAGAGGAGGCCGAGCGCGGCAAAACGCGTCGCAAGGCCGAGCACCAGCAGGACGGGGAAGGTGATCTCGGCGCAGCCCGATAGCAACGCCGTCACGGCCGGGAACGGGAACGGATAGGGCCCACCCGGCAGATGCAGCATGAACTCGTCGGTGAACAGGGCGACCGCCGTGTCGCTGAGCCGGAGGAAGCCGTCCCATTTGAGAATACCGGACCTCCAGAACGGCACGGCCAGCGCGAACCGCAGAATGAGCTGCGCGAGCGAGGGCAGCGCGACGACGCGTACGATGCCCTCGACCCTGTCCACGAACCGGGCGACGGAGGTCAGCACCCCGCCCGTGGAAGCCTGCTGCAACACGTTGGTCATGGGTTGTCTCCTATACTTGCGGAAGCACCTGCGGAAATAAATGCGCCGGTCTCGATCAGAGTCGCGATGCCCGCGCCGACATTGAACCCGGGATGATGCTCGAGCGCCGCGCCCGCGGCCTCGCCAAGCGGACGCCCGGAGATCAGCGCCGACAGGAACTCGGCTTGTCCCGGAGCGAGCCGGCGCAAGACCACGTCGCATTCCGGCCGCGTGATCAAGGCGTCCTCGGCCTGGCTCGCGTCGATCTTTTCGACCGGTCCGGCCGCGCGATTGGCGGCGACAATCGTCACCGCCGCGAAACGCGAGCGCACAAGCCTGGTCGCCGGATGGGGCGCCAATACGAGGTCCGCGAGACGCTCGGCGGGAACGGACGCCAGGCCGGACGCCGTTAGCGGCGCAGCGTCCGCGGCATGATAGGCGTCGAGCCAGGCGCGCTCGATGCGCGCCGCATCCGAAAGCCACGGCATGCCCTGGGCATATTCGTAGCGCTCGACGAAGGCAGGAAAATCCCGGCCGTATTCGAACAGCAGCGGCGAAGTCGGCGGCGTCTCACGGACATGTAAGCGCGCCATCGCTCGAAAGAACTCGACCCCGGTGATGCGCTGCACAGCCGGATAGACCGCCGCGAGCGCGTCGATCAAACTGACCGTGACGTTGTTGCGGTAGACGTTGTAGCGCTTGGCCGCGGCCTTGCCCGCCGGTCCCGAAACGTGCGAAGGCGTCTCGCGGTCGGGATCGAGCAGACCGGCCGAGAAAACGGCCGAATAGGCCATGTCGGGCGCCTTGCGCTCTCGCAAGGAGGGGTCAGGCCGCATGGCTGCGCCCTCCGACGGAGGCGGCATGATCGAGGATCTTTTGAGCCGCGGCGACTTCCGCTTCGAGACGCGGCCATTCCGGGATCTCGCTGTCCCATTCGATCAGCGTCGGGATCGGCCCCACACGGGCGATGACGCTCTCGAACAGGCTCCAGACCGCGTCGGCGACGGGACGGTCATGGCTGTCGATGAGCAAAGGCCCGCCCTCGTCGTCGCTCTGTTCGGCATGCCCGGCGAGATGGATTTCGCCGACCAGCCCGAGTGGATAATCGGCCAGATATTCGAGGGGCGAGAAGCCGTGGTTGGTCGCCGACACGAACACGTTGTTGACGTCGAGCAGCAGGCCGCAGCCGGTGCGGCGTGTGACGGCGCGGAGGAATTCCGTCTCGCGCATGGTCTGTTCCCGGAACAGCACATAGGTCGACGGATTCTCCAGGAGCAGCGGCCTGCGGATGGCCTCCTGCACTTGGTCAATGTGTTCGCACACCCAAGCCAGCGTCGCCTCGGTCAAGGGAAGCGGCAGCAGATCGTTGAAATAGACGGTCTCGTGGGTCGACCAGGACAAATGCTCCGAAATGAGCGCGGGCTCGTAGCGAAGGACAAGGTCGGCGAAACGCGCCAGATGCGCTGTGTCGAGGGGTTGTGGCGCGCCGATCGACAGGCACACGCCATGAAGCGAGAGGGCATGGTCGCGGCGGATCGCTTCGAGCGCGCGGTGCGGTGGACCGCCGGCCCCCATGTAGTTCTCGGCGTGGATCTCGAAAAAGCCGCGGGGCCTGGGCCCCGCAAGGATCGCTTGCAGGTGTTGGGGCTTGAAGCTTGTCCCCGCCAATCCCGCCAAGGCATGCGCAGGAAAGCGAGGCTGACAGGCTTCCCGCTCCGAACTTGCGGTCAGGTCTCTCATCATGGTCGTCCCCGTTTCCGGCGCTCGCTTGCGGGTGTTTACTTCGACGCCAAAGCGCCGTGCTTGCCGTTCGGCAGTTCGATCGCGGTGCAGGTGCCCGCCTGGACGAACTTCCACGCGTTGCCCTGGAAGTCGACGGTCGAGGTGCCCTGGCAGGTCGTGCCGGGCCCCGCGGCGCAATCGTTCTGTCCCTTCAGGGCGACGCCGAAGCACTTCTCCTTGCGGGCGGCCGTCGCAGCGGCCTTTTCCCCGTCGGTCATCGGACCGGCGGAGGCGAGCGTCGCCAGCGCGCCCGACAGGGCGCTGGCGAGGACGAGCGAGGTGATGGCGGTTTTTGCAGACATGGCTTGCTCCGAATTGCAGGTTGGCGCTCGTTGTGGGCGCACTGGGACTAAGCGTCAGGGCGCGAGAACGTCAGGTCGGCTGCCGATGACAGCCGAACGCCTCGCGGCGGAGACGCATCGAGTTTGCGCGGGACGGCAGTCGAGGGTGCGACGGCGATGGGTCCGAAGCCAAAACGGCCGTCGACGGGTGTTTTTGCTTTCGGGCCTTCGAAGCCGTTGGCCCCATGCAAACAGTCGCGGAAGGTTGGCGTTGTCGGATAATCGTCGATTGCTCCATGACTCGATCTCGGCTTGCTCATTTGCGTTACCGAGCGTTAGGATGCCGCCGGAAAATGCGCTTGTGAAATGCCGCCTCTCTCTGGAATCGATGCTCTGCCGCTATGGTCGCTAATGGCCGATATGGTCGCATGACACCGTCGCTCGATATGAAAAGGTGATTCATCACGCCGAACCCCGGCGCCGCGGAAGCGCCGGCCAACGCTTTGCGGAGGCGACCCCTTGGAAATGCACCAGATCCGTTACTTTCTTGCGGTCTCGCGGACGCTGAACTTCACGCGCGCGGCCGAGGAATGCAACGTTTCGCAGCCGTCGCTCACGCGCGCGATCCAGACGCTGGAGGCGGAACTCGGCGGCGAATTGTTCAAGCGAGAGCGCGGTCTGACGCATCTCACCGATCTAGGCGTCAAGATGGCGCCGCTCGTGCAACAATGTTTCGACAGCGCCGTTGCGGCGAAATCTCTGGCGAACTCCATCAAGAGCGGCGCCGTGACGCCGCTCAAGCTTGCGCTTTCCTCATCGATCAACATCACGATTCTGCTGCCGCAGCTAACGGAACTTTCCCGTAGTTTCGCCGGCATGGAACTAAAATTCTTCCGCGGCGCCCCTGCGGAAATCGCCGACTCCCTCAGGAAGGGGGGCGCCGATCTCGGCGTCGCGGGTCCGCTGCAAGGCGACTGGGAGCGGTTCGACCATTGGACCTTGTTCACGGAATCTTTCGTTCTCGCTGTGAACGAAAACCATCGTTACGCCAATCGCGAGCGGATCACGATAGAGGAGCTCAAAGGCGAAACAATCATTCGCCGCCCGAACTGCGAATGCCTCGAAGATGTCGAGGCGCTACTGAGGGAGCGCGGACTTGAAAAATTGCAGCGTCATGAGGCAAGTAGCGAGGTCGATGTCGTCGGTCTGCTTTCGGCCAACGTTGGTGTCGCGTTTGTGCCCTCGAGCGCCGACCTGCCGGGCAAGCTGCGCCGCCTGTCGGTCGAGGACGCGGCCTTGGCGCGGCCGGTCTCCGTTTATGGCGTCGCCGGACGCCCGCGTTCTCCGATCGCAACCACGCTCTTGAAGATGCTGCGTGCGACGGACTGGAGCGCCTATCGGGCCTGATCCGCGCGTCGCTTGGCGTCGGAGCGGAGCGCCTCGAGCAGATCCTCGACCTCCATCCGCCGGCGATAGTCAGGATCGATATATCTCGCGAGAATGACGCCGTCAGAGTCGATGACGAAGGTCGCAGGAACGGGCAGCATCCAGGTGTCATTGGCTTGATAGAGCGTAATATCGAAGCCACCACCCGCCATGGCGCGCTTCTTTTCTTCGCCCACCCAAAAAAGCAAGCCCAGCTCAAGCGCATAGGCGCCGTCGAGATCGGATAGAATATGGAAGGGCGCCTGCGCATAGGACTTCAGCTGCGCCGCCCACTCCGAGGTTTCGGGCGAAATCGCAACGATCTGCGCACCAAGGGCCTGAATTTCCTCGCCCGCCCGCGCCAGCGCATCCACGTTCAATTGGCAATAGGGGCACCAATGCCCTCGGTTGAAGGAGACGACAACCGGACCCCTCTCCAGCAGGCTTGCCAGGCTGACAAGACGCCCCGCCTCGTCGGGCAAGAGAAAATGCGGCATAGGTTCGCCAGGGCGTGGCGCCGCCAAACCGACGCCGTTCTCCGCGAGCCGCGCCACCATTCGGTCAACGATGTCCGCGAAGGGTGGACTGAGCTCGCGCACTTTGTCGGCGACCGCCCGCAGCCGCACCGAGAGGGGCGCGTCCATGCGCCGGGCTTCCTCTGTGGTCGCCTCAAGCTTCTCGGCGAATGACTTTTCGGCCACGATCCTCTCCGCGTGCGCCGCAATGCGACGGCTCGTCTCGGCTGCAGGCTATGGCGCCTGCAGCGCCCGTTCAAGGTATCGAATCGATAGGCCGAAGTTAGCCCGCCCATGTCGCCGGAATTCATCGGCGGAGGACCCCGGGGCCGACGATAGCTGTCGACTATCAAATTCAGAGCCAGGAGATATTTGGAATGCAAGGCCGCATTCCGCATCCTGCCGGCAGTGACTTCGGCGGGACGCGCTGTCGCTTGCTTCGTCGGGAGGCGCGGAATCAAGTTTCTGTTCGGCGCCCCGGCTCCCGCCAAGTCTTTTTTGACTGGTGGCGCTGAAATGATAATCAAAACCGCAACGTCCCCGCTTTTCCGGGTCGGGACCGCCCTGGCCATTCTGTGGACCCTTGGGTCCATGGCCTTGGCGGCCGGCGTCGTCGAGATCGAGCGCATACTGCTCACCGTTTCGAGCCTGGACCGCGCCGAAGGCTTTTATCGGGACGGGTTGGGGTTCGAGACGGTCGGACGGGGTGAGATGGCCGGCGACGGATTCGCCCATCTTGTCGGTTTGCGCGATGGCCGGGCCAGAACACTGACCATGCGCCTGGGGCGGGAGAAGGTGACTTTCGTCAAATATGATGCGCCCGGAAAGTCGTATCCGGCGGACAGCGCGAGCCCGGATCGCTGGTTCCAGCATTTCGCGATCGTCGTCTCGGACATGGACAAGGCCTACGCCCGGCTCCAGCGGGTCGGCTTCACGCCGATCTCCAGTGGCGGGCCGGTGACCTTGCCGCCGGCAAACGGTTTCGTGCGCGCATTCAAGTTCCGCGATCCCGATGGCCACCCTCTGGAGCTTCTCTATTTCCCCAGTGGCCAGGGCCGACGGGTTTGGGCCGAGGGCGGCGACAGGGTCTTCCTTGGCATCGACCATTCGGCGATCGGCGTCGCCGATACGGAACGCAGCGAAGCCTTCTACGAAAAACTGCTGGGAATGGGCGTCGCTTATAAGGCCGTCAACCGCGGTTCGACCCAGGAAAGCCTCGACGGGACATTCGGCGCCGTCGTCCAGATCACGGGCCTGCGTCCGCCGGCGGAAACCGGGCCGGGCGTGGAGTTCCTCGAATACCGCACCCCGCCGACCGGCCGGCCCGCGCCAGTCGATACTAAATCCAACGACCTTGCCCATGTCGAACTGGCGTTCACGGTCGACGATCTTGACGGCCTGGTCGCGAAGCTGAGGGAAGCGCGGGCGCCCTTTGTTTCGCCCGACGCGGTGGAACTGGGCGACGGGACGTACGCGGCGATGGTTCGCGACCCCGACGGGCACGCGATCTTGCTGGTGCAGACCCGACGCTAAGGGCGCTCAATCCTTGCGGACCGCGCGAGAGCGCAGGGAGCCGCGTCGTCGCCTCTTTAGGGGAGGCTCCGTCGCAGGACCGCACAGGGCGGCGCCAAGCGCGGCGAACATGCCGTCCGTGTCGATAGCCGCAAACCATCGAAACGAGAGCCATCCGGCATTTCCCTTCCGAGCTGGATCGCGCGACCCTTTTTCCTGGGCGATGTAACGGGACGGCGCGACCGCTCGTACTAGCCGGCAGGATACATGAGAGGAGCGTGAACGATGGACGCTAAAACGCCTGGGCTACTGAGGGATGAAACCCTGCCGCCGGTTGTGATGCCGGCCTGTCCCATCGATCGGAAACTGTTGAGCCAAAAGGTGCTGGTCACGGGCGCCTCGTCGGGCATTGGCCGCGGGATCGCCATCGGGCTCGGTCACGCCGGCGCCGACGTTGTGGTCAACTATATTCGCGGCGAGGACCAGGCGCAGGCCATCGTCGAGGACGTCAAAAGCTGCGGCGGCAACAGGGCCTACGCGCATCGCGCGGATATCTCGAACGAAGACGAGGTCCGCGAAATGTTCGCGCGGATGGAGGCCGAGTTTGGTGGCGTCGACATCGTGATCAACAACGCAGGCCTCCAGCAGGACGCGCCGTTCGATCAGATGACGCTCGCTCAATGGAACACGGTGATCGGAGTCAATCTCACCGGGCAGTTCCTGTGTTCGCGCGAGGCGGTGCGGATCTTCAGGCGTGTGGGCGTGAAACCCAACGTGTCCTGCTCGGCCGGCAAGATCATCTGCATCTCGTCGGTGCACGACGTGATCCCCTGGGCGGGCCATGTGAACTATGCCGCGAGCAAGGGCGGCGTTGCGATGATGATGAAGTCGATCGCCCAGGAAGTCGCGCCCTGGCGCATTCGCGTCAATGCGATCAGCCCTGGCGCGGTGCGGACGCCCATCAACATGGAGGCGTGGAGCACGCCCGAAGCCTATGCCGAGCTGATGAAACTCGTGCCCTACAAGCGCATCGGCGAGGTGGACGATATCGCCCGCGCCGCCGTGTGGCTCGCCTCCGACGAATCCGACTACGTCACCGGTGCGACCCTCTACGTCGACGGCGGCATGACCCTCTACCCCGGCTTCGAGACTGGAGGCTAAGGACATGACCGCGATTTACGACGCCATCGTCATTGGCTCGGGCGCTGGCGGCGCAGCGGCCGCCTACAGGCTCGCCGAGGCCGGGCGCGGGGTTCTCGTTTTCGAAAAAGGCCAGCAGCTGCCGACAGACGGCAGCACGCTCGACGCCGACGTCGTGCTGCGACAAGGGCGGTACCGCAATCAAGACCCCTGGATCGACCGCAACGGCAAGCCGTTCGTTCCGTCCGAGTTCTACAATCTCGGCGGGAAAACGAAATGGTATGGCGCGGCGCTGCTGCGCTTTTCGCCGAACGAGTTCATGGATGAACCCACTCATCGGCATCGCGGCTGGCCGTTTGGCTATGACGAGCTCGCGCCCTATTACGATGAGGCGGAAACGCTGCTCAACGTGCGCCGCTTCGAGATCGAGCCCGATACGAAGCGCATCGTCGCGCGCATCGAGCGGGTTGCGCCGGACTGGCGCTGCGCGCCGATGCCGCTCGGCCTCTCGCCGCGCATTCTCGACGATCCGCAGGAGGCGGTGCGCTTCGACGGCTTCGCTTCAGTGACGGGCTTGAAGTCCGACGCCGAGACCTGCCTCCTCGACCGCATTCGCGACAAGCCAAACGTAACCATCGCCACCGGCAAGCCGATCCTCGCTCTGCTAGGCGACGAGCGCGCGCCAGAACGCATTGTCGGCGTGGTCGGCGAGGATGGCTCGACCCATCGGGCGGACGCGGTCCTGCTCGCCGCCGGAGCGCTCTCTTCGCCGCGCCTCCTGCAGGGGTATCTCGCGGCAGCCGGGCTCGCCGAGACGCTTCCAGCGGCTTCCTCCGTCGGCCGCAACTACAAGAGCCATCTCTTGACCGCGGTCGTCGGCTGGTCGCCGTCGCGCAAGCGCGACCGGCTGCGCAAAACCGTAATGATGACGCATGCCCGCTTCCCGCATTCAAGCGTACAGCCGCTCGGTGCGACCGACGGCAAGATCGTTGCGACCGAATTGCCGGCCTTCGCGCCAGATTGGATCGCCAATCTGATCGGCGATCGCGCCTACGGCTTCTTCCTGCAGACAGAAGACGGGTCGCATCCCGACAATCGCGTCATCGCCGCCATCAACGGCGACGACCGTCCGCGCCTCGACTACGACCGCGACCGCATCGCGCGCTCGCGGGACGAGCACCGCGGCTTCGTCCGCACCTTCGCCATCGATCTCATGCGCGCGGGCCTCATTCCCATCGTCAAGCCGGTTCCGCTCGGCGGAACGGCGCATGCCTGCGGCACGCTGATCGTGGGCGACAACCCGGCGGACTCGGTGGTGGACCAGTCCGGCCGCGTGCATGGGCTCCAGGGCCTTTACGTCGTCGACGGAAGCATTCTGCCGCGGTCAAGCCGCGTCAATCCATCGCTGACCATTTACGCCTGGGCGCTTCGCGTCGCCCACAAGCTCATTGAATCGAAGGGAGAACGGCAATGACTGGCGCCGACCGACACGATCTCGAAAGGACCCGCCTGGAGAACCAGCGTCTGGGAAAAGAAAACTGGCGGCTGTGGGGACCCTATCTCTCCGAGCGGGCGTGGGGAACCGTGCGCGAAGACTACAGCCCCTGCGGGGAGGCCTGGGACTATCTCTCCCACGATCAGGCTCGCTCGCGGGCCTATCGTTGGAGCGAGGACGGTCTCGGCGGCGTCAGCGACGATCGGCAGCATCTCTGCTTTGCGCTGGCGCTTTGGAACGGCCGCGATCCAATCCTGAAGGAACGCGCTTTCGGATTGACCGGCGCGCAGGGCAACCGCGGTGAGGACGTGAAGGAATATTACTTCTATCTCGACGCGACTCCGACCCACAGTCTGCTGCGCTATCTCTATAAATATCCCCACGGCGCTTTTCCCTATGGCGCGCTCGTGGAAGAAAACGCGCGCCGCTCACGCGACGACCCGCCCTACAATCTCATCGATACCGGGGCGTTCGCCGAGAACCGTTACTTCGACGTCGAAGTCGCCTACGCCAAGGCCGCGCCGGACGAAATCCATATCCGCATCGTCGTCGCGAACCGAGGCCCCGAGGCCGCCGAATTGCATCTTCTGCCGACGCTCTGGTTCCGCAACGCCTGGGCTTGGGGCGACGGGATCGACGGCGCGGACAAGCCCGCAATCCGAACCATCGACGCGCCCAGCGGCGCCGCCTGGACGGTCGCGGCCACGCATCCCGAACTGGGCGAATACTGGTTGTACGGCCGCCAGCGCGCGGAGTTGCTGTTTACGGAGAACGAGACCAACGCCAAGCTCTTATGGGGAGCGCCGAACGCCGGTCCTTATGCGAAGGACGCGTTCCATCGCCGTGTGATCGACGGCGCAGCGGAAGCGGTCAATCCGGCCGGCGCCGGCACAAAATTCGCGAGCTGGAGCCGGCTCGCGGTGCCGCCGGGCGAAAGCGCAGAGCTCGATCTGGTCCTCTCGGCCAGAGCGATGTCGTCGCCTTTCGAGCGCAGCCACATAGTCTTTTCCTCGCGACAGGCGGAAGCGGACGCTTTCTATCGCGACCTGTTCGATGCCGCGAATGACGAGGACCACCGTATCGCGCGTCAGGCCCTGGCCGGGATGATCTGGAGCAAACAATTCTTCCACTACGATGTCGAACGCTGGTTGAAAGGCGATCTCCCGCCGCCGCCGGCGGCGCGCCGCTGGGGCCGCAACGCGCAGTGGAAACACCTGAAGGCAGCCGACGTGATCTCCATGCCCGACGCCTGGGAGTATCCATGGTTTGCGGCCTGGGATCTCGCCTTTCATTGCGGCGCGCTGGCCCTTGTCGATGTGGACTTCGCGAAAGACCAGATCGAGCTGATGCTGTGCGAGCGTTATCTTCACCCAAACGGCCAGATACCGGCCTACGAATGGAATTTCGGCGACGTGAATCCGCCGGTCCATGCGCTCGCGGCGCTGAAAGCGTTCCGAGCCGAACGCGTGCAGCGCGGGCGCGGCGACCACGATTTCCTTCAGCGGGTTTTTCACAAGCTGCTGCTCAATTACGCCTGGTGGATCAATCGCAAGGACGCCGAAGGCTCGAACATCTTCGAGGGCGGCTTTCTCGGGCTCGACAACATCTCGGTCTTCGATCGGTCGAAACCGCTGCCGTCGGGCTATAGCCTCAAGCAGGCCGACGCGACCGGCTGGGTGGCGATGTTCGCGCTCCACATGACGGTGATCGCGCTGGAACTGACGCAAAACGATCCGAATTACGAAGAAATAGCGATCCAGACCTATGAACAGTTCCTCTCCATCTGCGAAGCCCTCTCCGGCAACGCGGCCGACCGGCCCTCGCTGTGGGATGCGGAGGCAGGGTTCTTCAAGGATCTGATCACAGCGCCGGACGGCTCCTGGCGCCACATCGACGTCTATTCGATGGTGGGACTAATCCCTCTCTTTGCGACGGAGGTCGTCGACCGCCGCCTGCTCAGCCGCGCGCCCCGCTTCCGCGATCGCCTGCGCGCGCATAAGGGCGGCCTGTTCCGTGGCCATTATGTCTGCTCGTGCCCGGAGTGGGAGAACGATCGCGGCGAGCATCTTCTGTCCGTGGTCGATCACACAATGCTGCAGCCGATGCTGTCGCGCTTGCTGGACGAGGATCAGTTCCTCTCGCCCTTCGGCATCCGCAGCGTCAGCAAGATTCACGCAACCCACTGCGACCTCGGCGTGCTTCCCGGGGTCGGTGCGGCGATGATCGAATATGTTCCCGGCGAGTCGAACTCCGCTCTGTTCGGCGGCAACTCGAACTGGCGCGGGCCGATCTGGCTGCCGGTCAACTACATGCTGATCCAGGCGGTGGAGAAGTTCCACCGCTTCCTCGGCGACGAATTCATGTTTGCCATTCCTTGCCTCGGCGGCGAGCAGTTGTCCCTGAACGGCGTTGCAAACCTGATCGCGGACCGCGTCGCCAACATCTATCGCCGCGGCGCCTGCGGCGTTGCGCCAGCCATGCAGACGCAGCCGCCGTTCCGCGACGACCCTCACTGGCGCGACCTTCTCTTGTTCTACGAGTACTTCCACGCCGAGACCGGCCAGGGATTGGGCGCCTCGCACCAGACCGGATGGACCGGGCTGATCGCAAATCTCGTTTCGCGCCACTATCGCAAGGATATTCCCGCCTACTGGGGCAGCCGGCAAATTCGCGAGGCGGCCGAATGATGACCTCTCCGACGACCGCAGGATCGATGTCAGGGGCCAAAATCGCGGCGGCCCCGTCGGCTGTGCTGATCGTTTATGCCGGAGCGTTGCTGCAAGGCATGACGCTGGTCAGCTTTCCCACGGTGAGCGCCTTGCTCAAGCAGACGCTGGCTTTGTCGGACGCCGATTACGGCGCGATCTTCCTGCCTCAGGTGGCGCTCGCCATTGTCGGGGCTGTCGCCGGCGGCGCGCTCGCGCGCATGATCGGACTGAAGGCGCTGTTCGCGTTGGCGCTCGCCGCCAATGCGACGAGCCAGGCTCTTCTCGCAGGCACGAACTTCGTTTCGCCGTCCGGCGGCGTCGATCTGCTTCTTGCCGGCACGGCGAGCCTCGGTCTTGGCTTTGGGCTGATCGGCGGGCCGATCAACGCCTATCCGGGCCTCTTGTTTCCGCACCGAAGCCAGACCGCGATCGTCGCCGCGCATTCGCTGATCGGGCTTGGGCTCGCAATCGGCCCGCTGATCGCCGGGCCGTTCATCGCAGCGGGAACATGGTTTGAATTTCCAGTCGGCCTCTCTTCCGCCTGCGCGATCGCGTCGACCGCCGCCTTGCTCATCCGGTTGCCGCAGCCGGCGACGCCTGCCGCCGCGGACGAAACAAAGGCGACGCGGCCGGCCGCCTCGCCAATATTCTGGCTATTCGCAGCAATCACCGTGATCTATGCTTTCGCCGAAGGCACATTTTCGAGCTGGGCGGTGATCTTCCTGCGCGATAGTAAGGGACTGCCCGACATGACCGCGAGCTTCGCTCTATCGGCCTTCTGGGGCTCCCTCGTGGCTGGACGGCTGTTGGTTTCAGTCCTGATCGTCCGTGTGCCCGCCAAGATCATCTGGGTCTCGCTGCCGGTGTTGATGATCGCAGCCTTCTGGCTCGTTTCGTTCGCCGATAGCGCCGCGACCGGCATCGGAGCCTTCGCCGTCGCGGGGCTTGCCTGCTCCGCCTTCCTGCCACTCACCATATCTCTCGCGGTCGATCGGTTTCCAGACAACGTGGCCTGGGTCTCGTCGATGTTGATCGCCGCGCTCATGACCGGCGTCGGCGTCGGGTCGTGGCTGGTCGGCGGCTTGCAGTCGCACCTGCCGCTTGATGCGCTGTATCGCTGGTCCTCGCTCTATCCGATCCTGGTGCTGGCTCTTGCGAGGTTCGCTTTGGACTCGTCGCGTGGAGGCGACCGGCGTCCCGATCAATCGGTGGCGGCGGAAACAATCGGGCCGCCGTGACGGGCCTGCACCAGAATCGCCGTGCGCAATCCGTCCGCCTGTCCCGTCAGCGCAAATTCGACGGCATCTCCGGTCCAGCCGCCGATGCGGGCGAGGCTCCGCACGACATGTCCATGCGGCAAGGTCCGGTCGCTGTTTTCGCCGCGTTTGACCGCGACATCGAGGACGCCCCGTTCGTAGCGCACGAGCCAGACATTCGCGCCGCCGTCCGGGGCCTTGCCGGCGCCGATGGTCGCCCGATCCCGGGTTAGGCGCATGGTCGGCCCTGCATCGATTTTCTGCGCGGCGATCAGCGCTTCGATATCGCTCAGCCTGGCGCCGACCACCGTACCCCGGCCTTCGACGACGAATTGGGGCGTGAACGGCCCCGACTGCCCGAGTCCGGGCTCATAATCGACCTGGCGGGCGGTGAACTCCGGCTTGCCGAAAATATCCTTCCAGCCCAGCCGGTCCCAGTAGGTCACGGCAAAACTCAAAGCCAGGACATCGGGACGGCGCGAAAGTTCGATGAGATTGGCATTGGCCGGCGGACAGGACGAGCAGCCCTGGCTGGTGAATAATTCAACCACGATGGGCCGGCCGGCGGCTTCGACGACGCCGGAGGTCGCGGCAAGGTCAAGGGCGGAAAGGCCAAGAATGGCGAAGACCGTGGATGGAAAAAAGGTCATGAGGCGGACTCCCGACGGCGAGGATGCAAGGCGCAACCCTTCGCTGGCCTTGGCCTTCATTCGTCCCGGCGCCCCGGATTGTTACGATCTCGCTTCGCCCTCGCCACGCGCTGGCCCAAGCGCCGCCTGGACGACGCGGGCTTTCAGCCGAGGCGTCGCAAAATCCAGAAAGGCCCGCAATTTGAGCGGCAGCAGTCTTTCGCCGGAATGAACCAGGCTGACCGGCAGGGGCGCGGGCTCGCAGTCCTCCAGCACCACCGTCAACGCGCCGGCGCGAATGGCTTGCTCCACCTGATAACTCAGCACCCGGGTGACGCCGACGCCGGCGATGGCGGCGTCGATGGCGGCTTCCGCCGTATTGACCACCAGCCGGGCGCGCGGCGAGATCGTCGCGGACTTGAACCGCCACAGGCCCGCCGCGCTCAAGGTCTGGAAGG
>NZ_CAIUXT010000055.1 GCF_903903185.1 uncultured Rhodoblastus sp.
GCAGTCGCGTCAATTGGTTAGAGGCTTGCCATACCCTGGCGGCCGGCGCGACCGGGGTAGGGCATTCGCAAAAACGCGGTTTTTTGGCTGATTTGCTCATGTCCAGGAGCACATCATATTATGTCCGATAATGCAACATTATCGGACATATAAAAGCGACGACAGGCGCGGCGCTTCGCGCCTGATTATTGGTGACAAAGCGCCGTCATCGGTTATGCTCGCCGGCATGGATTCGCTCGGTCCCGCTCTCCTTCCGCCCACCCCGTCGCGCCGCAAGCGCGCCGCTGTCGCGGCCTCGATAGCAGAAAAAACCCAGCTCTGTCAGCCGCTTCCATCTTGGCTCGGGGGCGCCGCGCCGGCCTTCGCCGCCGGTTCGGTCCTGCTCGCCGTCGACCGAATCGTTCGCGCCGATCCGGACTGGCTCTGGACTTTGCGCCTGCGTCAGGCTTTGCGGGCGGCGGCGGCCAGCGCCCGCCTGTTGCGCCATCGCGAAGACGAGGCGCGCTTACGCGACGCCCACCATCTGACAAGGCCCGGCGACGATCCAGGCCCAGCGGGAAAACTCTATCGCCTGTGGCGCGATTTTTCGACGCGGCCGGCGCGGCTCGCGGGCCCCAGCCTTGCGGCGCTCACTGAGGCGCTTGGCTTTCGCGCGACGGCGGGCGCTTTCGACGGCCTGACACTCGCGGCCGAACATCCCGAGCCGGTCGCGGCGGCGCTCGAGGCGGCGGACTCCTGCGTCGCGGCGTTGGACGCCGGAGCAGGGGAGGGCGACGCCCTCGCCGCCATGGCCGCCGACCTTGTCCTCGCTCGCCGCCTCGGTTGGGCCCGCCCGTTGTCCGTGATTGCGGCCGCCGGCGTCGGCCGCAGGGGAACTGTCGCCGAGCGCTACGCCAAAGTCTTGCGCGAGGCCATGGCCTGTCATGGCCAGGCGATCGAATTGGAGCGCCGCGCAGCCCGGCTGATCGCAGCCGCCGCGACATTGCGCGTCAAAGGCGCGGAGCGCGGCGTCGCGGCGCTGCTCGCCGACGATGTCGTCTCCGCCGGCGATCTCTGCCGCGCAGGCTCGGCGCAACTGGGCTCGGACCGCGCCGCCCGGCGTTTTCTTGAGCGGCTGGTCGAACTTGGCGCGTTGCGCGAAATGACGCAGCGTCCCACTTTCCGGCTTTACGGGCTTTAAACCATGCGGCCACCCGCGCAAGGCGACCTGCTGTTTGACCGCAACCTCGCCGACCTGCCGCCGGATCTGCGCTGGCGCGAATGGATGGGGCGCGTCGAGGCGGCGATTTTCGCATCAGTGGCGCCAGTGCCGCGCGAAATTTTGAGCCTGCTGGTCGGCGAAGACTGCTCCCTCGACGAGCTGATCGCCGACATCCAGCACGAACTGGCCGATCGCCCTTACGAATTGGCTTTTGTCGCCGGTGGTTGGCGCCATCGCACCAGGCCCCGGTTTGCCGACGCGATCCGCGCCGCCGGCGCGCCTGGGGCGGGCGGGGCGTCAGTCGAGGCCCTGACCCAGACCGAAAATCTGGTGGCGACCGCCATTGCCTATCTTCAGCCGGTCACCCGAAGAGAATTGTCGCAACTGACCGGCAAGGAGGTCAGCCGCGACATTTTCGCTCGCCTGAAGCGTCTGGGCCTGATTGGCGCCGGCCCGCGCGCGCCGGCGCCCGGCGCGCCGCTGACTTATGTGACGACCAAGCTGTTCCTCGAGGTTTTTGGGCTGGGAAGCTTGCGCGACCTGCCCGATATCGAGGCCCTCGAAGAGGCGGGCCTGCTGGAGCGCGGATCGGATCTGGAAGAAAAGCCTGCCA
>NZ_CAIUXT010000056.1 GCF_903903185.1 uncultured Rhodoblastus sp.
CGGGCAAGGTCGATGTCGGATCGGTTCGCAAGCACCAGCGTCGGCCGCTGGTCATCGGCGCCACCGAACCGGCGCACCTCGACGATGCCACCGATGGGTGGGGCATGGGTGAAGGCTTCGGTATCCCGAAACCGCACATGGTGAGCGCGGCCATCCGTGCCGTCGATCACGGCATAGGCTTCCCCGGTCAGTTCGTCATGCAGGCCTTTGTCCACGAGCCCGCCGATGATCGGCGACGTCGCGGCGCCCGTGTCGATGACATAGTCGGCGACGCCGCGCTCGAAGCCATTGTCGGTGAAGGCGCGGTGCATGGTCTTGATGATGTCGCCGCGCATGCCGAGATCGCGGAGGCTTCGTTCCGCTTCGAGCCCGACCATCCATTCGCCGGGGCCGGCGGGCGTGGCCAGCCCCATTGTTTCCAGATGCTGGAGGCGGCCGATCATGAGCCGGCGGGTCTCTGGATCGGCCGCGCCCGTATGCTCCGGGCGGAGATCGATGTACCCGGTCTCGTCGGCGGCCATGCGTATCTCGGTGTCGAGCCGGGTCCAGCGCTCGGCGCCGACATCGCGCTCAAGTGCGGAGCGGATTTCATGCTCGGGTTTGGGGCCAAGTTCGATCGCTACAAGCTCCTCGGCGCGGGAGCGCAAGCCGCGGCTGATATAGTCGCGGGAAATCACGAGGTCCTGGCCGGTCTCATCGACGCCGCGCACCAAAAGATGGACATGCGGATTGTCGGTGTTCCAGTGATCGACGGCGATCCAATCGAGCCTGGTCCCAAGGTCGGCTTCCATCTGCCGCGTGAGGTCTCGCGTGAAAGCTCGGAGATCGGTCATCTCGGCGGCGTCTTCGGGTGAGACGATGAAGCGGAAGTGGTGGCGGTCATCCTTCGTTCGATCGGCAAATCCAGCATCATCGGCGCGGTCGGTCTCGGCATCGAACATGCGCGCCTTCTCGCCGTCGCGCGTAACGCCCTCGCGCTTCAGATAGGCGACATGCGCCGACATAGGCGCGGAGCGGAAGGCGCGTCCCTGATGGCGCGCGACGCGGGCTTTCACCACGACGCGGCGGGTGGGCGTGAACAATCGGTTGCGGCTGAACGCGAGCCGCCCACGCCCGAAAGTCGAGCGGCCAAGGCCGGTCGGCTTGCCGGGACCAGATTGCGGAGCGGTATGGCCCGCCCTCTTCGCGGCGCGCAGCACCTGGTTGACGAAGCTCTTGGAATTGCCGGCGCGGGTGCCGCGGATGCGGCCGGGACGAACGCGGAAATCCTCGCCGGAGCCGCTCATGCGCGGAATCCCGGGCCTGGAAAGTGGGTGGTGCCGCCAATTCCATTGAAATCATTGGTATTCTGCCTGGGAGCGGCACGCGACCCGACCGAGCGGCACGGAGAAAGACAAGCCCGTTCAAGGGCTTGGATGACGCCCGGAGACCCGCTTTTATCTAGCCGTCGTTTGGTCGTGTTGCCCTGTCCACCCCTCTCCATCGTCAAACCCACGATGTAGTCCGCCAGCGTCCGAAGAAATGCGCCATCGCTCACCGGGGCCGCTCCCGAGCAGAGATTCGCACGAAGAGGCTGTCTGAACGCGGCACGAGAGCCGACATATCGACGACGCGACGCAAGCCTGGTGAACGGTTCGGCCGCGCCGATGCCGCCGCATCATCGACACCTGGAGCGCCTTCGTCTTGTCCCACAAAGATTGGTCCCTCGGTCCGGGAACGCGGGACCGAAGCGATTGCAATAGCGCCCGTGATCGGCCCTTTACCGATCAGCGGTGCGATCGCGGCGACATAGGCTCGCGTTTCCTTCGGGAGCGGTCGGCCGGTCGCCAAATGGTCCTCATACCGTCCCGGTCCGGCATTATAGGCGGCTAGAAAACCGGGCGAACCGTAGCGATCGTGAAGCTCTCGCAGAAAGGCCGCGCCGGCCAGAATATTGTCGTGCGGATCGTATGGATTGGCGCCGAGGCCGTGACGAGCGCGCAGGCTCGCCCAAGTCGCCGGCATGATCTGCATCAAGCCCATCGCGCCTTTCGGAGAGAGGGCGTGGATGTCTTTCCCGCTCTCGGCATGCATGACGGCGCGGATCCACGATACGGGAATTCCAAACCGCTGTGACGCTTCGCCGACAAACGCCGCGAAGGGATCGGCGACGCGCATGACAGATGCGGCTTTGCCCTGCGCGAATGCCGCCGACTCGAAGGGCGTGTTACCCGGCATGCCCATCATCGCGATGATGGCGGTCGCAATGGCTGTCGGACGGGCGCGCGATCGGTCGAAGATCTGACATGAGCTGACCAGCGGATGCGCGGCTGCGTGACGAGTTGCTGTGTGCATGGGTCAGGCTCGCTCGTCGCGCTTCGCCGGACGGTTCCAGAGCAGATTGAAACTCGATCCCTTGGCTTCAGCCTGGAACAAATTCGCGCGGATGGGCTGAGTGAAGACCGGATCGTCGATCAGCAACGAGACATAAGCTCCGGCCTTCTCGCCGGTGCGCTTCCAGGCGGCGCCAACTTCCGGGCCGTCGGCGCTGTCGCCTGCGTGAATCCGAAAGTCCGGCGCGTTCTCGCCGTCCCCGGCATTGGCCGGAACGAGGGTGAGTTCGACATCGATCGTGAGCGTACGCAGCCGGCCGCAATAGCCGTCTCGGGTGCGAGTGAAAGTACCGATGCAGTCCATGTGGTCATCCTTTCCATTGCAGGGTTGCGGTGGCCTCAGTGCGTCGCGGCACGCCACACGAAGCGGCCGTCGTCTCCTTCATCGGTCCAAAGAGGAACCGCCCGACCGACGATCGCACTGGCGGGGAGTGGGCCGAAATACCGGCCGTCCAGACTGTCGGGGACGCCGGGGTTCATCAGAAAAACGTCCCCGGTGGCGACGGTCCGACAGCCTTGCCAGTCGGGGAGATCGCGTCCACGCCGGTCGCGGGCTTGCGCATCGCCGACCTCGACTTGATCGATGGTGATGCGCAGCCCATGCCGGCAGACGCTCTGTCCCGGCAGTGCCAGAACACGTTTCATCAAGGGCACGCCGCGCGGCAGGTAGCCGCCATCGGCGAGGAAGCTCGCGATGGGTTCCGGCGGCATGACGGCGACAAGTTCGGTGTCGCGCAGCGCGCCTGGCGGCCGCACGGCGTAGAGGCCGATCGGGGTGCTCGCGCTGGCGTTCCAGATGAGCCTGGGAAGAGGCTTGACGAACGCGACGCCCACGGTCGCCATCGCCGAAAAATAGGTGGCCCTGA
>NZ_CAIUXT010000057.1 GCF_903903185.1 uncultured Rhodoblastus sp.
GCGTTCTCCGGCCCCTCCTCGGCGTTCGGGTGATACAGGTTGCCGAAGAATTCGTCGAAGCCGTGGCGGGTGGGCAGCGTGTCGTCGGTGTCGCCGAGATGGTTCTTGCCGAACTGGCCGGTGGCGTAGCCCTGAACCTTGAGCAGTTCGGCGATGGTCGGATCGTCCTTCTGCAAGCCGAGCGGCGCGCCCGGCAGGCCGACCTTGGTGAGGCCGGTGCGCAGGCCGGCCTGGCCGGTGATGAAGGAGGAACGGCCTGCCGTGCAACTCTGCTCGCCGTAATAGTCGGTGAAGATCACGCCCTGAGAGGCGATGGAATCGATATTGGGCGTGCGATAGCCCATCAATCCATTGGTATAGGCGGAAATATTCGACTGGCCGATATCGTCGCCCCAGATGATGACGATATTGGGCTTCCTGCCCGGCTCTTTGGACTCTTGCGCCGCCGCCTGCTGTGCCGGGAAGAACAGCGAAGCGGAAACCAGAGCGAGTCTCATCAAGGTGGATTTCACCGTTCGAAACGCCATGTCCCCTCCCAAATTCTTGTCTTTGCCGCGGCGTCAAAGTCGGAACGACATTGCGCGCCTGGACCGCCGCCAAGCTACACGCTGCACTGGCGGGGTCAATGCGCGGCGCCGCAAATAAGGACGCGAAGCCCCCAGGAATTTCCGCTTGACACAGATAGCGCTAAGATATATCTAATTACATCGTAAGCAAGCCGCCGAGAGCTTCGGCCAGAAAGCGGATCGGGCCAGGAAACGGCGTAGAGCGCAACCGGAACGGGTCCCGCCGACCGGCCAATCCAACGACTCGAACCCAATGGAAGCGGCCCACTTACGCTTTGATCCACCCTGACAAAAGATATATCGGAGATATTATATAATGACACATCACCTTCATCGCCATCGCGGTTTCGGCCGGGAACAAGGCCAGGAACGCGGTCAAGAACGCGGTCAAGAACGCGGTCAAGAACATGGCCGGGAGCACGGACAAGGACCCGAATTCAGGCCCAATCCGGGCGACGGCCCGCGCAGGGGCTGCGGCCATCGCCAGCGAGCATTTTTCGCAGCCGGACCGGGAGGCGGTCCGGGCCGCGGATTTCGCGGCGGATTTCGTGGCGGGGCCCATGGCGAGGGCCACGAGCGCGGCGACCGGCGGCGCATGTTCGAGGGCGGCGAGTTGCGGCTGGTGTTTCTCGCGCTGATGGAAGCCGAGCCGCGCCATGGCTACGACCTGATCCGCGAAATCGAGACCCGCACCGGCGGCGCCTATGCCCCGAGTCCCGGCATCGTCTATCCGACCCTCAGCCTGCTGGAGGAAATCGGCCAGATCGAAGCGCGGGCCCCGGAAGGCGCAAAAAGGCAATTCGCCCTGACCGAGGCCGGCAAGGCCTTTCTCGACGAACATCGCCGCGACGCGGAAACCGCGCTGGCGCGGCTCGATGCGATCGGCCAGCGCGCCCGGCCGCTCGACGCCGGCCCCATCGCCCGCGCGATGCAGAACCTGAAGACCGCGCTCGGCCAGCGGCTGGCCGGCGAACCGGACAAGAAAACCCTGTTCGAAATCGCCGACCTCATCGACGAAGCCGCGCGGAAAATCGAACGGCTGTGAGCGGGACGGCGGGGCGACGCGCCGCCGGCTTCAATCTCCCGAGCGCCAGCGCGACAGCGCCGCCTCGTCGGCGTCCTTCGCCTCGACCCAGAGGCCGGGCGTCCCGTCGGCGCGATGTTCCTTCTTCCAGAACGGCGCGCGGGATTTGAGAAAGTCCATCAGGAATTCGGCGGCGGCGAAAGCCGCCTGCCGGTGGGCGCTGGCGGCCAGCACCAGCACGATGCCCTCGCCGGGCAAAAGCTTGCCGCTGCGATGGATAAGGGTCAGGCCGAGCAGCGGCCAGCGGCTTTCCGCCTCCTGCGCGATTCGCGCCAGTTCCGCCTCGGCCATGCCGGGATAATGCTCGAGCTCCAGAGCGGCCAGCGTCCCCGCCTCGTCGCGGCACAGGCCGACGAAACTGACCAAAGCGCCGATATCCGTGCGCCCGTTGGTTAGCGCGGCGGCCTCGGCGGCGGCGTCGAAGGGTTCTGTCTGCACGCGGATGGTTTTGCGCATTCCTGCATCCCGTCAACCACGCCGGTCGGCTTTCTCCCTTCTCCCCTTGCGGGAGAAGGTGGCGCGAAGCGCGAGACGGATGAGGGGTTTCCAGCCGCGTTAATCGTTGCGCGGCGAGAAACCC
>NZ_CAIUXT010000058.1 GCF_903903185.1 uncultured Rhodoblastus sp.
CCGGTCTTGCGGTCGATCGCCTTGCGGGCGATGACGTTGAGCGCCTCGTCCTGGAAGGTCAGTTCGGTATTCTCCATCTCGAACAGCCGCTGGTATTGCTTGACCAGCGCGTTCTTCGGCTCGGTGAGGATTTTCTTGAGCGCGTCCTCGTCGAGGTCCTCAAGCGTGGCGATCACCGGCAGGCGGCCGACGAATTCCGGTATCAGGCCGAAGCGCAGCAGATCCTCGGGCTCGACATGGCGGAAGATTTCGCCGGCGCGGCGCTCGTCCGGCCCCTCCACCTTGGCGCCGAAGCCGATCGACGTGCCCTTGCCCCGCGCCGAAATGATCTTGTCGAGGCCGGCGAAGGCGCCGCCGCAAATAAACAGGATGTTGGTCGTGTCCACCTGCAGGAATTCCTGCTGCGGGTGCTTGCGTCCGCCCTGCGGCGGAACGGAGGCAACCGTGCCTTCCATGATCTTGAGCAGGGCCTGCTGCACGCCCTCGCCCGACACGTCGCGGGTGATCGACGGATTGTCGGATTTCCTCGAAATCTTGTCGATTTCGTCGATATAGACGATGCCGCGCTGGGCGCGCTCGACATTGTAATCCGAGGCCTGCAACAGCTTCAGGATGATGTTTTCCACGTCCTCGCCGACATAGCCGGCCTCGGTCAAGGTGGTGGCGTCGGCCATGGTGAAGGGCACGTCGAGAATGCGCGCCAGGGTCTGCGCCAGCAGCGTCTTGCCCGAGCCCGTCGGGCCGACGAGCAGGATGTTCGACTTGGCCAGTTCGACATCGGAATGTTTGGTGGCGTGATTGAGCCGCTTGTAATGGTTATGCACGGCGACCGACAATACGCGCTTGGCCTGGAACTGGCCGATCACGTAATCGTCGAGAACCTTGCAGATTTCCTTGGGCGTCGGAATGCCGTCGCGAGTCTTCACCAGCGCCGATTTGTTCTCCTCGCGGATGATGTCCATGCAAAGTTCGACGCATTCGTCGCAGATGAACACCGTCGGCCCGGCGATCAGCTTGCGCACCTCGTGCTGGCTCTTGCCGCAGAACGAGCAATAGAGCGTGTTTTTCGAGTCGCTATTGCCAACCTTGCTCATAAGCTTCTCCTTGCGGTCGTTTCGGGCCCGCCCGACCGCTGTTTTCTTGCGCCGGCGATGCAGCTTGCGCTCCATCCCCGACAGGGTTCCGCCGCCGGTCCGGCGAAATGGCGCGCCACCGCGCCCCGGTCATTCCTTGACGTCGAAAGGCCTAATTTAAGCCCCTCGCCGACAATGGCAAGCTTCACATTTTCCGCAAAGCTCCCGACGTCCCGTCTTCCCCTCCCGGTAAGCAAGACGGGCGCCGCGGGCGTCACTTCTTGTCGTCGCCCGAATCGGGGCGCTTGGTCAGCACCTGGTCGATGATGCCGAATTCCCTGGCCTCTTCCGACGACATGAAATGGTCGCGGTCGAGCGTGCGCTCGATCGTCTCGTAATCGCGCCCGGTATGATGGACATAGACGTCGTTCAGCCTTTTCTTGACTTTCATGATGTCCTCGGCATGGCGCAGGATATCGGAAGCCTGGCCCTGGAAGCCGCCGGAAGGCTGATGCACCATGATGCGCGCGTTGGGCAGAGCGAAGCGCATGCCGGCCTCGCCGCCGCACAGCAACAGCGACCCCATCGACGCCGCCTGGCCGACGCAAAGCGTCGAGACCTTGGGCTTGATGAACTGCATGGTGTCGTAGATCGCCATGCCCGACGTCACCACGCCGCCGGGCGAGTTGATATACATCGAGATTTCTTTTTTCGGGTTTTCGGCTTCGAGAAACAGCAATTGCGCGATGATCACCGAAGCCATGCCGTCTTCGACCGGACCCGTCAGGAAGATGATGCGCTCGCGCAAAAGGCGCGAATAAATGTCGAAGCCGCGTTCGCCGCGCGGCGTGTTCTCGACAACCTGCGGTATGAGATACTGGTTATAAACGTCTATCGGATCGCGCATTTACGGTTTCCTTGGAACTTTAACCGGCGACTTCGGCCGCCGTTCGAGAACTGGTTATTCGGCGGCGGAAGCCGCCTTTCGGGATCGTTTCCATCGGCGGCGGGCGCCGCCCCTTTTTTCTGGCCCTGTCCCAACATAATGCACTGGCCAGCCGAGGCAATGGCCGCGCCGTTCCGACGTGAAAACCGATGCAAGATCGGGGCCTGCGTCCGGGCGGCGCAAGCGACGCTTATACCGCCGGCCCTTGAAAAGAACCGATGGCGTCCACTCCGACTGGAGCGGCGCCGGCTGACGCCGGCGGGCGCCTTTGCTTGCGACGAGTCGGAAGCAAAGGCCGATGGCGCGAGGCGCCCGCTGACCGGTGAAAGCGTTGCAAAATCAGACCATCCAACCTGTTTTGGGAGTCGATCGAGGGGCCAGGGACGGCGGATTTTCCGCATCCCGACCAAGGGTTTGCGCGGCGCGGTCGCGCGAAATGGCGCTGCTTAGAAAAGAATTGTCGGAAATCGCGACGCACGTTCGCGCGATTTCGGCGGCAAAAAAGCAAAGGAGCGCCCGCGCTGGCGCGGGCGCTCCTCGAATGGCCCGGCAAGGCGCGAATCAGGCTGACTTTTCGTCATCCAGCGGTTTGAACAATTCTTCCTTCGACACCGTCTTGTCGGTGACCCTGGCCAGTCGGATGATGTGATCGACCACCTTTTCCTCGAACAAAGGCGCGCGAATCTCGGCCAGAGCCTGGGGGTTCTTCTGGTAATAGTCCCAGAACAGCTTTTCCTGGCCGGGGAACTGGCGCGCCCGTTCGGCGACGGCGCGGCCCACTTCATCGTCCCCGACCTTGACGCCGGCCTTTTCGCCGATTTCAGCGACGACCAGCCCGAGGCGCACGCGGCGTTCGGAGATGCGGCGATATTCCACGCGCTGTTCTTCCTCGGTCTCGCCGGAGTCGGCGAAGGTCTTGCCGGTGGACTTGAGCTCGGCCTCGACCTGTTTCCAGATGCCGCCGAATTCCTGCTCGACCATGTCCTCCGGCAGCTCAAAGGCGTATTTCCGGTCAAGCGCGTCGAGCAGGGCGCGCTTGAGTTTCTCGCGCGAGGCGCGATCATAGTCGGCCTTGACGCGCGCCAGCACCGCCTCGCGCAGCTTTTCCAGGCTGTCGAGGCCGAAATTCTTGGCGAAGGCGTCGTCGATGGCCACGGTCGCGGGGGCGGCCACGGCCTTGACCGTGACGTCAAAGGTCGCTTCCTTGCCTGCCAGATTGGGCGCCTGGTAATCGGCCGGGAAGGTCACCGTGACCTTGCGGGCCTCGCCGGCGATCGCGCCTTCGAGCTGCGCCTCGAAACCGGGGATGAACGAGCCGGAGCCGAGCACGAGATCGACGCCCTCGCCCTTGCCGCCCTCGAATTCCTCGTCGCCGAGGCGGCCGACGAAATCGATGGTGAGCCTGTCGCCCGATTGCGCCGCCGCGCCTTCCTCGCGCGCCTCATAGGGGCGGTTGCGCTCGGCGAGCTGGTCGAGGCTCTGCTGGACTTCCGCGTCGGGAACTTCCGCCACCAGACGCTCCAGCTCGATCTCGTCGAAGGCGCCGAGTTCGAAACTCGGCAGGACTTCGAACGACAGGCTGAATTTCAGGTCGCCCGAGGCTTCGAGCACTTTTTCGATCTCGTCGCGGTCTTCAGGAAAATCGATCTTGGGCTGGCCGGCGAGGCGGAGCTTGTTCTCGCCCAGAATCTGCTGCTGCGCCTCGTTGACCGCCTCCTGGACGACGTCGCCCATGATCGACTTGCCATAAAGACGCTTCAGGTGCCCCAAAGGCACCTTGCCGGGACGAAAGCCGTTGATGCGCACCTTGTCCTTGAGGCCGGCGAGCTGGGAGTCGAGTTTTACGGCCAGTTCCGCGGCGGCCAGAACCACCTGATATTCCCGCTTCAGCCCCTGCGAAAGCGTTTCGGTCGTCTGCATTGTCAAAACCTCTAAAACCTGTGCGCCTTCGGGCTTTGCGGCCTTGCGACGTTGTTGGAGCCGATGCGATGGGCCACGATCTTGCGGCCGATGGTTTTGGCGCTGGTGCGGGCGGAGGGACTCGAACCCCCATGATTTGCACCACCGGAACCTAAATCCGGCGCGTCTACCAGTTCCGCCACGCCCGCGCGCCTGCCGAACGCCGCGCGAGAGCCCGGCCGCCCGTATGGGTCGCGTTCTATAGCAATGGCCGAAGCCCCGTGCAGCAAAAAAATAACACAAGCGGCGTTTTCGCCACAGGGGGGAGGAGGGTTTTTCGCGGATGGAAGGCGATTTCGCCCCTCTGTATCCAGTTAATCGCACGACCGCTTCGACTGAAGCGGCGCCGGCAGGGCGTCGATAGACGCCCCCCCTTGCGGACGGGCTATGGCTTCCGACGAGTCGGAAAGCAAAGGTCAATGGGATAAGAGCTGGACCGGCTTCGCCCAAATCGAGGACATTGCAGTGGATGTTTCTGCGCGGCGGTCGGGCGCGGGCCGACTTCCGCCAAATGCGGCATGAATGGGCGCACGATCGAGCCTTGGCGGGTGTGAGGCTGGAAACGCAATCCAACAACGTCGTCGCTTGTCGATTTTACGAACGAAATGGCTTCATGCTTGGCGGATTCGATCGCTGCCTTTATCGCGAATCGAACGCCGCGAGGCAGGTCAGCGAATTTTAGGTCGGGCTCTCAGTCTTCCCGATAGTAGCGCCGCGCCGGCGCCCGCGTGAGTCCTTGCGGACACTGCTCCGCCGGCGCCGGAAACCACCCTTTCCCGGGATCGCCGGCAAGGCTCGTGAAACTGCCCGAGAGCGGCTCGCCGGCCCGGCTCGATATCGTCTGAAACAGCTGAAGACACGGCGCTCCTTTGTCCAGCCAACTGAGCCGCCAGACGCGTCGGCCGGAGTAAAGCTCGATCGTCGAGGCGTTGAATTCTGGATCGTCGTTGATCCAGATGGTGCGCGCGTCTTCAAGTTTCGGGCCGTTGGCGACCACGATCTCCGCGTGCGGTTCCCGGGGAATCTTTGGCCCCGCATCCGCGATGACGATGTTGCGGCCTGCACTCCGTTCGATCTCGTTCGCTACCGCAACGTGGAGGGATTGTGCGTGAATCCAGCAGCAGTAGTCGTGCCGCAGATCGATGATCAAAGCCGGAACGCCGAAGACTGCGGCGCTAAGCGGCACCGCCGTCCCGATAACCAGCGCCAACGGCAACGTCCGGCTTAGCGACAGGCCAAAGGGAAGGCTCGAAGGCCTCCATGTGCGCAGTTCCCGAAACCCTGACATTACGGCCAGGATCAGTATTCCGAAGCCGGGCGCGGCATAGTGCGGCAGACTCCATGTGCCAATCGCCAGGGCGACGACCAGAGAGGCTCCCGACAGGAGAACGGCGGTCTCTCGCCTCAGCGCCCAAATGCCGATGATGAATGGTATGAGAAGCGCGAAACCGACATAAAAGACGAAATAGACGCTCTTAAACCTGGTAGCCTCGATGGAATAGAGGCTCCGCGCATTCCCGTCGATATTGATTGCGTTACCGAGTTGGAGACCGATACCTTCGTACCGGGCAGAAGATTCCGATGACGCTTTCAGACTTTGAAAAAGGAACAGCGGCTCCAGCCCACTCGTCTGCTGATAGGGGATGTAAGGAGAAAGCTTCCAGTCTCCGGTCACCGCGTCATTATAGGCGAAGGTCAGACCCAGACCGCCAAGGATCAGCGCGCTTGCGACTACGCCGGGAATCGCCAGAGATTTTCGAACGGCGGCGCTGGATTTCAGGAAATGAACGCCAAGCGCGAGCACGATGGGCGCTGCGAAGCATAAGCCCTCAAACGGCCTCGTAGTCATCAATATGACCACGCCGAGACCGAGCGCGGCGGCGGTCAGGATCGCCGGGCGTGACTTCAGGCTCTTGTAAGCTCCGATCAGCAGGACGCCGCCAAGGGCTGTGAACGCGCCACCATAATATGAATTGACCCAATGGCTAAACAAGCCAAAACGCAAGATCACGATCAAGGCCGCTACAAATGCGTAACCGCCGCCGAGCCACTTGCGGACCATCCAGTAGATGGCTGCCGCCAAGGCAGCAACGGACAGCAGGACTCCCCCAAACGCCCCAACTCCAATAATATAGCCTGCTAACAAAGGGAATGATCGAAGAACAGGGTAAATAGAACTATATGTCGGCTCTAGTAAAACAGAAAGAGAGGTAAAATTCGGAGGCAGCGATGGTTTATTCGTCAAGTGCCCTGTCAGGTAAGTCTTTGCCTGTAACATAAGGCTGAATTCGTCGCTAGCGATCGGGTCCTGGATTCCAACAAGTGGCAACAGCGCGACACGCAAACCGATCTCGACAGCAACAATAACAAGGATAGCGACGAAGGGGCGATCGCCGATGCTCTTGAACCACACCTCAACCGTCGAGAACAGTTTGACAGGCCGTTTTGCGATCACCAGCGCCAGCAACACCATGGCCAGCGTCAGCGCAATTTGCCAAACTTCATAAATCCCAAACCTCTCAATGACAGCCTCAAACACTTTCTTCACTGCGATCCCCTTGAAAATGTTCGACGTGTATAGCGGCGCCCTTGCTCGGCTCGAAACATAACTGTTGGCGCCGCCAGCCTTCAAAACAAAGACAAGGCAGCCACTTTCCCCAAAAAGCCGACCGTCTCTGGCGTCATCGGAAAAAGCTCCAAATAGATGCGAAACAAGCGCGGGAAGCCAAAAGCCGTCAGTACGTTTTATAACACGCGACCCGCAACAAGAAACCCTCTGAAGGCAAAAAACCCGACCGTGTGCAACAAACGGCCAGCCCCGTCGAACCTGTCCAAAACAGGACAGGGCGCCGTCACCGTTGGAAACCATTTAATTCTCAGGTCCCAGGGGTCGGGCGTCGAGGGCGGATCCGATCCGAAAAGGCGCCAATGAGCGGCAAACCGTCTTTGCGCCAGAACGCCATGCGCGTGATTTTGAATGTCTGCGTCCCAGTTTGCCGTGCGCTTCGCTGTCCCGGCCGATCTCTCCGACTCGTCCCTGGGTTTTTGCATCGAAGTCCCCTGTGGGATAAATCGTCCTCCCCATCGGCCGCGTCGGGGAAAAGCTCGATAGAGCGCCGCAAGAGCCCGGGACGGCGGCGCAGTTGGCCTTGCGCGAGAGCGTGTTCGCCGCGCTGGATCTTTTTCAAGCGAAGGGGAACCCGGTCCGCGTTAACAAAGGCCGTTATCCGATTTCATTGGATCGGAAAAGGCTTTAGAACGCAAACGTGGGATCGTCGACGGGGTTTTGAACATGAAGATTGACAACGCAACCTGGTTTGGGCTGATCGCGGTTCCGTTTGTGATTGCGGTCGGCCAAATCCTGTTCAAGATGACGGCCGTGTCGAATGCTGGCCAGGGGCCGCTCGGACTCCTGAGCAACGTGACGTTTTGGATCGCAATCGTGATTTATGGCTCGGCGACGATCGCCTGGATTGCGACGATCGAATCCGTCCCGATCAGCAGGGCTTACCTGTTCGTCGCGCTCACCTATCTTTATGTGCCATTGCTCTCGTGGATTTTTCTGAGAGAGCAGGTGACTTATCGAACATTCGCGGGCATGATGATCGTCATTGTCGGAATAGTCGTTTCGGTATCGAATTGAATCATTTTTCTCAATCGAAGCCCAACGCCGCACGCAGAAAATGCGTGGCGCTCGTCAGGCATCGCGCCGTCGTCGCATCGAGAAGCAAGACGTTCTTGCGATCGAACAGCGCGCGGGCGTAAAACCGCCGAAAACCCGAAGGAGATGCGCTTTGGATCAAGTCGATGGCCAATATTACGAAGTCGCGAGTCCCGGAACCCTATCCGAAAAGATCGTGACTTTCGCCCGAGACCGGATATACGCGGATTTTCTGAAATTCTGCGCGCCGACGCCGACGGATACGATCCTCGATGTGGGTGTCTCCGACGTCGTCACCGACTCCGCAAACGTCCTCGAGCGCCGCTATTCCCCGCAGGAGCGGATTACGGCGGTTGGTCTGGGCGCCGGCCGAGATTTCACAGCGACGTTCCCGAAGGTGCGCTATCGGCGGATCATTCCGAACGAGCCTCTCCCTTTCGAAGATGGAACCTTCGACGTGGTTACGAGCAACGCGGTTATCGAGCATGTCGGCAGCCTTGAAAATCAGCGATTTTTCGTTTCCGAGTTGCTGCGTGTCGGGGGCCGCGTCTTCATTACCGCGCCTCATCGGTATTTCCCGGTCGAACCGCATACAGGCATACCTTTCCTGCATTGGTCCGACGCGTCTTTTAAGCTGGCCTGCGGATGGCTCGGAAAGGAGAAGTGGGTCGAGGCGGAAAATCTCATCCTGATGACGCAACAGCGGCTGAAGGAAACCTGTCCGGAAGGCGCCAACGTAAAAATCGGCCCAACCGGACTCCTGCTCGGCCCCTGCAGCTCGAATCTGTATCTGTTTTCGCCTGGTCATCGCGGCTGATCCGACCGGCGTCGCCGGCGGCGATCGCAGGCCATGTCCTTGGCGCAGGAGCGCCGGGCGTGGGCTGGGAAGAGCGCGCCCACACGGGCTTGAGCGCCGTATTCCCGGCGGTTGCGGCGGTCAGCGCCGCCGGTTTGTTGACAACAAGCCAAGCGGCCGGTCGGCGTCGAAGTTGCAGCCGACGGCGTTGAGGACCGTCGGGCTTGCAACGGTCGCCAAACGCTCCGCAAGACCGATGTCACCACCGGAGCGCGTCGCCGTTTTCGGGCCAACCACCGCGACGGATCGGGCGACAGTTACCGCCGCCGCGAAAACCGGCGGTCGCGCTCGTCAGCTATTGTAATTCACCAGCCTCCGGATCAGAGAGGTGGCCATAAGTGCGGCGTGGATTTCCACAACCTGCATGATCAAGGTCGCGCCGGCGATGAATTCGGCCTCCAGCGCGAGATTGACATAACCCTTTTGCGACCAGACCAGGACCGCTCCGATAAGCAATGCGACAATGACGGCGAAGACGCTGAACATCGCCCAAAACAGCGTGCCCTCATTGAGGTCGATCGCCCAGCGATACTGATTGGAAACGGGCTTGCCCGACTTGAGCGAGACGAACAGACCGATGGACCAGACATCCTGTCCGACCAAAACCATCAGCATGAAAATGACGGCGGAATGCACGCCGAAAAGCCAACCGCCGAAGAGCCTGAACGGACCGAACAGCGTCGCAATGAGGCCAGCCCACCCAAGCAGGATCATGACCATTCCGATCGTGCGGAAGACCGAGGGCGCTTCGAGAAGGATCTGCAGCAGGTGGCGCATGCCGTCCCGCCATGTGCGCAAGTGCGGCACGCGACCGGGGGGACTCGGCGAGAGCGTGACGGGAACGTTCTTGACCACGGAATCGGTTTGCAGAACGCGAACCAACATTTCCGAGGCGAATTCCATTCCGAAACCAGTAATGTTCCACTTTTCGTAGGCGTCCTTCCAAAAGCATCGATAGCCGGAATTGCAGTCTCGGATGCGTGTGTGACGGGCAAACAGCGCATTGATCAGGAAGGTCAAGACCGGCGTGCCCAGATAGCGATGAAGCGGCGGCATGGCTCCGGGAATCTTCTTCCCTCCGAGTCGGTCGCCCAGGACCATATCCACATCCACGTCGAGCGCATCGACAAGGCGCGGGGCGTCGGCAGGGTCATAAGTCATGTCGGCGTCCATGAACATGACGATCGGCGTCTTCGCGGTCATGATGCCGTGACGCAAAGCCGCGCCGTAGCCACGTGTTGGACAATGGGTGAGCGAAACGCCAAGCCCGCGCGCCAGATCCTGCGAGCCGTCGGTGCTGCCGTTGTCGGAAACAAGAATTTGAACGTGGCGTTTGCCGAAAGCGCCGGAGGCGATCTGGTCCTTAATCGCCATCAACAGGGTGGGGAGCGTCCCTGCCTCGTTCAGGCAGGGAATAACAATCGTCAATTCCGCGTTTGGCGTCCGAAAAAATTTCGCTGCTTGCATCTCTGGTTCCGCTCTCGAATTCATCCAGACCCCCGTGTAAGTTCCGCCGTCCGATGCCCGCCACCACACGCCTGAGCGTGCCGAAGTATAATTTACAATCTGTGCATCCCCAGGGCATTCGAAGAATGCCCATTCGTTTCCCGAAATATAACTTTTGTCTCCACCACCCGTCAAAACAAGGTCAAGGGCGCGGTCTTCCTAAAAAGCCAGCGGTCCCTGTCGTCAGCGAAAAAAGCTCCAAATAGATCCAACACAAGCGCGGGACGGCAACTGACGTTGGGTCGTTTTATAACAGACGACCCGCGACAAGAAACCCGTTGAGGGCAAAAAAAACCTGGCGCCGCGGGCAATGATTTTTATGACCGGCGCCCATGACCGGCGTCCAGAATTTGGCAAAACCTGCTATGGTCTTTTCATGCATTTCACCCGGCGCAATGTTCTCGGCTCCGCCTGCCTGACCCTGCTGGCTTCCTCGGTCGGCGCGCAGGAAGCGGACGGTTTTTTTACCCTCGAAGCCCGCCCGGGCGCGACGCCCCTGCTGGCGCCCCCTGCCCCGCCGACCAAAATCTGGGGTTTTGGCGGCCTGACCCCCGGCCCGCTGTTGCGGGTCAGGCTCGGGCAGGAAATGCGGGTCCGGCTGGTCAACCGGCTCGACCAGCCGACCAGCCTGCACTGGCGCGGCATGAGGCTGCCCAACGCCATCGATGGCGCGGCGGGCCTCGTGCGCAAACCCCTCGCCCCCGGCGAGACCCAGGACATCCGTTTTGTCCCGCCCGACGCGGGGACTTATTTCTATCAACCGCTGATCCAGCCTTTTTCCGGCGAACAGCTCGGACGCGGGCTTTATGGCGCCGCGATCGTCGATGAGCCGAACCCGGTCGCCGTCGACGACGATCTCGTTCTGCTGCTCGACGACTGGCGCCTCGACGCTTCGGGGCAGATCGTCGGCGATTTCGAACATCCCGCCGACGCCTTGCGGCAGGGCCGCTATGGCGCCGTCACGGGGGTCAATGGCCGGGCCGGCCCGGCGTCGTTGATCCATCCGCCCGGCGCGCGGCTGCGGCTGCGGCTGGTCAACGCCTCCAACGCCCGGATCATGCGCCTCGCTTTCGAGGGCGGCGCCCAGACCGTCATCGCGCTCGACGGCCAGTTCTGCGATCCCTTTCCCCCGCTGCACGGAACCGTGCCGCTCGGACCGGGCGCGCGCTGCGACATGCTGCTCGATCTGCCGCGTCAGGAAGGGCAAGGCGCCCGCCTGATCCTGCGCGGCGAGACCGAATTGCCCGACGCCGTTGTGCTGGACATCGCCACCCGGGGCGCGGTCCGGCCGGCGGCGCCTCCGGTGACGCATACGCCGCTCAACCCGCTGCTGCCGGCGGAAATCCGGCTGCAGGGGGCGAAACGGTTCGAACTGAATTTTGACGGCGGCTGGCGAAAGGGCATGCCGGCCGGCTTCCGGCCTCCCGCTGAGGAGTTGCGCCGCATCTGGAAAATCAACGGCCGTGCGTCGAGCGGGCTCGACGGGCCGCCGCTGTTTTCGGTCGCCAGGGGCTCGGCGGTCGTGCTGGCTTTGGTCAACAAGTCTCTGTTCGATCTGTCGATCTTTTTTCAGGGCCATGTCGTGCGGCTGCTGCACGATCTCGACGACGGCTGGGAGCCCTATTGGCGCGACAGCGTGATCGTCCCGGAACGGGCGACCAAACATGTCGCCTTCATCGCCGGCAATCGAGGCAAATGGCTGATTGGCGGCGCCATCCAGGAACATTTCGCCAATGGCATGGCGGGCTGGTTCGAGGTCGCGTAAACTGCTCGTTAAAGTTTTGCGTGGGCGCCGTCGCAAAGCGGTTTCCTGCGGCTGTGTTTGCAGCCGCAGAAATAAGCCGTCCCGGTGTTTTCCGCCGTGTAGGCGAGCGGCGTGAATTCCGAGCCTTGATGCGAACCGTCGCAAAACGGCTGTCTCGATGATTTGCCGCAGGAGCACCAGTAATAGGTCTTTCCCGCCTCGACTTCGACGGCATAGGGAGATTTCTGCGCGATCGTGGGGTCGGTCATGGCTTTTCCCGGCTCGAAAGGGCTGTTCGAGGCAGTCTAGAGACGATTGCGATTCGGTTGAACCGCAATCGTCTCTGGACTCCTTTGTTTTTCGTGATGTTTTTGCGAAAAACCGGCGTCCACTTTTTCGCACATTGCTCTAGACGCTATCTCCGCAGCGGCCAAACCCTCAGCCTTCGCGCGAAAACAGAGTCGTCAGCACGCGCGGCAAGATTTCCGGCAAATCCTCGGCGACCAGGCCGGGACCGAACAGGGCCGCGGCTTCTCCATGCAGCCAGACCGCGCAGGCGCTGGCCTCGAACATCGGCATCCCCTGCGCCAGCAAGCCGCCGATCAGTCCCGCCAGAACGTCCCCCGACCCCGCGGTGGCGAGCGTCGGCGGCGCATTGCGGGCGATGCAGGCGCGTCCGTCGGGGGCCGCGACCACGGTGTCCGGCCCCTTGTAAACGATGCAGGCGCCAACCGCCTTCGCGGCGGCCCGCGCGCGATCGATCTTGTAAGGCAGGTCGAATGGCCGGATGGCAAGCGGCGCCAAACCGCCGCCGGCGCCGCCCCGATCCGCCCGCATCTGCGGGATCGTCGCCTGCTTGTTGAACAGCCGGTTGAATTCGCCCTCATGCGGGGTCAGGACGACTTCGGCCCCGCTCAACTGGACCAGCCGCGCCAGAACGTCCCAGTCGGCGGCGTAAGAGGTCAATGCGTCGGCGTCGAGGACCAGGCCCAGGGGCCGCAACCCGCTTTTCGGGCTGGCGGCGAGCAGGGTTTCGACGATCCGCCGCGTGGCCGGGCCGATGCCGAACCCTGGACCGATCGCAGCCGCGCAGAAGCGCGGATCGGCGAGCAGCTCCCGCCACTGCAGGGGATTGTCGGCCTGCCGCAGCATGATCGCCGTCAGCGTGGCGGCATGGACGGCGAGCGCCTCGGCGGGGCTCACCACCGTCACCAGCCCGGCGCCGACGCGCAGGCCGGCGCGGGCGGCCAGTCGCGCCGCCCCGGTCTGCGTCATCGGCCCGGAGCCGACAAGGAGATGGCCGCGTTGATATTTATGGCCATCGGGGCGCGGCCGGGGCAAGGCGTCGCGCCAGAGGTCCGGCGCATTGAGGTAGGTTTGCGGCTTTATCGCCGCCAGGGTCTCTTCGACCATGCCGATCTGGGTCAGCCGGATCCTGCCGCAGGCGAAGCGCCCCGGCGCGAGCAGATGCCCCGGCTTCAGGCGGAAAAAAGTCACGGTTTCGGCGGCGACCACGCATTCCGAGCCGATGGCGCCGTTGGCGCCGTCCATGCCGGAGGGCACATCGACCGCCAGCGTCGGCGCGCCGCTGGCGTTGATTTTCTGCACGACCGCCAGGGCAGCGCCGTCGAGCGGGCGCGCCAGCCCGGCGCCGAACAGGGCGTCGATCGCCAGATTCGCGCCGCGCGGATCGAGCTGTTCGGCCGGAACGATGTCGTTTCCCCATTCGGCGCGGGCCGCCGCCGCGTCGCCGCGCAACAGGCGCGGATCGCCGAGCGCGCCGACTTCGACGTCAAAGCCTTTTTCGCGCAGCAGGCGAGCGGCGACATAGCCGTCGCCGCCATTCTTGCCGGGTCCGCAATAGACACGGACCGTTTGCCCTTCGCCGGCGCGCAGCATCCCCGCCGCCGCTTCGGCGATATTCCTGCCGGCTTGGAGCATCAGGGCATAGCCGGGGGCGCCCGAAGCCATCGTCAGCGCGTCGGCCCGCGCCATCTCGGCGGGCGTCAGCAGTTCGATGGGGTCGTCGTGGCTCAAGTTCATTTGCATGTTCGCTTTCCCCGGCCGCGGGTGCGATTTTGCCCTTCCGGCGGCGATTGTGCAATTGCGGCAAAGACGGATGTAACTTAAAGGCCTGTGCGGAACGGGAGTCCTACCGATGACAAAAAGCCCACGCAAATTTTTCGAGCCTCTGGCGACCGGCGCGCCGGCGCCCTACCGCGAACTCCCTGTGCGGGTCGAACGCATGATCCATTTCGTGCCGCCGCATCTCGAAAAAGTGCGCGCCAAGATCGGCGAGATGATCCCGAAGTCCGACGTCATCCTCGGCAATCTCGAAGATGGCATTCCCGCCGACGCCAAGCAGGCGGCGCGCAAGGGATTCATCGAAATGGGCCTCGCCCACGACTTTGGCTCGACCGGCCTGTGGACGCGCGTCAATTGCCTCAATTCGCCCTGGCTGCTCGACGATGTGACCGAAATCGTCGGCGCCATCGGCCAGAAACTCGACGTGATCATGCTGCCCAAGGTCGAAGGCCCGTGGGACATTCATTATTTCGACCAATTGCTGGCCCAGCTCGAAGCCCGGCATGGCGTGACCAGGCCGATCTTGATCCACGCCATTTTGGAGACCGCCGAGGGCGTGAAGAATGTCGAGGAAATCGCCCTGGCCTCGCCGCGCATGCATGGCATGAGCCTTGGCCCGGCCGATCTCGCCGCCTCGCGCGCCATGAAGACCACCCGGATCGGCGGCGGCCATCCCTAAGACAAGGTGCTGGCCGACCCGACGGGCGACGCGACCAGGGAACGCCCGGTCTATCAGCAGGAACTGTGGCAGTACACCGTCGCCAAATGGGTGGACGCCGGCGTGTCC
>NZ_CAIUXT010000059.1 GCF_903903185.1 uncultured Rhodoblastus sp.
AACCGGAAATATGGCGTTGGCCGAACGAACCAGTGTCTTCGGCCGAAAACGGACCTTCGCTGGATTGAGGCCAAAATTCGTCAAGTTGACCATCCCCATCTATCCCCAAGGCTTTTGGACACCGGGATGAGTAGATCCCGTATCTGCCCCTTCACGGGACCGCCGATTAAATTGGCTGACGTTCAAGACAGGAAACGCGCATGTATTGGAATCAATTCGAAAAGGATTTTAGCCGCCTCCTAGTCAAGACCCCTCCCGAGCAGAGCGCGGCGCCGGCGGAATTTTCCCATCCGCTTGATTCAATTGCAGCCAGTCTTTCTGGCGATGATCGTCATGACGTGGAGAAAATGACGCCTAATTCCCCTGATGACAGCGGCGAGCGCAGCGACTCCTCGCTGCACTTGAGCTGCTAGGGCCATCATGACTTTATCATCGTCGAAGGAGCGCAACGCATTGGCCGACGAGAAATTCGGCTTGCCAGAAAAGCGCGCCTATCCGATACCTGACGCCAGCCACGCTCAAAACGTCAGGGCGCGTGGCGCGAGCCAAGGGTTTCGATTGCGTCCCAGCTATGGCTGCAGAAGGATCGCCGCGAGACCTGGCAACGCCTAGCTGGCGAAGTTTCCGCCGATCTGTCCAGCAATTGGCCCCCCAACTCCCCGACCTGGCGCCGCAAGCATTGCGCCGGTGAACCTCCGCCGGTTCCGTGGGCGAGAGACCGCCCGCAGCTCCTTTGGCCCGCCTTGACCCCAGGATCATGCAATGCCGCCGTTTCCAGACGCCTCTACCGGACTGCTGGCGCTGCCGTGGCAATATCCCGTCCTGTGCCTGGCGCTTTGCCTTCTCCTGTCAGCGGTTGGGTTCAAGCGGGTCGAGTATTTCGTGAGCCTTGGCTATGCAGCCTCGATCGCCGCACAGGCGGTCGCTCTCCCGCTTGTCTACCGCGATACCCTTCGAGGCTGGGCGCTGGCCCAGTCCGCGCTCCTTCTGGGCTATGGGCTGAGGCTGGGTTCGTTCCTCGTTTTGCGGGAGCGGACCGCCTCGTTCCAGACGATCAAGGCGGAAAACGCCGCGCGTGGCGCCAAGGTGAGCGGCCCGATGAAGGGCGCCATCTGGCTCGGCGTTTCGGTTCTCTATGTCCTCATGTTCCTGCCTGCCCTGCTCACGATGTCAGCGCAGGCAGCCGGGCTGGCTTTGCCGTCGGCTCCCGTCGGCGTTGCGCTGATGGCGGCTCGACTGGGCGTCGAGGCTTGTGCGGACAGGCGGAAATCGCGTTTCAAGAAGCAAAACCCAACGTCTTTCTACGAAGCCGGCCTTTTTCGCGTGGTGCGCTTTCCCAATTATTTCGGCGAGATGGTGTTCTGGTTCGGGGTCTGGATTTCGGCCATGTCGGCTTACCACGGCCTACTCGGATGGGTGCTTGGCGGCCTTGGCTTCCTATGCATCGAATTGGTGATGCTTGGCTCCAGCCGCCGCCTCGAACTGAAGCAAGACGAGCGCTACGGCGCCGGCGCGGCCTATCGGGCTTACGCGGGAAAGACGCCGATCCTGTTTCCTTTGCTGCCGCTCTATTCGCTTCGACATCTGAAGGTTTATCTCGGGTGACGCGCGGCCTGATCTGCGTTGCCGGTGCGACCGGCTACCTGGGCAGTCGGGTCGTGGCGGCGTTGCGCGCGCGTTCCCTGCCGGTTGTCGCCCTCCTGAGGGATCGCTCCAGCGACGAGAATCAGCGCCGATTGTCAGCGCTCGGGGCCGGGCTCGCCTTTGTCGACGCCGCGCGCCATGACTCTTGGGCCGAGGCCCTTTTTGGCGCGGATGTCGCGATCTCTTGCATGGCCTCGTCGAACTTGCATGTCAATGCAAGCGACGATTTCTGGGCGATTGATCGCGATGCGAATATCCGCTTCGGATGCGCCGCCCTGCGCGCGGGGGCCTCCCATGTGATCCTGGTCGCAACCTTCGAAGGACGGGCGTCCCGTAGCCTCACCGCGTTCAGCGATGCAAAAGAAGTTGCCGTCGATACGATTGGCGCGGCCTGCCGCGAGGCAGGCGCCGCCTTCACCGTCATCCGGCCGACCGCCTATTTCAGCGACCTGACCAATCGGGCGTTCGACTCGGTGCTCTCGAATGGACAAATGACCGTCCTGGGAGACGGTTCCCACCTGATCAACCCGGTCGACGGGAGCGACGTCGCCGCCTTTATCGCCGACTGTATCGACGACCCCACGAAAGCCGGGCGGGAGCATCAGGTCGGAGGTCCGGACATCTTCTCCTTCCGGCAGATCGGGATACTAGCCGCCGATGTGCTGGGACCGCCGTATCGCTTGAAAATCCGCAAGATCCCCCTCTGGTCCTTGCGGCTTGTCGCCGCGCTGGCCTCGGCTGCAGGCTGCGTATCCCGTGCAAGTCGGCGAACTGCGGCCATCCTGAAATGGATGATCTGGTCGGGCACGCATGATGCGGTTGCTGCGCCCTGCGGCGCGCGGTGGCTCCGCGACGCGTTTCGCTCCAAACGCGACGCTCTCCCGCTCGAGGCTATGATTGGGAAGCGGAGGGATCGCCAGTGAAAACGGCCCCTTGAAACGACACATGGCCGACGGCTTCGCGCCAATGCCGGCATTTCGGCGCTGGCCGGATGCACCCGTGTCTTTAGCCAAAGCCGGACCTTCGCTGGATTGAGGCCAAATCCTAATCCCGGTCAATTTAACATGTGATTTGCGCCATCGTTTTCAGACCAATCGATACGACGAGCACGACCTGGCCAATGTCCATCAAGACTTTTGTGATGATCCCAAATCCGGCTTTCGCCAACGAACTGCGCTAAGACCAAGCAATGCGAGCATCGTGAAGCCGGCCTTACACTTCCTCGAAATAAATTCTCGGCAGCCCAGAGGCCTCGATGCCGCCGGGAGTTTTTCCGCTATTTGAGCGTTCCCCCATTTCGAATAACCTGATTTCCAGACGGCGGAAACAATTGCCGCCGCAAGTCGCGGCGTTGGGAAGGGCGGCTTTGCTTATTATCCAGGCTGGAGAATTTGATGGAAAATCTGCCCTTTCAACCAGACGAGGCCACACGACACAACCTTCAGGCGCCCAGACAGTGGCGGGCGATGATTTTGATCGCGGTTCTCGCGACAGGAATGGCGGCCATCTCAGCCGGCGCTCAAAACACTCAACGCGGGTCCCCGGGGCTGTCCGACGCGATGATGCCAGGGCGAGAGTTCGACTGGATTGCGGCGACCAGAGACCCAAGGATTTACCCGTTACTTGAACAAGCTTTTTATCTGGATGAGCACAAGGACTACGAGGCGGCGATTGAGAAATACAAAAAGTTGCTGGATCTGGGAACGTTAGGCATCGGCGTCGCGCCGACGTCAAACTCGATCGCTGGCTGCTATGGGAAGCTCGGAAATTTCACCGAGGAGGTGAATTGGGCAAAAAAGGCTACAGATGCGGATCATGAGTTTCCGCTTGGCTATATCAATTTGGGAAACGGTTATGCCGGCCTTGGCGATCTCGATCGAGCTACCCGGGCCTTTACCAAATTTGTCGCTCTTCGGCCGAAGGACCCGAAGGGCTACTATAGCCTTGGCGTAGTAGCGGATCAGCAGCAGAACTGGAGCAAAGCTGAATTATTTTACCGGAAATCGATTGCGGTTGACCCGAACTTCTCGAATGGGCACTATAATTTGGCTGCCTCCTATGCGAACCAACGCAAGTTTAAGCTGGCAATTGGAGAGCTTCAGAAAGTCATAGCTCTAGACCCAACGAATGAGGGTGCGCGAGCGATGCTGACGGAAATCAAAAATCTTCAAAAGTGAACCGCCATTTTTTGCGCAGGCGCCATCGAGTTCGACGACCGGCGTTCGGTTCAAGGCGATAGCTTCGCCGATAGCCTCTTTGAGCGAGTCGGAATTGATTGGCTGAAGAAATTCGCGCGGCGCACCTCTTTGACGAAACCGCGCCGCACGTCGGCAGCGGCGCGTGCTTCGATTCGACATAATCATTAAGTGTCCGTCCGAAAAGAAGTTGAATCGCACGAGTCGTTTGTGATTCATGGAAAGCAGCCTGATTCGGGAGGGGCTGCCGATGTGGACTAGCGAGAACCGGGCGAAATACGACCGCGACAAGTTGCGTTATCCCAGCGACCTCACCGACGCCGAATGGGAGCATGTCGCGTCGTTGATTCCGCCGGCCAAGCGCGGCGGGCGCAAGCGCAGCGTCGACGTGCGTGAAGTCGTCAACGGCCTGATGTATGTGCTGAGCACGGGCTGCCAATGGCGCTATGTTCCGAAGGACTTGCCGCCGCGCAGCACGCTGTTCGACTATTTCGATCTGTGGACGTGGGACGGCACGCTCAATCGTATTCATCATACGCTCTATGTGAAGTGCCGCGAGGCGATGGGGCGCGAAGCCAGTCCGACAGCCTGCGTCATCGACAGCCAGAGCGTGAAAAGCTCGGAAAAAGGGGGGCTTGCATCGACCCGAACGGCTACGACGCGGGGAAAAAGATCAAGGGCAAGAAGCGCCATATCCTCGTCGATACGGTAGGTTTGCTGCTGCACGCGGTCGTGCATCCCGCCGATATTCAGGATCGCGACGGGGGCAAATTGGTGCTGGCGACCCTGTTCGGATTGCATCCGTTTTTGTCCAAGCTCTTCGCCGACGGCGGCTACCAGGGACCAAAGTTCAGGTCGGCCCAAAAGAAGATTTTGCCGCACCTTGTAACGGAGATCGTCAAGCGCTCCGATAACGCGAAGGGCTTCGAAGTCATCCCGCGCAGATGGGTTGTCGAGCGGACTTTCGCGTGGCTCGGAAGATGCCGCAGGCTGGCCAAGGACTTCGAAAACCTGACACGAAACGCACTGGCTTTCATCCGCCTAGCATCGATCCGCCTGATGGTGCGAAAACTCTGTTTAGAAAAATGAACTTCCCGGACAGACTCTTAGAGCTTCGCAAAAGCTCCATTGTGCATTAAAACCCGCCGCTACTTGGAAAAATCGCCGAGGAGGCGCGCCGCAAGGCAGGGAAACAACGACATGACCGTTCTCGTCACCGGCGGCGCCGGCTATATCGGCTCGCATATGGTCCTGGAACTGCTGGAAGCCGGCGAAAAAGTCGTCGTGCTAGACAATCTTTCGACCGGACGTCGCGCCGCCGTGCCGGACGCGGCCGAACTGGTGGTCGGAGATTTCGGAGACGAGACCCTTGTCAGTGAACTGATACGCCGCCGTGAGGTCGAGGCCATCGTCCATTTCGCGGCGAAAATCGTCGTGCCGGAATCGGTCGCCGACCCGCTGCTCTATTATCTCAACAATACCGCCTCCGCCCGCAGCCTGCTCGCCTGTGCGGTCGCGGAAAAGGTCAGGCATTTCATTTTCTCATCCACCGCCGCGGTCTATGGCGAGCCAGAGCAAAACCCGGTTTCCGAGGACGAAAGCCTGAAGCCGGTGTCACCTTACGGCCGCTCGAAACTGATGGTCGAATGGATGCTGGAGGACGCCGCCTTCGCCCATGACCTGCATTATGTCGTGCTGCGCTATTTCAATGTCGCCGGGGCCGATCCGGCAGGCCGGAGCGGCCAGTCCTTCCCCAACGCCACCCATCTCATCAAGGTGGCCGTGCAGGCCGCTCTCGGGCTGAGGCCGGACATGGAAGTATTCGGGACCGATTATCCGACTCCCGACGGCTCCTGCCTGCGCGATTACATCCAGGTCACCGATCTCGCGCGCGCCCACATGGCCGCGTTGCGGCATCTGCGCGCCGGGGGCGGCAATCTCACCTGCAATTGCGGTTATGCGCGCGGCTATTCGGTACTGGAAGTGATCGAGACGGTGAAACGCGTCACCGACGTCGATTTCGGCGTCAGGATTTCAGGCCGGCGCCCGGGCGATCCGGCGGCGATCGTCGCCGCAAATGACAAGGCGCGCGAAATTCTCGGCTGGACGCCGGTCCATGATAATCTCGACGAAATCGTTCGGCAGGCTTTCGAGTGGGAGAAGAAGCTTCAGGCCGAGCAAGCAGCGCGATAGCGGATCGGCGGTCTTTGACGAGACAGGTTGCTCATCGGCCCTTCACGGGGATTGGCCGCCTCCCGAAGCGGGGTCATCCGGCGAGCCGCTTTTCGACTTGAAAATCGCTACGGACGAGCGCAAAATTAAATTATCTGGAGTCGTCCTCCGGACGAATGTCGATTGAAATAAGCTTTTTGAACAAGGCTGATACAAGACAGGATTGCAACGGCCATGATTGCGGATCGCGGCTCTCTTTGGTTTGGGCATGGGAAAGAAGAACAACTTTTCTATCCTTTCGGGATAAAGGGGAAAGGCTATAGTGTTCCCGTGGATCAGCATAGAAGAATTGTGGTTTGGACCCAATGGCGCGCCCATCTGCCGCTCGTCCTGATAACGATTTTTTTCCTGCCGGCGATTGGATTTTGGGGCCCGACCCTATCGGCCTCGGGCCGGTTGGAAGCGGGAACGCTCGCCCTCTCGACTGTGGTTGTTCTTGTTGCAGCTCTGGCGAGCGCTTGGTTTGTCGACCGGGCGGCCTATGCCTGGCTGCTCCGAGGATGCTCGGCGCTCGACAGAATGCCGACGCGCGCGGAACGAAAGGCGAGTTCCGGGCAGGTCACGCAATCCTTCGCAAATCGTAATTTTGCCCCGCTTCCGATCCGTTTATTGTGTCTGACGGTCGGTCTGGCGACTATCATTCTCGGTTTGGCGAATGGCGATCTCTGGATGATGCTGTCCGGACTGCTTCTTGCCGCGTTGTTTGCGCTCGACGTTCTGAAAGACAGTTGCAATCGGGTTCATGTCTGGCTTTTGAACGACTTTGCCAATATGAAGCGCGACGATCCATGAGGCGGTTGCGCCCACTGCGATTGAACCATGCCGGCGCACGAGCCTCGCAGCCCGCCCTGTCGCCAACGCCCTCGGCGAAACATGTTGCGGACTGCACTTCGCCGTTTCCGGCAAATGGCCCCTCAGCGCTGTTCATCCATGTGTCGGTCGATTTTCGCTCAAACCGGCCTCCGGAAGTTCGGACTCGGCGCGCGACAGATCAATTTCAACGCTGGAGAATTGGCAAATGACCGAGGCCGCTCTGACGTCGCCGGAAAGCCAAAGCCGACCGATGACATCGCAGGAAAAACGGGTCATCTTCGCCTCATCGGCGGGCACAATCGTCGAGTGGTATGATTTCTTCGTTTACGGCTCCATGGCCTCGATCATCGCCAGGAATTTTTTCTCCAACATCAACCCGACGGCAGCCTATATTTTTGCTCTTTTGGCCTTCGCCGCCGGCTTTGCCGCGCGTCCCTTCGGCGCCCTGATTTTCGGACGGCTTGGCGACCTGTTCGGGCGCAGATATTCCTTCCTGCTTACCATCATAATCATGGGCGCCTCGACATTTTTGGTGGGCCTGTTGCCCAATTTCAACGCCATTGGCTTTGCGGCCCCGATTCTTCTGGTGCTGCTGCGCATGATCCAGGGCCTGGCGCTCGGCGGCGAATATACCGGCGCAGCCGTTTATGTCGGCGAACATGCCCCGCAGCGCAGGCGGGGTTATTATACGTCGTGGATTCAGACGACGGCGAGCCTGGGCCTGCTGCTTTCCCTTGCCGTCATTCTCGGAATCAGGTCGGCAATCGGAGATGAGGCATTCGAAAACTATGGCTGGCGCCTCCCCTTCCTCTTTTCCTTCTTCCTGCTCGCGGCCTCGATCTGGATGCGGCTGCGCCTGAGCGAATCCGTCGCCTTCCGCCAGATGAAGTCCTACGGGCGGGGCTCCCGCCAGCCGGTGATCGAAACCTTCGGCCGATGGAGCACCGCCCGGATCGCGCTCATCGCCTTGTTCGGCGGCACGGCGGGTCAGGCCGTGGTCTGGTACACGGGCCAGTTTTACGCCCTGTTCTTCCTGACCCAGACGCTCAAGGTGGACCATAATGTCGCCAACCTGCTGGTGGCCGGCGCTCTCATCCTTGGCGCGCCGTTTTTCGTGCTGTTTGGCTGGCTGTCGGATCGCATTGGCCGCAAGCCGGTGATTCTGGGCGGCTGCCTGCTGGCCGCCCTGCTCTATTTCCCGATTTTCAAGGCGCTCACCATCGCCGCAAATCCGGCTCTGGCGCGGGCCGAAGCCACGGCGCCGGTCAGGGTGATCGCCGATCCGGCGCGCTGCGCATTCCAGTTCGATCCGATCGAAGACGCCGAATTTCGCAGTTCCTGCGATCTGGCGAAAAACGTGCTCGCCAACGCCGCAGTAAATTATTCGAACGAGACCGCCCCGGCGGGGGCGCTCGCACGAATCGCGATAGGTGGCAAGGAAATCAAGTCTTTCGAAGGGTCCGACCTTTCGCGCGAAGACTTTTTGCAAAAGCGCGCGGCGTTCGAAGCGGAGCTGACTTCGGCGATTGTCGCCGCCGGCTATCCGTTGCGCGCCGATCCCGCGCAAATCGACAAGCCGATGGTTCTGGGCCTGCTGACGGCGCTGATCGTACTCGTCGCCATGGCCTATGGACCGATCGCGGCGCAACTGGTCGAACTTTTCCCGACCCGCATCCGCTGCACCGCGGTCTCGCTTCCCTATCACATCGGCAATGGCTGGTTCGGCGGCTTCCTGCCGCCGCTGGCCTTCGCGATGGTCGCCGCCAAGGGCAATATTTATTTCGGCCTGTGGTATCCGATCGGCGTCGCGCTGATGACTTTCGTCGTCGGAGTGCTGCTGATGCCCGAAACAAGGGAACGCGACATCTTCGCAATTGACTGATTTTTTGCGTTCCACGAACTGCCGAGCGCGGCTCGGAGCGGGTTGACGCCCATTCCAGATTCTAATGGAGCGGATCGCTCTTGCGGACCGGGACGTTTCAACCTTTTGCCCGGGCCACCGCCTGCGCCAGCCATTCGAGATAGGCCGCATCCCCGGCGAGGATCGGCAGAGCGATGATTTCCGGCGTCTCATATGTGTGAAGTGCGCGGATCGTAGCGGCGATTTCGTCGAAGTCCGCGGCGCGCGCCTTGATCGACAGCGACCACTCGTCGGCGCGCTCGATGGCGCCCTTCCAGACATAGCGGCTGTTGACCTGGTGGACCTGCACGCAGGCCGCGAGCCTTTTTTCCAGCAGCGCCTGGGCGATTTTTTCGGCGACGGATTCCCGGTCGGTCGTGGTCGTCACCACGCAACAGGCGCTCATATCCATCCGGCCAGCTCCCGGCGCAACAGGTCGGCGAGGACGTCGAGCGCTTCCCTGCTGTCGTTAAGACAGGGGATCAGCGCGAAATTCTCGCCGCCGTCGTCAAGAAAAGCCTCGCGGTTCTCGCCGTCGAGCTCCTCGAGCGTCTCCAGACAATCGGCGAAAAAGCCCGGCGCGATCAGGGCGATGTTTTTCGTCCCCTGCGCGGCCAGGCCTTTCACCGTCTCCAGCGTATAGGGCTGCAGCCATTCCTTGGGTCCGAGGCGCGACTGGAAAGTCATGACGAACTTGTCCGACAGGCCGGTCGCGTCGCCGAGCAACCTCGTGGTCTTGGCGCACTGGCAATAATAGGGATCGCCCTTGTCGAGATAATCCTTGGGGATTCCATGCCAGGAGACGAGAATCTTTTCCGGTTCGAAATCCAGTTTCGCGAGTCCGTCGCGCAAGCTTGCGGCGACAGCGGCGATATAGGCCGGCTGGTCGTAAAAAGGCGCGGCGATGCGCAAGGTCGGCTGCCAGCGCATTTTCTTCAGTGTGTCGAAGGCGCGGTCGGCTACCGTGGCGCTGGTCGCCGCGCAATATTGCGGATAGAGCGGCGCCACCAGCAACCGGTCGCAGCCCTGCTCCTGCAGGGCCTTTATCCGCGACGCCATTGATGGCCGGCCATAGCGCATGGCCCAGTCGACGACGATGGCGCCGCCGGCGTCGCCGAGGCCGCCCGCAACGATCCAGCCGCCGAGCTTCTCGCTCTGCGATCTGGTAATGGTTTTCAACGGCCCCTCATCGCGCTCGACATTCCATATTTTCTGGTAATCGCGGCCCTTGCGCGACGGCCGCGTGGTCAGGATGGCCAGATGCAGCAGCGGCAGCCACAGCGCGCGCGGCGCCTCGATCACACGGGGGTCGGAAAGGAACTCGCGCAGATAGCTCCTCATCGGCCAATAGCCGGTCCCCTCGGGCGTGCCCAGATTGACCAGCAGCACGCCGATCCGGCCGGAAGCGACTGGGGGATGCTCTGCCGGCAGATGAGCGACTTGGGGACGATCTGGAACGGCGGCTGAGGACATGGATTGACTTTCGCAAAATTCCGGCATGACTGTTTGGTCCAAAAATCCCGGTCTGGCAATTGGCGGCCAGACGCCCGGAACGGCGGTTTGCATTGCGGCGCCTTTCGGCGAATTGCGCCGGAGTTTGATTCGCGTCAAAGTGGCGCGTGGGTGTCCATGTTAGGGGTGGATAATGAGCGTGCTCTCTTCCAATCTTGTTCTCGCGGAAAAGTCGGTCCCTCGTTATACGAGCTATCCGACCGCGCCGCATTTCTCCGCCGGCGTCGGCCCGGAAACCTACCAGGGTTGGCTCGCCTCCCTGCCGGTGACGACGCGCCTGTCGCTTTATCTTCATGTTCCCTATTGCCGGGAGCTATGCACCTATTGCGGTTGCCACACCAAGGCGACGCGCAAGGACGAACCGCTCAAGGCCTATGCGGAATTGCTTTCCCGAGAGATAGATATGGCGGCGCGTCAAACGCCGGCGCGCACCGTCGTTCACGCCCATTGGGGCGGCGGCACGCCGAGCCTTTTGGGCGGCCCGCGCCTGCTCGCCCTGACCGACGCCCTGCGCAGCCGCTTCGCCTTCGCGCCCGACGCCGAAGTCTCGATCGAACTCGACCCGCGCCATGTCGATAGCGAAATGATCGACTCCCTGGCCGTTGCGGGCGTCACCCGCGTCAGTCTCGGGGTGCAGGATTTCAACCCGCATGTGCAAGAGGCCATTGGCCGCGTCCAGTCCTTCGAGACGGTGGCGCGGGTGGTTGATCTTCTGCGGCGGCGCGGCTTCGCCGCGATCAATCTCGATCTGATGTATGGCCTGCCCTATCAGCGCGAAGAGGATGTGGTCCGCACCGCCGAGCTCGCCGCCTCGCTCAAGCCGAGCCGGCTCGCCCTGTTCGGCTACGCCCATGCGCCCTGGTTCGCCAAAAGGCAGAGTCTGATCGATTCCGCCGCTTTGCCCGCCGCCGCCGAGCGTCTCAAACAGGCTAACATCGCGCGGAAAACGCTGACCGATCTTGGCTTTACCGCCATCGGCCTCGATCATTTCGCCATGCCGGACGACCGTCTTGCCGTGCTCGCGCGCGACGGTCGGCTGCGGCGCAATTTTCAGGGCTACACCACCGATCTGGCCGATGCGCTGCTGCCGTTCGGCGCCTCGTCGATCGGCCGCCTGCCGCAGGGCTATGTTCAGAACGCCGCCGACGTCGCTTCCTGGCGGCGGGCCATCGAAGCGGGAAAATTCGCCACGGTCAAGGGCGCGGTTTTCTCGCGCGACGACCTCGCGCGCGCCACGGTGATCGAGCGGCTGATGTGCGATTTCAGCGTTGATTACGGCGAGATCGCCGCGGAATGGTTAGGCGACGACACGGCTTTCGACGCCGCCCAGCCGGATTTGGCGCACTTGATCCAGGAGGGCGTTGCGACCCAAGAGGGGAGGCGGGTCACCATCACCGAAGCAGGTCGTCCGTTCCTGCGCCTCGTCGCCAGCGCCTTCGACGCCTATCTTCCCGCCCGAGCCGCCCGCCACAGCGTCGCTGTCTAGAGCGTTTTCATGTTTCGTAGTCCCTGAAAACGCTCTAAATTTCTGTTCAATCGCATTTTCTTCTTCCGAAAAGTCCGCAACTTTTCGGAACGATACCCTAGATTTCCCGGCCTTCGACCTGGCGCTGCAATGCCTCGGTTTCCTCGCGCAACGCATCGTTGCGCGGGTCGAGCGCGAGGGCGCGGCGCATCAGGTCGAGCGCCGGCCCGTCCTGCCGTTTCTCACGCAAAAGCTCGGCCAGTTCGACCATGGCCAGAAAATCGCGCGGCTCCTCCCGCAGGGCGCGGTCGAGGTCGCGCATCGCCCCCTCGCCATCGCCGTGCGCCGCCGCCGATTGCGCCCGGCGCCGCCAGCCGAGCGACCAATCCGGATAGAGCGCGACAATGCGGTCGAGCAGCGCCGTCGCCGGCGCCTCCAGCCCGCTTTTCAGCGCGCTTTCGGCGCGGGCCATCAGCAGGTCGGCGGTCGCCGAGCCCCGGCGCGCCCAGACCCGTTCGATAAGAGCGCGGATCGGTTGAGCGCTCTCCGCATCCGGCGCCTGAGCCAGCCTAGCGAACAGATCGTCTATGATTTTGGCCCGGGGCGGCGCATCCGAAGGAGCCGCCTGCTTTGGCGGCGCCGGCGCGTCGGCGCGCGCGCAAAACGGACCCGAAAGCAGAACAAGGCCGGCGAAAACCAGAAAATGCAATAAGCGAAATCCGCGCATACAACAATCTAGTCCGATTTTCGCTCCGCCGCCAACAGCGGAGAAAGGCGAGCGAGCGTCAGAGGGTCGCTCTCGCCGCCGCAAAATTCTCGCAAGGCGACTGCAAAGGCCGCCTCCGACGGCGCGACCATGGCAAACAAGGTCATGCAGGAGCGAAATTTCAGCCAGTCGGGATCGCCGAAAATCCGCATCAGGTCGCGCGATTCGCAGGCGTTGACCAGATCGGCGCATTCGCGCAATCGCGCGCCGAGAACAGGATGGGCGAGAAAGGCCCGCGCCTCCGCCAGCGAATGGATCGCATAAAAATCGGCGGTCGGCGAAAAGCCGAGCCCGGTGAATTGCGGAAAGACGAACCACATCCAATGGCTATTTTTGCGCCCGGCGCGCAATTCGCGGCGCACGGCGTCCATTGTCCTGGCCTGCGCCTCGACGAAACGGCGGAGGTTGAAAGGATCGTCTTGCGGCATCATGACGAAATCCGGGAAAAACGCGCGGCGCGCGGCGGCATCATAGCGCTTGCCCCAAAAACAAAAACCCCGGCATGGCCGGGGTTTTCATGTTGAATAGCGAGGTTTCAGCCCTGGCGGGCCTTGTAGCGCTTCTGCGTCTTGTTGATGATGTAGACGCGGCCCTTGCGGCGGACCAGCTGGTTGTCGCGATGGCGACCGCGCAGCGATTTGAGAGAGTTGCGGACTTTCATGGTAAACCCCGGGAGCATTGGCCGGGGTGCTCCCTCAGCCGGAAAATCGAGCCGGTGCTATGCCCGATTTACCTGCCGCAAGCAAGCCCCGATTGGCTTTTCGCGGCTTTTTCGCGTGAGGCGAAAGATTTTTTCCGCCAAGAGATGATTCGCCCCGCCGGGTGACGTCGGGCGGGGCGTTGGGGAGATCCGGTCAGACGTCGCTGCCGAAATCGTCGTCGCCGCCGGAATAATCGTCGTCGGACACATCCTGGGCGTCGTCGGAATAGTCGTCGGAATTGTCGCCCGGGCGGCGGTCGTCATAGTAATTATTGATGATCGTCTCGCCGCCGCCCGTCCCGGCGCCGCCAAGTCCGCTTGCGCCGCCAAGTCCCGCGGCCCCGCCAAGTCCTGCAGCGCCGCCAAGTCCCGAAGCCCCGCCAAGTCCCGAAGCCGCGTTGGCGTGGCCGCCACCCAACAGACTGCCGATCGAATTGGCGAGCAGCATGCCGCCGGCGACGCCCGCCGCTGCGCCAAGCGCGCCTTTGAGAAAGCCGCCGCCCTGGGGCTGCGGCGCGGAGCCAAAGCCGCCCTGAGCCTGGGCCGGTTGACCGGGGGCTTGGCCCCAGGGACCGCCCGGAGGCGGCGGCGGCGCATAGGCCGGTTGCTGCGGGGGAGCGCCCCAAGGATTGGGAGCGGGCTGCGGCGCCGGACGCGGCGCGGGCGCGCCACCGCCGAACAGGCCGCCAAGAAATCCGCCGGAGCTTGGACGCTCCGCCTGGGCCTGCGATTGCGCGTGGAGTTGGCCCTGCAACTGCCCGACCTGCGCCTGCAAATCCTGCAATTTCTTTTCGGCGGCCTGCAAAGCCTGTTCCTGCACGATCACCGCCTGAGAAAGCAGATAGGGCGCATAAGGTTGCGCGCGCACGGCTTCGGCGATGAAATTTTCGGCGTCGCGATCGCGGGGCGCATTGGCCTGGCCGCGCACGCGTTCAAACAGATCGGAGAGCAACTGGCGTTCTTCGGGTGACATGGCGCACTTCCTCTGCGGCGAACGGCCCATCGTTCGAGGGCCGGACCAACGGAATATGGGCGGCGCCCGCGAGGATGCAAAGACGACGGCGGATGAAATTTCCGTCATGTTCAAGAAAGGCTTGAGCGCGGCCCGCGCCGGAGCCGTAAAAAGGCCACACAAAAGCGGAATTGACGCTGCGCGACGCAAAAACCCGGCGGAGAAGCTTGGCAAGCGGCGGCGCTTCAGTCTTATAGCAAATTTCCATCATCGCGATCTTTCGCGAATGTGGAACCCTTGCGCGGCCTGAATGACGTCGGAAGACGCCCGCCTGGCGTTGGGGCTATCTGGCGCCTGCGCGCCTGACCGAAACGCGAGGTCGTGACCTCCGGGTTTCGTTATTGTTCGGTCGCTCCCCTTTGAGCGGCGACGGTTGGGAGAAGCCTTGATCATGACGCGCGCGAAAAACTGGATTGGATTTCTGGCGGCTGCGGGATTTTGCGCCGGACCTGTCGCCGCGCTCGCGCAGAGCCCGCTCTCGCCCCAGCGGATCGAAAGCCAGCCGCTGCTCCCGCCGCCGACCGCAGCGCCAGCGCCAGCTGCTCCTGCCGCCGCCACACCCGCTCCCGCAGCAACGCCGGCGGCGCAGGCTCCCGCTGCGCCGGCGGTCCCCGAACCGGTCGCGCCGACGGGGGACGCGCCCTCGACCGCCGGGGCCGCGCCTTCGACCGCAGACGGGGCGCCCGCGCTGCAACCCAAGCCGAAGCCCAAGCCCAAGCCCAAGCCGGCCCCGCCGCCGCGGGAAATGGCGCTTTCCGACGATCCGACGCCGGTTCTGCAGCCCGAAACCTTTTTCGCCACCGCCAAGGCCTCCGAACGCTACGCCAATATCGTCGACGCCGGCGGCTGGCCGGTCGTTCCGGGCGCGCTTTCGCCCGGCGCCAAGGGTCCGGGCGTCGTCGCCTTGCGCCGCCGGCTGGCGGTCGAGGGCGACCTGACCGGCGCGGAAGGCGCCGGCGCCGCCTGGAGCCCGGCGCTGACCACGGCGGTGAAGCGTTTCCAGTTTCGCAACGGCCTGAAGCAGACCGGCGTCGTCGCCGGCGCGACTTTGCGCGCCATCAACATTTCCGCCAATGTGCGTTTCAAGCAATTGGCCTCCAGCGCGCAGCGGCTGGCGGGAATGAATTTCACCTTCGCCGACAAATATGTGGCGGTGAACCTGCCCTCGACCGCCGTGGACGCCATCGAAAACGGCGTCGTCGCCCGGCGCTATGCCGCCATCGTCGGCGGCCCCGAACACCAGTCGCCGCAGATTTCGGCGAAAATCGTTGCGGTCAATCTCAATCCGACCTGGACCGTGCCGGAATCGATCATCAAGAACGAGATCATTCCGAAAATGCGCAAGCAGCCCAATTATCTGTCGCGCGCGCGGATCAAAATCCTTGACAGCCATGGCGCCGAAATCAATCCGCACGCCATCGACTGGAATTCCGCCAAGGCGGGCAATTTCACGCTGCGGCAGGATTCGGGCGCCGGCAATTCGCTCGGCCTGATCCGCATCGCCATGCCCAATCCCGACGCGGTCTACATGCACGACACGCCGTCGCGCAATCTGTTCGCCAATGATTACCGCTTCCTGTCGCATGGCTGCGTGCGCGTCGAAGGCGTCTATGACCTTGCCGCCTGGCTTTTGCGCGGCGCGCCCGGCGCGCCTTCCGGCGAATGGACGCGGGACGCCATCCAGAGCCGTATCGCCGCTGGCGCGCGCGAAGACGTCAAGCTGCCGAAAGTCGTACCGGTGATCTGGGTCTACATGACCGGCTGGGCCTCCGCCGACGGCACCGTGCATTTCCGCGACGACGTTTATAATGTCGATACGGTCGGCGGGTGACCCTATTGCCTGTGCCTTTAGTGCGTTTTCCAGCTAAATGAAATCCTGATCGCGCGAACCGAAGGTCCGCGCCAGCGAATAAAATGCGTAAAAAAAGAAACTGGAGCCCTCTGATCCCATCGGATCGGATCGCCAAGAGATCTGAGAACTTTGCTAAATCATGGCTTTTTCGGCTCGTCTTCCGTTGCATAGGAACGAACAAGATTCAGAACGAGTTTTTCGGACAGTCCCGAAGCCAAAGCAACTACCACCATCGCATAACTGTTTTTGACAGAGAAAATTCCGCCCGCCGCCACAAACAACGCCACCACCGCCGAAACGGCGCCCATGCATAGACGTAGAGCAGTCACCTGCCAGGAAGCAACCAATTCCGGAATTCGGAAAGACCCCTTTTGATTCGCAAAATCGGTCACAGCGCTAATAGTTGCTCCAAGAAAACCGCAAATAGCAATAAATATTAAAAAATCCAGATCGAATTTGTCTGGCCCAGAAGTTCTTAATATATCGACACCACAAAAATAGAGCATAAGGTACAGCGCGACCAAAGCCCCAACCATGCATAAAACTAGCTGCGCAGTCGTGATCTTCCGCAAATTATCTTTATAAGCCTCATTATGGAAATGTTCATTTAATATTTCAGTAGCTGCGCGCAGATTGTACCTTACATCTGCACCCGTTTTTGGTAGATCCAATAATTTATTTACGGCTTCTCTCCGCCATCCTGACAATTTATGGTTCGCTTCAGACCGCAATGCGATCACAGATGCTTCAACTTCATTTTCTTCTAAAAATAGAATAACCTCGCTCTTAAGTGCAAGAAATAGTTTCCATCCGGCATCAACATGACCACGATTCGCTTTATCTCTTGCATCGCTCAACCAGAGAAGCACCAAATCTTTTTTATCGGCAGATAAACCGTCATAATTCGTAAAAGAGATCGAGCTTTTCAAAACGAGCTCATAAGCGTCGATCGACGAGACAAGACGTGCGATTCGTTTGCCTCGCGTTCTCCCCGGCCATAGCGCGGAAATATCGTAATTTTCGATCATCGCTCAAACACCTGTTCAGATTCAGGAATCGACGGGACACGGTTATGGCTTGCTCTCGGCCTCGGTCGGCGGATTGGCGAGGTCGAGAATCACTTTCTTGACGCCATGTTCCTGCGGATCGTCGACGATGCGGAATCCAAGCGCCTGGCACATCGACAGCATCGGGCCGTTTTCGTTCATGACCTGCCCCTCGACCTCCTTGATTCCCTCCTCGCGGGCGAATTCGATCATGTATTTCATCAGTTTCCAGCCTAGCCCCTGACCTTTCAGGTCGGAGCGCAGCAGAATCGCATATTCGCCATGCTCGCGGTTGGCGTCGAGCATGAGCCGCACCACGCCAAGCATCAGGCCGGTCTCCTCCTCCACCGCGACGCAGACGAAAGAGCGGGCGTAATCGATCTGGATCAGACGCGCGATGAAGGCGTGGGTGAATTCCTTCACCGGCGCGAAGAAGCGCAGCCTGATGTCCTCCGGCGACACTCGGGGGAAAAAGACCTTGTACATTTCCTCGTCTTCGGGCCGCACCGGACGCAATTGCACCGGCGTGCCGTTTTTCAGGGTCGTACGGCGCTCCTGCGCCTTGGGATAAGGCGCGATGGCGAAGCGGGGATTGCCGCCCGAGACGGTGCGTCCGCTGAACGGCTCCACGGCGACGCGCGCATCCACCACCACCACGCCAGCGGCGTCGGCCAGCACCGGATTGAGCTCCAGTTCGCGAATTTCCGGAATATCGGCGGAGAGCTGCGATATTTTCACCAGCAGCAGCGCGATGGCGTCGAGATCGGCGGCCGGCACGTCGCGGTAATCGCGCAGGGCGCGCACGACTTGCGTCTGTTCGATCAGGCCCCGCGCGAGCGCGAGGTCGAGCGGCGGCAGCGCCAGCGCCTTGTCGTTGATCACCTCCACCGCCTTGCCGCCGCGTCCGAAAATGATCACCGGGCCGAAAGTGGGATCGTCGGTGACGCCCATCACCAGTTCCCGCGCATTGGGCCGCCGCACCATCGGATGTATGGTGACGCCGTCAACCCGCGCGTCGGGCGCCTCGATGGCCATCCTTTCGAGCATTTTCGTCGTCGCCTCGACCACATGTTCGACTGAACGCAGATCGAGCACAACCCCGCCAACATCGGATTTGTGCACGATGTCGCGCGACATGATCTTGACCACGCAGCCGCCGTAACGACCGATCACCAGTCGCGCCACTTCCGCCGCCTCCTCGGGCGTGCGCGCCAGCCGCGCCGGAGCGATGGGAATGTCGTAGGCTTCGAGCAGGCCGGTGATTTCCACCGGCGCCAGCCAATGATGGCCGCGCGCGATCGCCTGCTGAACGATGGCGCGGGCCTTGGCGGTATTGGGCGCGAAATCCACCGGCAGCGACGGCGGCGCCGCCATCAGCGCCTCATGCGCCTTGCGCCAGTTTACCATATACATAAAGCCCGCCACTGCCCCGCGTTCGTAATGCGGAATGCGCGCGCCCTCGAAAATATGCCGGGCTTCCTCGTTCGCCCCGTACCAGACGGCGAACACCGGCTTGGCGTTGATCGACCCCTTGCGGTAGCGCTTGACGGCCTCGACCGTCGCCCGGGCGACGTCAACGCTGTCGACCAGCACGGTAGGCGAATGCATCGCCAGCACCGCATCGTTGGCGCGGTCCTGCAGGAGGAGAGACAGGACCTCGGCATATCGCTCCGGGCTGGCGTCGCCCGACACGTCCAGAGGCGCCGAGCCGCTCCAGCCCTCGAGCAACAGCGGCTTCAGCTGGTCGCGCGTCGCCGGCGAGATGTCGGCGAGCCGGCCGCCGAGATCGAGCAACTGGTCGATCGCCAGATAGCCGACGCCAAGCCCGTTGGTGAGGATGGCGAGGCGGTCTCCGGGAAATTGCTTCAGGCGGCCCAACGCCTCGGCGGCGTCGAACAGGCCGTCGATGTCGGGCACGCGCAGCAGGCCGGCGCGACGGAAGGCGGCGTCATAGACAGCGTCGGTCGTCGCCAGATTGCCGGCATGGGTGTCGGCGCGACGCGACGCCTCGTGGCGGCCCGACCGCACCACGATGACCGGTTTGACCCGGGACGCGGCGCGGGCCGCCGACATGAAACCCTTGGCGTCCTCGATCTGCTCGACATAGAGCAGGATGGCGCGGGTCGTCGAATCGAGGGCGAAATAATCGAGCAGATCGTCGAGATCGATATCGGCCTGATGGCCGAGCGAGGCGAGACCCGAAAAGCCGATCTGGTTGGCGTGTCCCCAGGCGATGATCGCGCCCATCACCGCCGCCGATTGCGACAGCACCGCGAGATCGCCCGGCAGCGCCGGTTGCGCCGCGAGGCTGGCGTTGAGTCTGGCGCGCGGCGCCACCACGCCGTGGCAATTGGGTCCGAAAATACGGATGCCGCGCGCTAAGGCGATGGCGCGCAATTGCGCGAACAGCGAATCGGGGCCGGGGCTGGGATCGTCGGTCATGACGATGACCGAGGAAATGCTCAGATCGGCCGCTTCGTTGACGATGGCGGCGACGTTTTCCCTGGGCGAGATGACGATGACCAGATCGGGCGGCGCGGGCAGTTCGCGCAGGCTCGCATAGCTCTTGCGGCCGGAGATTTCCTCGTGGCGCGGATTGACGACATAAATCACCCCGGCGAAACCCGCCGAAACGATATTGTCGAGCACCGCCCGGCCGGCCGATCCCACCCGGCTGCTCGCGCCAACCAGAGCCAGGGATTTCGGTTGGAAGGCTTGCTCCAGTCCGCGTGTGCTCATCGATGATCTCCAAGAGAGCCGTCGGCGCGAAACCATAAGCGCTTTTTCAAGGCAATTCACCTTCAAAGCTTGACCGATAATGCAAGGAAATTAAGACAGAACGCGTGCGCGGCGCGGCCTGGAAAGCGTTATCGGGCGGAGCCGCCGGGAAGACGATCGATCGATCCCTTCAGCGCCTTGTTCTCGCGTAACGGTCCCGTCGCGGCCTCGCGGACCACTACTCCCGAATTTTCCGCTCCAGCAGGCCGCGAGCCTCCGCGTCAGGCGCCCCGAAGTAACGATGGCCGACGCCAAGCGTTTGCGACGCCAGCAGCCCCGAGGCTTCGGCCCCGTCGACGGCGATGAGAAAGGCGGCGAAATTGCCACCGCAATCGTGGGGAATGCAGGTCTTGCCATAAAGGAATACTTTTCCGCGCATCGAAACCCGCTCCAACGGCCCGGCCGTGCCTTCGAGGGCGGCGATCCAGGCCTGTTTGCGATAGTCGGCCGGCACGATGCGCCGCCACGCCGCCATGGCCGCCGGATTCGCTTTGGCGATCTCGTAGGGATAATTTTGAGCCCCGGCGGCAGAAATTCCGGTCAATAAAAGGACGGCGGCGAGAGCGGGCGACAGAGCGGAACGCATGCGGAAGCTCCCGGGGAGATATCGTTTTCCAGCAGAAAAACCTGCGCTTTTCCGCAGTAAGAAAAGAGTCAGACCGCCGCCAGACCCCGGCGCAGATCGTCGAGCAGGTCCTCGACATCCTCCAGCCCGACCGACAGGCGCAACATGCCGGGACCGATCCCCGCTTCCAGCCGCGCCGCGTCGGTCAGGCGCTGGTGGGTGGTCGTCGCCGGATGGGTCACGAGACTTTTGGCGTCGCCGAGATTATTGGAAATCTTGATGATTTCGAACGCATTGGCCATGCGGAAGGCCTCTGGCTTGCCGCCCGCGACATCGAAGGCGACCATGGTCGATCCGCCCGTCATCTGCTTTTGCGCCAATTCATATTGCGGGTGATCCTTGCGTCCCGGGTAATAGACGCGGGCGATTTTTGGCTCGCCGGCCAGAAAATCCGCGATCTTTTCAGCGTTGGCCTGTTGCTGGGCGACGCGCAGCGGCAAGGTCTCAAGCCCCTTGAGCAGCACCCAGGCGTTGAAGGGCGACATCGCCGGGCCGGTCTGGCGCAGGAAAACGTGAATATTTGTATCGATAAAAGCCTGCGAGCCTAGAATGACGCCGCCGAGGCAGCGCCCCTGCCCGTCGATGTGCTTGGTCGCCGAATAGACCACGCAATCGGCGCCGAGTTCGAGCGGCTTCTGCAACAGCGGCGTGGCGAAAACATTATCCACCACCAGCGTCGCGCCGACCGCATGGACGATTTCCGCGATGGCCGCGATGTCGAGCACGCCGAGGCCGGGATTGGTCGGGCTTTCGAGAAAGGCGGTTTTGGTGTTGGGCCGCAGCGCCGCCTGCCATTGCGCCAGATCGAAACCATCGACCAGGGTGGTTTCGACGCCGAAACGCGGCAGCAGGTCCTGCACAATATAGAGACAGGAGCCGAACAAGGCGCTCGAGGCGACGACATGATCGCCCGCCTTGACTTGCCCCATCAGCGACGCCGTCACGGCGGCCATGCCGGTGGCGGTCGCGCGCGCCGCTTCGGCGCCTTCGAGCAGCGCCATGCGGTTCTCGAACATGGCGACGGTGGGATTGCCGAAACGGCTGTATTGAAACCCTTCGTCCTCGCCGAGAAAGCGCTTTTCCGCGACTTCGGCGCTGTTGTAGACGAAGCCCTGTGTCAGGAACAAAGCCTCGGAGGTTTCGCCGAAAGCGGAACGCGAGGCGCCGCCATGCACCATTTGGGTGCGGGGCCGGAGCGTCCTGGCGTCGATGGCGGGGCGGTCATAGGCGGTCATGCAGCATCCTCAAGCGCGGGCGCCAGAACCAATTTCGCTCCTTCGGCAGCGAAAAAGCGCGGGGCCGCTCCAAATTCGAGGCAAGCCCGGCCTGTTTAGCGCGTTGTTTCTGCGTGGCGGCAAGCCGGCCGGCTCAAATGACCACAAGCGCTTCTACGCCCGCAACCGCGCCCGGTCAACGCGGGCCTGGCCCTGACGGGATGCGAAATCCGCGCCAGGCGAATTGCCCCGATGGGGCGCTGTACCTTTATTGCCGCGCGCTTTAGAACTATTTTCGCGAGCGTTTCCTTCGGCTCAAGGGGTTTTTTCGTGGCGATTCAGGCGGCGACCGAAGCACAGCAAGGCATTTTCGCAGCCCACCAGATCGCCGCCCTCGCCGAGTCTGGCGCGATCAAACCAGGCTGGCCCTTCGCGGAAAACCAGATTCAACCGGCGAGCCTCGATCTGCGGCTGGGCCGTCGCGCCTGGCGGATGCGCGCGAGTTTTCTGCCCGGCGCCCGATCGGTGGCCGAGGCCATCGCGCGGCACGCGCTGCACGAAATCGAACTTGGCCCCGGCGCCGTGCTGGAGACCGGCTGCGTCTATGTCGCGGAACTGGCGGAAAGCCTCGCCTTGCCCGCCGACATCGCCGCAGCCGCCAATCCGAAAAGCTCGACCGGCCGCATCGACGTCTTCACCCGCGTCATCGCCGACCGCGCCCGCGCCTTCGACACGGTCGAACCCGGTTATCGGGGGCCTTTGTTCGCCGAAATCTCGCCCCGCACCTTTCCGATTCTGGCGCGCTCGGGCTCGCGCCTGTCGCAGATCCGCTTTCGTCGCGGCAATGCGCGGCTCGACGACAGCGCCCACGCCGCGCTGCATGCGCGCCAAAGGCTGGTTTCGCTGGAAAACCCCGATTTCGTCGGCGGCGTCTCGATTTCCATCGACCTGTCCGGTTTCGGCGACGACGGTCTGATCGGCTATCGCGCCAAGCGCCACACCGGATTGATCGACGTAGACAGGTCCGACGCCTGCGAAATCGCCGATTACTGGGAGCCGGTTTTTTCCGGCGGGCGCGGCGAACTGGTGCTCGACCCCGGCGAATTCTATATTCTCGCCTCGAAGGAAGAAGTGCTGGTGCCGCCCGACCATGCGGCGGAAATGAAGCCTTTCGACGCCCTTGTCGGCGAATTCCGGGTGCATTACGCCGGCTTTTTCGATCCCGGCTTCGGCGCGAGCGAGGCCGGCGGCGCCGGAGCGCGTGCGGTGCTGGAAGTGCGCTCGCATGACGTGCCGTTCATTCTCGAAGACCGGCAGGCGGTGGGGCGGCTGGTCTATGAAAGGATGGCGCAGATTCCGCGCGACCTTTACGGCGCCGGCCTTGGATCGAATTATCAGGCGCAGGGGTTGAAACTGTCGAAACATTTTCGCGGCGCCCGTTGAAGCCGGGCTTTGCTCCGGCTATGAAGGAGGAGCAAGCGGGCGTAGTTCAGTGGCAGAACGACAGCTTCCCAAGCTGTATGTCGTGAGTTCGATTCTCATCGCCCGCTCCAGGAACCTGGGCCGCCCCAAACTCCGGCAAGACCTCAGAATCCCCGGTTATGCTGTGCAAGGATTTAACATGCCGATCTATGGCTATCGATGTGCGAAATGCGGCGAGACCTTTCAGACTTTGGTGCGCTCCGGCGAGACGCCGTCCTGCCCGTCGTGCGAAAGCGTCGATCTCCAACAGCAATTGTCGTTGATCGCTTCTCCCGCCAAGGGTGGCGAAAGTGACGCCGCCTCCTGCGCCAGCGCAGGCGCCGGACCGGGATGCGCCGCCTGCCCCGGCGCCGCGATGTTCGGCTAAGTCTTTTTTGAGCCTTTCCTTCGCGGAACCAGCTTCCACTTCGCCTGAACCGAAGGTTCAATTCAGCGAACAGGCTTTTGAGCCGGCAAGTTTTCGACTACCCGTCCATCGGCTCTCCGGCCTATAATTCGCGCGCGCGGACCCGCCAAAATTCTGGCGCGCGCTCCCACGCCCAATTCTGAATTGGGCGCAATCGATCCGGGGTTTCGATGAAAACAATTCTCGTCACAGGCGCCACGTCCGGATTCGGCGCCGCCTTCGCCCGCCGCTTCGTGGGCGACGGCCACCGCGTCATCGCCACCGGGCGGCGGGTCGAGCGCCTCAAGGCGCTGGCCGACGAACTCGGCCCGGCCCTTTACGCCACGCCCCTCGACATGACCGACACGAAAGCCATCGCCGAATTCGTGGCCTCGCTACCCGAGGAATGGCGCCAGATCGACGTGCTGGTCAATAATGCCGGACTGGCGCTCGGCCTCGGCCCCGCCTGGGAGGCTTCGCTCGCCGATTGGGACCGGATGATCGCCACCAATGTCACCGGCCTCGTCCATCTGACCCGCGCCGTGCTGCCGCAGATGGTCGAGCGCAATGACGGCCTGATTCTCAATCTCGGTTCGGTGGCCGGCGACTATTCCTATCCCGGCGGCCATGTCTATGGCGGCACCAAAGCCTTCGTGCTGCAATTCTCGCTCAATCTGCGCTCCGATCTCGCCGGACTCAATGTGCGCGTGACCAATATCGAGCCGGGCATGGTCACGGGTTCGGAGTTTTCACAGGTGCGTTTCGGCGGCGACGAGGCCAAGGCGGCCACGGTCTATGCCGGCACCCAGTCGCTGACGCCGGAAGACATCGCCGAGACCGCCGCCTGGCTGGTGTCGCTGCCGCCGCATGTCAATATCGACCGAATCGAATTGATGCCGACCTGCCAGGCCGGCGGCGGTTTTGTCGTCAAGCGGGCGTGAACGGCGGCCGGCGACACAAAACAGCCGCCGTGATCGCGGCGGCTGCTGTGCGCGTAGAAAGCGATGCGGCGTGTCAGATCGCGGCGTTGATCCATTTGGCCAATTCGCCCTTGGGCGCGGCGCCGACTTTTTGCGAGGCCACCTTGCCGTCCTTGAACAGCAACAGGGTCGGAATCGAGCGGATGCCGAGCTTGCCGGCGACGGCAGGATTTTCATCGACATTGAGCTTGACGATCTTGACCTTGCCCGCATATTCGCCGGCCAGTTCCTCAAGCGAGGGGCCGATCATCTTGCAGGGGCCGCACCATTCGGCCCAGAAGTCGACGACGACCGGTTCGGCGGATTGCAGAACATCGGCCTCGAAGCTCGCGTCGGTGACTTTGACCGTGGACATGAAAACCTCGCAGGTGAGGGAAAAACAATCCCTGTCGATGGGAAAGAAGGTGAGGCGAACGTAGGTAGCGGGGACCGAACCGTCAAGCGCGCCGGCGCCTGTTCGCGCTTGCGGGACGGCAAGGGCGCCAAATCATTTCCCGATCACGCCCTTGGTCAGGAATTTTCGCGCCTTGTCGTTTCCTTGCCCCTGGCGAAGGCGCAGGCCCTCGCCCTTGCCGCCGCTTCCCGCCGGCTGCCAGTTCGGCACGAGCTGGTGCTTGCCCGGCCCGATCAGGTCGGCGCGGCCCATGCTTTTCAGAGCCTCGCGCAACAGCGGCCAGTTTTCCGCGTCGTGATAGCGCAGAAAAGCCTTGTGCAGGCGGCGCTGGCGCAGGCCCTTGATGGCATCAACCCTTTCCGAGGCGCCATGGCGCACCGGTTTCAGCGGATTGAAGCCCGAATGATACATCGCCGTGGCGAGCGCCATCGGCGAGGGCAAAAAGGTTTGCACCTGGTCGGCGCGATACTTGTTGCGCTTGAGCCAGAGCGCCAGCTGCATCATGTCCTCGTCCGTCGTCCCCGGATGAGCGGCGATGAAATAAGGAATGAGGAAATATTCCTTCTTCGACTCGCGCGCCGCCGCATCGAATAATTGCTTGAATTTCTCATAGGCGCCTATGCCCGGCTTCATCATTTTCGACAAGGGTCCGGCTTCGGTATGTTCGGGCGCGATCTTCAGATAGCCGCCGACGTGATGGGCGACGAGTTCGCGGATATAGGCAGGGCTCTTTACCGCCAGATCGTAGCGCACGCCCGAGGCCACCATGACTTTCTTGACGCCGGGGATCTCGCGCGCCTTCCGGTAAAGCTGGATCAGGGCTTCGTGGCTGGTGTCGAGATTCTTGCAGATGTCGGGATAGACGCAGGACAGCCGCCGGCAAACGGCCTCGGTCTCGCGGTCCTTGCAGGCCATGCGGTACATATTGGCGGTCGGCCCGCCAATGTCGGAAATAATGCCGGTGAACCCTTCCGTCTTGTCTCGGATGGTCTCGATTTCCTTCAAGATCGATTGCTGCGAACGGCTCTGGATGATGCGGCCTTCGTGTTCGGTGATCGAGCAGAAGGAGCAGCCGCCAAAACAGCCGCGCATGATCGTCACCAAATGGCGGATCATTTCCCAGGCCGGGATTTTATCTTTGCCGTAGGAAGGATGCGCCGCCCGTGCGTAAGGCAGGTCGTAAACCGCGTCCATTTCCGGCGTGGTCAGCGGAATCGGCGGCGCGGTGAGCCAGACGTTGCGGTCGCCGTGCCTTTGCACCAG
>NZ_CAIUXT010000060.1 GCF_903903185.1 uncultured Rhodoblastus sp.
CGACCCACAAGCAATTGGCGAGCTTTTCCCAGGCGTCGCAGATTCACGTCAAGGACCGGCATATCGAGGGACAGGCGAGGCGCATCGAGCATCGCCGCTTCAACGAGACCTTTCTCGTGCACGCCTCGACCTCGCCGTTCTATCCCTTGTTCGCCTCGCTCGATGTCGGCGCGCAGATGATGAAAGGCAAGTCCGGCGAGGTTTTGTGGGACGACACCATCCGGCTTGGCATCGAGCTGCGCAAGAAAATCCGGGCGCTGGCGCGCGAATTCAAGGACAAGGCGCGCGAGCCGGAACAGGCCTGGTTCTTCGATCCCTTCGTCGCCGACGTGGTCGAGACGCCGCGCGGCAAGATCGTCTGGGAAAATGTCCCGACCGACGATCTCGCCTCGAACGCCGCCTACTGGACCTTCGAGCCCGGCGCGGCGTGGCACGGTTTTCGGCATATCGCCCCTGACTATGCGCTGACAGACCCCTGCAAGCTGACGCTGCTGACGCCGGGTTTCGACCGCGCCACCGGCGGCTATGCCGATTTTGGCGTGCCGGCGCCGGTGGTCGCGCAATATTTGCGCGAAAACCGCATTGTCGCCGAGAAGAACGACCTCAATTCGCTGTTGTTTTTGCTGACGCCGGGCGTCGAATCGAGCAAGGCCGGTTCGCTGATTTCGGCTTTGGTCGCCTTCAAGACCTATTTCGACCGCAACGCGCCGCTCGAAGAAGTGATTCCGGAATTCGTCGCGCGCCGGCCCAAAATCTATTCGGGCTTGCGGTTGCGCGACCTCTGCGCGGCCATGCACGACTTTTATCGGCAGGCCGGGACCAGCACCTTGCAACGCCAGCAGTTCCGGCCCGATCATCTGCCGCACACAGCGATGACGCCGCAGGAGGCGGTCCAGAAGCTGACGCGCAACGAAGTCCATTACCTGCCCATCGACCAGATCGAGGGCAAGATCGCGACCACCTTGTTCGTGGTCTATCCGCCGGGGATTGCGACGCTGGCGCCGGGAGAGCTGATCGACGAGCGCGCCAGACCCATGCTCGACTATCTCAAGACCTTCGAGCGCGGCGCCAATCTGTTTCCCGGCTTCGAGGCGGAAATCCAGGGCGTCTACCGCGAGATCGACGCCGACGGCTCAATCCGATTCTATACTTACGTCGCCGATCCCGAGCGGTGAGGCGGCAAAGCCCGGCGGCGGCGTACTGCTGCCCGGTCCAAGCGCGCGTTGCAGCATGACGCTGTCGTACCAGCGGCCGAATTTGAAGCCGATTCCCTCCAGACAGGCGACGCGGCGGAAGCCGCAGGCCTCGTGCAGTTTGAGCGACGGGCCATTGGCGGCGTCGACATAGGCGATCATCTGCCGATAGCCTTCGGCGGCGCAGGCCTCGATCAGCGCCGGCAATAATTTGCGCCCGACGCCGGCGCGCAAATGGTCCTGATGGACATAGATCGAGTGTTTGACGCAATAGCGATAGGCGGGGCGCTTGCGAAACGGCACGGCATAGGCGTAGCCGACGACGGTTCCGTCGAGGTCGGCGACCAGATGCGGCAGCCGGTGTTTCTGCATGTTCTTGCGGCGGCGCTTGATATCGTCGGCGTGCAGCGCCTCGAACGTCAGGCCGTTCTGGCCCCGCTGCACCGAGCGCGTATAGATGGCGAGCATGGCCGGCGCATCGGCTTCGGTGGAAGGCCGGACGATTATTTCGCCGGTTTTGCGCGGAGCGGCCGGGTCGGCGTCCTCGTTCAAAGCAATCGTCTGCATGGGTTTTACATCCCGCTTGGCCGCGCGCGCGCCGGCAGGCTGAACCCATAGCCGATTTTCGTCGCCGCCGGGAGAGGGATGGCGACCCGGAGGCCTCAATCCGGGGCGGTCGCGCCCTGACGCAACTCGACGGCGCCCCGGTCGGGCGTCTATGCTAGGTATTAAAAGCTTTCCCGCCCATCGGTTCGTCCATGTCCATTCCAACACATATCCCGCTGCCGGGCGAACCCACGCCGGCCGCCCTCGCCAATCCCGTCCTGCGTTATGTGATGGCGACCCGGCCGGCGTTCCTGTCGGTGACGGCGGTCGGGGTCCTGATCGGCTTCGCCAGCGCCCATGCCGACGGCGCGCCCTTCTCGGCGGCGGCGGCGGCGCTTACCCTGCTGTTCGCGCTCGTCGCCCATGCCGGGGCCAATGTCATCAACGACTATTATGACGACGTCTCCGGCTGCGACGCGGCCAACCGCGAGCGCCTGTTCCCGTTCACCGGCGGCAGCCGGTTCATCCAGAACGGGGTGCTGACGCCGCAGGAGGTGAAACGGTTCGGTTACGCCCTGATCCTCGCCGTGATCCCGCCCGGATTTTGGCTTGCGGCCCATAGCGCGCCGGGACTCCTTGCGATCGGCGCGGCGGGACTGGGCGCGGCCTGGGCCTATTCCGCGCCGCCGTTCAAGCTACAGGCGCGCGGTCTCGGCGAATTCGGCATCGTCGCCGCCTGGACGCTGGTCGTCGTCGGCGCCGACTTCGTCGAGCGCGGCCACTTCGCCTTCCTGCCCGTCGCCGCCGGCCTGGGCTTCGCCCTGCTCGTCGCCAATGTTCTCTATATCAACCAGTTTCCGGATCTGCGCGCCGACGCTCAATGCGGCAAGCGGACCCTTGTCGTGCGGCTGGGGGCGGCGAAGGCCCGCTGGGGCTACGCGGCCATCGGGACGCTCGCCTATGTCTGGCCGCTCGCCATGATTTTGGCCGGGCGGCTGCCGGCGGCGACGCTGGTCTCGCTGCTCGCCGCGCCGGCGACGCTGAAGGCGACGCGCGTCCTGTGGGGGTCAGCCGACCAGCCAAGGGCGCTCGCTCCGGCGCTGGCGATGACCATTGTCGCGGCTAACCTCCACGGCGTCCTGATGGCGGCGGCGCTGGCGATTTTCGGGACTATGCGCTAGTCCGGCGACACGCCATCGGCGGCCAGAACCTCGCCGGCGAGATAGAGCGAGCCGGCGATCAGGATGCGCGGCGGCTCGGGCCAGTCTTTTGCCGCGAGATCGCGCAAGGCCGACTCGACGCTTGGACAGGCGCGCGCCGAAAAACCCAGCGAGCGGGCGAGGAGGGCGATGTCTTCGGGCTTGCGGCCGACCTGTTCGCCGCCGACCGGCACGGTCAGGACTTTTCCCGCCAACCCGCTGAAATGGCGCAGGAAGGCCTGCGAATCCTTGGTCTGCAAGGACCCGTAAATCAGCGCCAGCGGCCGCGGCGCCCTCTCCTCGAAATCGGCCATGGCCTCGGCGAGGACGCGTCCGCCGGCCTCGTTATGGCCGCCGTCGAGCCAGAGTTCGGCGCCCGCAGGCGCCAGCGCGGCCAAGCGTCCACGGCTCAGGTTTTGCAGCCGCCCCGGCCACGCCGCGCGGAAAACGCCGGTCTCGAACGCCGCCAAAGGCAGATCGGGAAAGACCTTGCGCACCGCCGCGATCGCCGCGCCGGCGTTGATCAGCTGATGGCGGCCCGGCAGGCGCGGCAGAGGCAGGTCGAGCAGGCCCTGCGCGTCCTCGTAAACCATGCGGCCGCGCTCGGCGCGGCACAGGAAATCCTGGCCCTGAATCGACAAGGGCGCGCGCAGGCGGTCAGCCTCGCGCTCCAGCACGGCCAGCGCCGCCTCGCCCTGCGCGGCGAGAATGACGGGAACGCCGCGCTTGATGACGCCGGCCTTTTCAAAAGCGATTTTCTCCACCGTGTCGCCCAGAAACTCAACGTGGTCCATCGACACCGGCGTGACGATGACGCTGACGGGATCGTCGACGACATTGGTGGCGTCGAATCTCCCGCCCATGCCGACTTCGAGCAGCAACACATCGGCGGGATGATCGGCGAAAAGCTTCAGCGCCGTCGCGGTCGTCGCCTCGAAAAAGGTGATCGGCGCGCCGCCATTCGCGCGCTCGGTCTCGTCGAGCGCGGCGGACAGGACGTCATCGGCGACCAACCTGCCGCCGCCGGGCGCGGCGAGCCGGATGCGTTCGCGAAAATGCACCAGATGCGGCGAGGTATAGACATGGACGCCCAATCCCGCCGCTTCGAGAATCGCCCGCAGGAAGGAGATGGTCGAACCCTTGCCATTGGTGCCGGCGACATGGATCACCGGCGGCAGGCGATTCTGCGGCGCGCCGAGCGCGGTCAACAGCCGCTGGATTCGCCCCAGCGACAGATCGATCTTCTTGGGATGAAGATCGAGCAATCGCGCGAGAATCGCGTCATGCGGCCGCGTGACCATCATGGTTCTGTCACGCCGCCGCCAGCGCCGGCGCCTTGGTCAGCAGCCGGCAGATGCGACCGAGCGTTTCGCGCATCTGCGGGCGGGGAACGACAATATCGATCATGCCGTGCTCGCGCAGATATTCCGCGCGCTGGAACCCTTCCGGCAGGCGTTCGCGGATGGTCTGTTCGATCACCCGCGCGCCGGCGAAGCCGATCACCGCGCCGGGTTCGGCGATATGAATATCTCCGAGCATGGCGTAGGAGGCAGTGACGCCGCCGGTGGTCGGATTGGTGAGGACGACGATATAGGGCAGTTTCGCCGCCTTGAGCAGCTGAATCGCCACGGTCGTGCGCGGCATCTGCATCAGCGAGAACATGCCTTCCTGCATGCGCGCGCCGCCCGACGCGGTGAAGATGATGAAGGGCGTCTTGTGATCGATGGCGCGGAAAATGCCGGCGACGATGGCCTCGCCCGCCGCCATGCCGAGCGAGCCGCCGAGAAAGTCGAAATCCTGCACCGCGACCGTGACCTCGATCCCTTGCAGCGCCCCCGCCGCCAGCCGGATCGAATCGGCGGCCCCGGTTCGGGCGCGATAATCCTTCAGGCGGTCGCTATAGCGTTTGACGTCGCGGAATTTGAGCGGATCGGCGGGAACTTCCGGAGTCGGCAGGCTCTCGTAGGCGCCGTCGTCGAACAGCGCATCGAGCCGCGCCAGCGCCGGAATCCGCATGTGATAGCCGGAATTCGGCACGACGTAGAGATTGGCCTCCAGATCCTTGTGGAACACCAACTCGCCGCTGTCGGGGCATTTGACCCAGAGGTTTTCCGGGGTTTCGCGCTTCAGAAAGGAGCGGATTTTCGGCGGGACGACATTGGAAATCCAGTTCATGCGCTCACCTTTTCACCCGTCGCGCTGTTTTTGGCCGCGCCGGCGACGCCCGAGGCCAGTTCGCGCACCAGCGCGCTGACCGCCTTGACCGCCGCTTCGCCGCCGCGCCCCTCGCCGTCGAGCGTTCCGGCGAGCGCGTCGATCAGCGCCGAGCCAACGACGACGCCATCGGCATGTGCGGCGATGATCGCCGCCGCGCTCGCGTCCTTGACGCCGAAGCCGACGGCCACCGGCAAGGGCGTATGCGCCTTGATCCGCGCCACGGCTTCCGCGACGCGCGAATAATCCGGACGGCCCGCGCCGGTGATCCCGGCGATCGAGACATAATAGACAAAGCCGGAGGTATTCGCGAGCACCGCCGGCAGCCGCGCCTCGTCGGTCGTCGGCGTCGCCAGACGGATGAAGCTGAGCCCCGCCCGCAGCGCCGGCAGGCAGAGTTCGGCATCCTCTTCGGGCGGCAGATCGACGACGATCAGGCCATCCGCGCCTGCGGCCTTGGCGTCGACGAGGAATTTTTCGACGCCATAGACATAGATCGGGTTGTAATAGCCCATCAGCACGATCGGCGTATGCGCGTCGCTCTCGCGGAATTGCGCGACCAGATGCAGCACGCCATGCAGCGTCATCCCGGCGCGCAAGGCCCGCAAGCCGGCGGCCTGAATCGCCGGGCCGTCGGCCATCGGATCGGTGAAGGGCATCCCGATCTCGATCAGGTCGGCCCCGGCTTGGGGCAGCGCCTTCAGCAGGGCCCGCGAGGTCGCCGGGTCCGGATCGCCGGCCATCACGAAAGTGACCAGCGCGGCGCGCCTCTTGTCGCGCAATTGCGCGAAGCGTCGGTCGATCCGGCTCATTCCATGCCTCCGAGCGACCCGGCGACGGTGGCGAGATCCTTGTCGCCGCGCCCGGACAGGCCGAGCACCATCAGATGGTCCTTCGGCTTGGTCGGCGCAATGTCGATGATCCGCGCCAGCGCATGCGCCGGCTCCAGCGCCGGGATGATGCCCTCCAATTGCGCGCAGAGATGGAAGGCGGCGAGCGCCTCCTCGTCGGTGGCCGACAGATAGGTGACGCGGCCGGTTTCCTTGAGCCAGGCGTGTTCCGGACCGATGCCGGGATAATCAAGGCCCGCCGAAATCGAATGGCCTTCGAGAATCTGGCCCTCGGGGTCCATCAGCAGATAGGTGCGATTGCCATGCAGCACGCCCGGACGCCCGCCCGCCAGCGAGGCGGCATGGCCGTTTTCGACGTTCAAGCCGTGGCCGGCGGCCTCGACGCCATAAAGTTCGACGGAGCGGTCGTCGAGGAAAGGATGAAACAGGCCGATGGCGTTGGAGCCGCCGCCGATACAGGCGAAAGCCGAGTCCGGCAGGCGGCCTTCGGCGGCAAACATCTGCGCGCGCGTTTCCTCGCCGATGACGCACTGGAAATCGCGCACCATGGCCGGATAGGGATGGGGACCCGCCGCCGTGCCGATACAATAGAACGTGTCCTCGACATTGGTGACCCAGTCGCGCAGCGCCTCGTTCATTGCATCCTTGAGGGTGCGCGCGCCCGACTGCACCGGAACCACCTTGGCGCCAAGCATGTTCATGCGGAAGACGTTGGGTTTCTGCCGCTCGACATCGACCGCGCCCATGTAGACGATGCATTCGAGGCCAAAGCGCGCGCAGGCGGTGGCGGTGGCGACGCCATGCTGTCCGGCGCCCGTCTCGGCGATGATGCGCTTCTTGCCCATGCGCCGCGCCAGCAGGATCTGGCCGAGCACATTGTTGATCTTGTGCGCGCCGGTGTGATTGAGCTCTTCGCGCTTGAAATAGATTTTGGCGCCGCCGAGATGTTGCGTCATCCGCTCGGCGAAATAGAGCGGGCTCGGGCGCCCGACATAATGGGTCAGGAGATTTTGCAATTCGGCGTGATAGGCCGGATCGGCGCGGGCTTCCTCATAGGCTTTTTCGAGCGACAGGATCAGCGGCATCAGGGTTTCGGCGACGAAACGCCCGCCGAATATGCCGAAATGGCCATGGGCGTCGGGTCCCTGGCGCAGGGAATTCGGCTGGAGAATTGGCGTCTGAAGGGTCATGTTTCCGCTCTTGAAGGGTCTGGCCGCTTCCACCGGCAAGGCCGGGCCGTCCATCCAGCTGGTTAAACGCGCCATCGCGTCCAAAGGACTTGCCTCGTCTTGTTAAGAAAGCGCCATTGAGCCTGCTGTCTTAAACGCTTCCGCCCGCAAGGCCAAGCGCTGCCGCCTGATCGGCCGCAGCGCGGGCCGCGGCGATGAAGGCGAGAATCTTTTCGACGCTTTTCTCGCCCGGCGCGTTTTCCACGCCCGAGGACACATCGACGCCCGGCGCGCCGGTCAGCCGGAGAGCGTCGCCGACATTGCCCGCGTCGAGCCCGCCCGACAGCAGCCAGTTTTTCCGTGCGAGCCGGGCGGAGAAATCGCGGATCAGGGTCCAGTCGAAGGTCAGGCCGTTGCCGCCCGGCAAGGCCGCGTCCTTGGGCGGTTTGGCGTCGAACAGCAGGCGGTCGGCGACGCCTTCATAGGCGGCGGCGCGGAAAAGATCGGCCTTTTCCGCGACGCCGATGGCCTTGAGGATCGGCAGGCGGAGACGGCGCAGCGCGGCGACCCGCTCCGGCGGTTCGTCGCCATGCAGTTGCAACCAGTCCGGCGCCAGCGCCTCGATAATGGCGGCGATTTGCGCGTCGTCGGCGTCGACGACCAGAGCGACCTTTTGCGCTCGCCCGCCGACGAGGGCGGATAATCCCTGCGCCAGCGTCAGATCGACATGGCGTGGGCTCTTTGCAAAAAACACGAATCCGACCATGTCGGCGCCGCCGGCCAATGCGGCTTCGAGCGGCTCGGGCGCGTTGAGGCCGCAGATTTTGACCAGCACGGACATTAATTTTTCAGACGGTTTTTTCAGGCGGCGTTGCGCGTGGGCACCGCCGGGGCGGCGAGCGCCGTGCCCGGCGTTTTCGCCCTGATCTGGCCGCGCAGCGATTCATTTTCCCGGCGCAGAGCCTCGATCCGGGCCTTGGCCTCGCCCGCCGCCTTGCGGAAACGGCTCTGGCCAAGCCAGGTCGCGATCCCGCCGAGCAGCACCCCGAGCATGGTCGAGCCCATCAGCACGATGAACAGCGGGACGGAAACCTGCGGCAAGGCCGCCGCGTCGGCGCTGTTGAACGGATCGAAGGAGATGACGACATTCTGCCGGTTGGCCATGTCGAAGGACAGGAAAATCAAGACGATGGGCGCAAGCAGGAGATATTTGAGAAAACTGCGCATGTTCGATCCCGTGAATCCAAATGATCCGATGGACGCCAGCAGAATCGAAGCGACGCCCCCTCGCACACGATTTTACCCGCCAATCGCCTGTCCGGAAAGACATAAAACCTGCGGCAAAACGCCATGGCCGCGCCGCCGGCGCTCCCGGCCGGTCGTCCGGGCGCGAAACACGCGCCCTCACTCCTTGTCGGTGTCGTTCAGCCTCTCGCGTAATTCCTTGCCCGTCTTGAAAAAAGGCACGAATTTCTCGCCGACTTCGACGTGATCGCCGGTGCGCGGGTTGCGCCCGAGGCGCGCATCGCGCTTCTTGACCGAAAAAGCGCCGAATCCGCGCAATTCGACCCGGTCGCCGCGCGACAGCGCGTCGGTCACTTCATCCAGGATCGCGTTGACGATATTCTCGACATCGCGAAGATAAAGATGGGGATTGCGATCGGCAATACGTTGGACCAGTTCGGATTTAATCACCGGCGTTTTCCTAATTACGTAAGTTCAGTTTATCGGCTTCCTGTGCGGCCCGCTAATTATGGGCTTCAGCCTGCCAAATCGCCAAAAGCCCGTCAAGCGCAGATGCGCTCCTGACCCTCTCACTGCGGAAAACCACATCCGCGACGCCCGGGTAGCCGAGGGCGGCGGCGGCCTCGCCGGCGAGGCTGAACAGGCCCAGATTATTCACCGGGCCCGGTTTTTCCCATTTCCTGACCGGCAGGTCCTTCGGGATTCCGCGCGTCTCTTCCAGCCAGGCGACGGCCTCGCGTTCGCCGCCGAAGGCGTCCACCAGCTTGAGCGGCAGACCCTGCCGGGCGGTGAAGACGCGGCCATCGGAGACCACGGCGAGTTCGGCGTCGCTCATCTGCCGGCGCTCCTTCACCACACCCTTGAACCAGCTGTAAGAATCGACGACGAGCGAATCGATGGCGGCGCGCGCGGCTTCCGAAGTCGGCTCGAAACCGTTGGGCGAGGCCTTTAGCGGCGAGGATTTGATCGTCTCGACCTTGACCCCGACGTTGTCGAGCAGTTTCGTCACATTGGGGAACTGGAACAACACGCCGATCGAGCCGACCAGCGAATTGGCGTCGGCGAAAATGCGGTCCGCGCCCATGGCGACAATATAGCCGCCGGAGGCCGCCATCGAATCGACGACGGCGACCACCGGCTTTTTCTCGGAGGCCCGCCGCAAGGCGTCGAAAATATGTTCCGAGCCGGTGACCGTGCCGCCGGGGCTCGATATTTCGACAATCAGGGCGCTGGCCTTCGACTTGGCGGCGTCGTCGATCAGTTTCAGCGTATCGCGGTCGCCGGCGATCAGGCCCTTGATCTCGATCCGCGCGATATGCGGCGTCAGATGCGACGACTCGCCGCCGAAGCGCCCCGCCAGCGCGATCAGCGCGACGACGCCCACGCCCAGCGCCGCGAGACGCCAGAAGGTGAGTTTGCGGCGCAATTGCCGCCGGTCGAGAATGGTTTCAACAGGCGTGTTTGGCGTCATTCCCAAAATCTCCCGAATTCGTCATGAATTTAGGCGCTTACGCTCCAAAGCTCAATGATCCCGAGAAATTCTTTTGTCGGGCGAGAAATTTTCGGCGCGACGACGGCGGTCGGCCGCCAGCAACGCAAGTCCGGCGGCGACCGACTGGAACGGATTGTCGAAATGCAATTTGCCGGCGCCGAACCTTTGTTCGAAAATCTTGCGCAGGGCCGGGGTATGGGAGGTTCCCCCGGTCATGAACACGGCGTCGATCTTGTCGGGCCCGATTTTCGCGCGCAAAAGAGTCTCGTCCATGGCGCCCTCGATGCGGGCGAGATCGGGCGCGATCCAGCTTTCGAAATCGCTTCGCGTCACCATCGCGTCGATCGCCACGCCGCCGCGACAAAACCGCAAGCGGGCCGCCGGCGCGCTCGACAAGGCCTCCTTGACCGCGCCGACCGTCTGGTACAGCTCGAAACCCAGATCCATTTCGATCAATTCGGCAAGCGCCTCGAGTTCGTCTCCCCGGTCGCTGCACTCGGCGAAACGGCGCAGATCGCTCAGCGTCTTCGCCGATTTGAGCCAGGAAATCTGATGCCACTGGGCGAAGGCGGCATGAAAAAATGCCGGCAAGGGCAGGATTTTCTCCAGCGAGCGATAGTCCGCGCCCTTGCCGAGGCGCGGCGAAATCACATGATCGATCAACCGGTAGTCGAATTGATCGCCGGCGACGCCGCAGCCGCCATGCGCCAGGGCTTCGGCGTCGAGCCCCTGCGGCGAGGGCGAAAAGCGCAACAAGGCGAAATCGCTGGTGCCGCCGCCGAAATCGGCGACGAGCACGGTTTCGTCCGCTTGCAGGTCGCGCGCATGCCAATAGGCGGCGCCGAGCGGCTCGAAGGCGAAATCCGCCCGCGCCAGTCCCGCCGCACGATAGGCGTCGGACAGGCGGCGCAGGGCCAGTTCCTCGTCGGGCCGCGCCCCGGCGAACACCACCGGACGCCCCGCGCATAAATGGGCTTGATGGGCGATTTCCGTACCGCCCTGCGCCTCGAACAAATGGCGCAGGAAAATCGCCGTCATGTCCTCGATCGTGACTTTCTGGCCAAACAGCCGCGCCTCGGAGAAAACCGGGCTGGCCAGATGCGACTTGAACGACTGGATGAATCTTTCGCCTTCTTCGGCCGCCACGGCGCGCTCCAGCGCCTGCGGCCCGGCGACATGTCCGAGCGCCCGCCCCTGTTTCCAGAACATCAGCGCGGTGCGAAAGGTCTGGGTCGGGCCCTGGGCCGTGGGCCAGGAGACGCTGCGCACCTGCCCGCGCGCATCGGCGAAGGCGATGACGCTGTTGGTGGTGCCGAAATCGACGCCGACGGCATAGGTCATGTTTCATCCGCGGACGAGAAAACCCCGCGCGAAGATTTTCACGCGGGGTTGGCTATTGTTGAAAAACGAGACCGAATTTACTTCGTGTCGCGGGCTTTCAGCGCGGCGCCGAGAATGTCGCCGAGCGAGGCGCCGGAATCGGCGGAGCCATATTGCGCGATGGCTTCCTTTTCCTCGGCCACTTCGAGCGCCTTGATCGACACGGCCACCTTGCGCGCCTTGCGGTCGAACAAAGTGACGCGGGCGTCGACCTTTTCGCCAACGGCGAAACGGTCGGGGCGCTGGTCGTTGCGGTCGCGCGCCAGTTCATTGCGCTTGATGAAGGCCTGAAGATCGGAGCCGACGATCTTCACTTCGAGACCGCCTTCCTTCACTTCGAGGATTTCGCAGGTGACGATGGCGCCCTTGCGGATTTCGCCCTCTTCGCCCGCCGGGGCCCCGGCCGAGACGAAGGGGTCGCCGCCAAGCTGCTTGACGCCGAGCGAAATGCGCTCCTTGTCCACATCGACGTCGAGCACGCGCGCCTTGAGGATGTCGCCCTTCTTGTGATCCTCGATGGCCTGTTCGCCGGGACGGTTCCAGTCGAGGTCGGACAGATGGACCATGCCGTCCACATCGCCGTCGAGGCCGATGAACAGACCGAATTCGGTCTTGTTCTTGACCTCGCCTTCGACGTCGGAGCCCACCGGATGCTTTTCGGCGAAGGCTTCCCACGGATTTTGCAGGGTCTGCTTGAGGCCGAGCGAAATGCGGCGCTTGACCGAATCGACTTCGAGCACCTGCACATCGACTTCCTGCGAGGTCGAGACGATCTTGCCGGGATGGACGTTCTTCTTGGTCCACGACATTTCCGACACATGGATCAGGCCTTCGATGCCCGGCTCCAGCTCGACGAAGGCGCCATAGTCGGTGATATTGGTCACGCGGCCATGGAAACGCGCCTCGATCGGGTACTTGGCCTCGATGCCCTGCCACGGGTCTTCGAGCAATTGCTTCATGCCGAGCGAGATGCGGTGGGTTTCGTGATTGATCTTGATGATCTTCACTTTCACCGTCTGGCCGATGTTGAGCACTTCGCTCGGGTGGTTGACGCGCCGCCACGCGATGTCGGTGACATGCAACAAGCCGTCGATGCCGCCGAGATCGACGAAGGCGCCGTACTGCCAGACCCGGCCCAAGATGCGCGCCCGCAACCGGGTCGAGTCGATCGTTCTCGGGGTGCTGATCCTTTTCTCCTCGATTGAGATCCTGACGACGCTCGGGATCATCCTGTCGGTGGCCTTCGAGTCCTGGCAGTTCTTCCAGAAGATCGCCC
>NZ_CAIUXT010000061.1 GCF_903903185.1 uncultured Rhodoblastus sp.
AGGCTTGCGCGGATTTGCGGCCCTCGTCGCGCAGCATGGTCAAAAACGCCCATTCGGTGATCATCTTGGACGAGGCGCCGAGCGTGTTCATGACATCGTTGCCGACGCGATGGAGGCGCAATCTGGCCCATTCGGCGCCTTCGCTGTCGCCGGCGTCCACCACCTTGCGCAGCATGGCGATCATGCGCAATTCCTTGAGCGCGACGGCGTTGAACGAAATCTCGTTGAGCCGGTTCATGATTTCCGACGAGGTGCGCGGCACTTCGGCGCGCTCGATCGGGTTGATCGGGATCAGGATCATGTCGTCGGCCTTGCAGTAGCGCACCAGCGGCGTCAGCGTCGGATTGCCGGAATAGCCGCCGTCCCAATAATGGTCGCCATCGATTTCGACGGCCTGGAACATGCTCGGCAGGCAGGCCGAGGCGAGCAGGACTTCGGGCGTGATGGCGTCGTTGCGAAACACCCGGCCCCGGCCGGTATGGACATTGGTGGCGGTGATGAAAACCTGGATCGGCGACTGGGGGATCAGATCGAAATCGATGAACTTGGCGAGAATGTCGAGCAGCGGATTGCCGCCGGGCAGGCTCAAAGTATAGGGCGAGACCACCCGCGACATCAGGTCGGCCATGATATAGCCGGGCGAATTATCCATCGTCCAGCGGCCGAGCAGAATATCGAGCGGCCCGCGCTGCAACGGGCTGAACCGCGCCGCGTCGGAGACGCCGCGCCAGAAATCCTCCAAAGCGACGCGCGCGCCCGGCGCCCCGCCCTTGGCGAAGCCGGCGGCGAGAACCGCCGTGTTCATCGCGCCCGCCGAAGTGCCGGACACGCCGTCGATCTCGAACCACGGCTCTTCGAGAAACCGGTCGAGCACGCCCCAGGTGAAGGCCCCGTGCGAACCGCCCCCCTGCAAGGCAAGATCGACCAGGATTTTGTCGCGCGAGAAGGTCTTGGCGGCTTGTTCCATGTTTATTCGGCCTTTGGGAAATCGATGCGGGGTCTGCTCAAGGAAGCGCCATCATAAGTCGCCTTGGGCGCGGCGGCACCTGTTTTTTGCTGCGATGCGAAAATCCGGACGTTGTGGACGAGGGTCCAGCCTTGGCAGGGCTACGTGACAAAGGCGCGAAACCGCCCGCCGCGGGACCTGCTCACGCTGGCGGCCCTTTCGCCCCGTCGTCAGGCGCCTGTCCCGACAACAAGGTGGCGATCCAGCGGCTTGCGGGAAATTCGGCGCAAATCGTCAGCCCGGCGATGGCGATCGGCACGCCGATCAGGGTTCCGGGCAGGCCCCACAGGAAACTCCAGAAAAACACCGAGAACACCACGAAAAACGGCGAGATCGTCAGGGTCTTGGCGGTGAACAGCGGCTCCAGATAGCTGCCGATCAGGAATTGCACGACGGTCAGCGCCGCCATCACGAGCGCCGCCATCTCCCACGATCCGGTTTGCGCGAAGGCGAACAGGGTCGGCAGCGCGGTGGCGATCAGCGGCCCGAGGAAGGGAATATAATTGAGCGCGAAAGTCATGACGCCCCAGGCGGTGGCCAGTTCGAGGCCCACAGTCAGGGCGAACAGCCAGACAATGATTCCTGTCAGAAGGCTGGCGAGGGTGCGGACCAGCATGAAGCGGCGGATTTTCTTCGCCGTCTTGACGCCGGCGGCGATCAGCCTTTGGCCATTCGGTCCGTTTCCGTCGGGACCCTCGCCGATGGCTTGCAAATTTTTGGCGAAGGCGCCGCCTTCGAGCAGCCCCATCGCCAAAAAAATCAGGATCAGCAGCGAAAAGCCGATCAAGCCGTTGAGCCGCAAGGCGATCTGCTGGAACAGGCGCAGCAGCCAGACCACATTGAACCGTTCCGCGACGATGGAGGCGATGAAAATGTCATGCTGCTCCAGCCATAGCGCCGAGGACGCGTAAAGCGTCTGCAACCGGTCGAAATTTGCCGTGACCCATTGCGCGATATGGCCGCCGCCCCAGGCGACCACCGACGACAGGGTGACGATGACCACCAGCGTCACCCCCACGGTGGCGACCAGCGCCAGCCCCTTCGGCAACAGCTTCTCCAACGCCTTCTGAAAGGGCCAGACAATCGCCATGGCGAACAGCGAAAAAGCGACGGGCACGAACACCGCCGAAGCGAAATAAAGCGCGGCTATGGCGATCGCGGCGAGGAGCGCCGCCGCCGCCGCGCGGATGAGGCCGTTTTCCATTGCTCTCTCCCGAAATTTTTTTGCCGGGCGACCTTGGCCTCAGGGCGTCGCCTTGACGGGCTTGTCGCGACCCTGCCCCAGCATGGTCTGTTCGATTCGCTCAAGCATGAAGGGATAGAAAGGATTCGACGACATGCGCAACAGCGAATCGAGACTGACGATCAGCGTTCCCCGCTCGCCCCGGGGCGAAAGCGCGCCGAGATGGACGCCGAAATCCTCCGTCGGGTCGGGCTCCAATCCATAAAGCGAATCGCTGAGCGGAAACGGCAGCGCGACATGCGACAGCGAAAACACGCCGGTCGGAAACGCCAGCCCAAGCGCGCGCGATTGCTCCTCGACGGCGCCGGCGGGCGTCGTGCGTTCGGCGGCCTCGCTGCTGTCGGGCGACAGGTTGGCGATCACCGTCGTCGCGAACAGGCGCGGCGGCGGCGGCAGCAGCCGTTCCGGCGTGATGTTGGGGGCGATGCGCAGCATCGGTCCGAATTTGGCGCTGCGGTTGAGGTCGAACAGCACGAGTTCGCTGCCGTTGGCCGGAAGCCGCGCATAAAGCCCGGTGACGATGGTGCGGGTCGAGACGGTGAAGTCGATCACCGACTGAAAGGTCAAGATCGGCGCGAGGCTGTCGAGACGCTTCTCGTCGGCGAGCCGCGCGATCTGGTCTTGCAGCGCCTGGGTCACCTGCCAGGACTGGCGTGCGCCATTCACCGGAAAGGAATTATATTTGAACGGATTGAATTCCGGCACGATGCCCAGCCACGCCGCCTTGGCGAAGGCCGGGAAGAAGGCCGGCCAGCCGGCGATGCCGGCAAAGCGGGCAAAGCTCGTGATGCCGACCATCGGAGAAATCAGCACGAGACGGTCCGGCCGCGCCAGCTTCGGGTCCTCGATGGCGTCGAGCGCATATTTCAGCGCCAGCGCCCCGCCATTGGAAAAGCCGACGATGTGCAGCGGCGCGGAAGGGCCGGCCTGCCGCAACGCTTCGCGCACCGCAAGACGGGTCGCCGCCATCCAGTCCGGCCACGCCACCTCGGTCAGGGCTGCGGGAACCAGCCCATGCGCCGGCAGCCGGATCGCGACGACGACGTAGCCATGGTCGCGATAGGACCGCGCGATATGGCGCAGACTATAGGGCGAATCGGTCAGTCCGTGCAGCAGCACGACGGCGCCGACCGGCGCGCCGTCCGGCGCCAGGGTATAGGAGCGGTTCCAGTCCCGCGCGAAACTCCCCGGATAGACCGGGCTGCCCGCGTAATAGCGATTGGATGGAACCTGCTCGTCGGGACTGAGCTTTTCGGTGACCTCCGCGCGCATCCGGGCGAAGGCCTGATCCTCCGCCGCGAGATAGGCCGTCCAGTCGGCCCGGTCGAGGGCCTCGGCCTTGAGTTCGTGCGGCGCATGGGTATGCCAGGGCGCCAGCGGCGGCCCGCGCTGCGAATCGAAGGTCCGGACCCCGATGACCCCGAGCAGCAGCGCCGCGAGCAGAAAGACGCCGCGCTTCGCCCATTTGACCAGTTGAAAACCCAACGCCTGTTCCTTTTTGGTCGAGGGGGAGCATCGGCCCCTTTTTCCGCTCGCGCGGCGCCCCGGGAATCCCGCGACCCTTTATGATAGGGCAAAACGGTCGCGCGGTCTTTCAGACCGGGGGAATTTCAATATGGCCGAGAAGGTGGGCCGCGCCACGCCAGGCGTGGCGCGCCAAAGCTTCGAGATGGCGGAAGGTTTCGATCCGCGCCATGGCCTGGTCGGCGTCGATTTCGCCGGTCGCCACCTTGGCGAGGGTCGGGCCGCGATGCGCGCGCCGGAGTTGGGCGAGCGTTCGGGCGTCTTGTTCGAGTCCGGCGAGCGCCAAACCCGCGCCGGGCGTTTCAAGCCGGTCGATCGGCGCCGCCGCGGCGCTGAGCGCTTTTTCCCCCGCAATGTCGGCAACGGCGGCGGCGGCGGAGCGCATGGCCTGCGCGCAAAGCGTCGCCGCACGCGCCTCGTCGGGGCCATGTTGGGCCGGCTGGAATTCTGGCGCCTCGCCGGCGATTTCGGCGAGCCGGGAGACATGGTCGAGCGCATGCAAAGTGCTGGTCAGGCGGAACTCCTCGCTCTCCGAATCGGGACGTCCGCCGATCTCCGACAGGAAATGGCGCGTCCTGCGCAAGCCGCCGACAGGCTCGATAAGCGAGGCCGCCGCGCCGGCTTTTTCGTCGCCCGAAACCGCCGCGTCGATGGTCCGGCAAATGGCGCGCATCGCCAGCGCGATGGCGCGCCGCGCCGCCTCGACGGCCACCACCGGATTTCCCAGCGCCGCCGGATCGAGACCGCGCGTCAGCGGCGAAGCGGCGGCGGGCAGCAGGCGTTCGACGAGGCCGGTGAAACGGTTGAGGAACGGCATCAGCGCCGCGACGCCGACGACATTATAGGCGGTGTGCCAGGCGGCAAGCAAAGTCACGCCGTCGACGGCGCCCGACGCGCGGACGATCAAGGGCATAACGACCGGAAACAAGGCCAGCGCGATCAGCGCGGCGACGATCTTGAACAGGATATAGGCGAGCGCCAGCCTTTTGGCGGTCACGCTGGCCCCGATCGCCGCCATGGCGGAACTGGTCGCGGTGCCGATATTCTGCCCGATAATGAGGGCGCAGCCCTGGTCCAGTCCAATGGCGCCGGCGTAAAAGGCCGAAAGCGTGACGGCGATTGACGCCGTCGAGGATTGCATCACCGTGGTCATGACCAGCCCGGCGACGACCAGCGAGATCAGGCCGAACCAGCCGGAGAGCCAGCCGACGCCGGGCGCGCCGATCACGGCGGGCAGGTCGGAGGGCCGAAGCTGCGCCGCGACGCCGCCCATGCCTTCCTGCAGCGTGCTCAGGCCATAGAGAACGAGGGCGAAACCGGCGAGCGAGGCGCCGAAGGCGGCGATCCGCCCGCCGCCCATCAACTTCGCGAGCGCGCCGACGAAAATCAGCGGCAGAGCATAGGACGACAGCGAGACGCGCACGCCGATCAGCGCCACCAGCCAGCCGGTGCCGGTGGTGCCGACATTGGCGCCGAACACCAGCCCCAGTCCCTGCGGAAAGGTGAGAAGCCCCGCGCTGACGAGACCGATGGTGGTCATCGTCGTGGCGCTCGACGATTGCACCAGCAGGGTGACGACGGCGCCCCAGAACATGCCGGAGAGCGGCGTCGCGGCGGCCTTGCCGAGAACCGTGCGCAGGGACGATCCCGCGAGACCCTTGAGGCCGTCGGTCATGATCGTCATGCCGAGCAGGAAAAGCCCTATTCCGCCCAGAACCAGAATGGCTGTCGACATGCGCGCCCGTCCGCCTCCCCGTTTTTACGCCAGCCTAGCAGAAGGAGACGCCGGACCAAATCGTCGCGCAAAGGCGGCGCGGCCAAAACGGCGATCCTTGCGTTATCGCGCCAATCGGCGGACAGTCGGGTCAACCCTCCCGGCGCGTTGAGACGATGCTGCGAAAACTCTATTATCTGCTGGCCCTTTCCCGCGAGCGCCACTTCGGCCGCGCGGCGCAGAAGTGCCACATCTCGCAGCCGACCCTGTCCAACGCCATCCGCCAGCTGGAGCAGGATCTGGGCGCGCCGCTGGTGGAGCGCGGCCAGCGCTTCGTCGCCCTGACGCCGGAGGGCGAAAGGGTGCTGGAATTCGCGCGGCGGGCGACGGCGGATTTCGAGGCCCTGACCGGGGCGATCGACCCGCGCGCCGGCGCGCTGACCGGTCGGCTGCGGCTGGCCGCCATTCCCACCGCCTTGCCGACGGTCGCCCCGCTGGTGGCGGCCTTCGCCCGCCGGCATCCCAATGTGCGGGTCATTCTCACCTCGTCCTCGTCGCAGGCCATCGAACGCGATCTCGACCGGTTCGACCTCGACGCCGGCGTGACCTATCTCGACAACGAGCCGCTTTCCGGCGTCGCCATGCAGCCGCTCTATTCCGAGCGCTATTACCTGCTCACCCAGCGCGGGCCGGAATGGGAGGGGCGGACCGAGGCGACCTGGACCGAGGCGGCGGCCCTGCCGCTTTGCCTGCTGACGCCCGACATGCAGAACCGCCATATCGTCGATCAGGCTTTTCGCATGGCCGGCAAGGAAGTCGCGCCGCAGGTGGAGACCAATTCGATCGTCAATCTCTTCACCATGGCGCGGCAGGGTCCGTGGTCGAGCATCGTGCCGGGACCATTGCTCGCCCTGCTGCCGCCGGGCGAAGCGCTGATCGCCCTGCCGCTGGTCATGCCCGACCTCGCCTATGTCGTCGGCATCGTCTACGCCGACCGTTCGCCGCCCGCGGCGGTGGCCAAGGCGCTGGCCCAGGTCGCGGCGCAGGAAAAACTTGGCGAGAAAATCCCCGCCCTGATGCGCGAGGCGCTGGCGCGGCATGGGATCGGCGATTGAAGACCTGAGCGCCGGGAAACTTAATAGCTTTTTGCTATCGCAGCATAGATATTTTGAATTTGATCCCTGCCCCGGCTTGCGTCATCAATGGTAAAGGCCGGGAAACCGGGCGGGTTCCGGAACCAACCGGGACAGGGAGGAAGCTGCATGACAAGCCCCATCGGGGAGGCCGGGCGTGTGCGCGCAATCGTCGGCGCGCATAGATCTCTGCGCGGCGCGCTGCTGCCGATCTTGCACGATATCCAGCACGAATTCGGCTTCGTCAGCCCGTCGCACGTCCCCCTGCTTGCCGATAGCCTCAATCTCTCACAGGCCGAAGTGCATGGGGTCCTGAGTTTCTATCACGACTTCCGCAGCCGCCCGCCAGGCCGGCATGTCGTCAAAGTCTGCGTCGCCGAAGCCTGTCAGGCGCGCGGCTGCGACGATCTCGTCGCCCATATCAAGCGCCGGCTGAAGCTCGATCCGGGTGAGACCGGCGCGGACGGCGCCTTCACGCTGGAAGCGGTCTATTGCCTAGGCAATTGCGCGCTCGGCCCTTCCGCCGAAATCGACGGCGCGCTGCACGGACGGCTCGACGCGCAAAAATTCGACGAGGTTCTGGCATGAGCGGCGTGCGCGTCTATGTGCCCTGCGATGCGGCGGCGCTCTCGGTCGGCGCCGACGCGGTCGCCGCCGCGATTGTCGAAGAGGCGAAGCGCCGCGACGTCGCGGTCAAGATCATCCGCAACGGCTCGCGCGGTTTGTTGTGGCTGGAGCCGCTGGTCGAGGTCGAGACGCCCAAGGGGCGCGTCGCCTATGGGCCGGCGTCGGCGCGCGACGTGCCCGGCCTGTTCGAGGCGGACTTTCTGCAAGGCGGCGCGCATCGGCTTGGCCATGGCCCGACCGAGGAGATTCCTTATCTCGCCGGCCAGAAGCGGCTGACTTTTGCGCGCGTCGGCGTCATCGACCCGCTCTCGCCCGAGGAATATTGCGCCTATGGCGGCCATGACGGCCTCGTGCGCGCGGTTAAACTGTCGCCGGAGGAAATCGTCGCCGAAGTCACGCAATCGGGCCTGCGCGGGCGCGGCGGCGCGGGCTTTCCCACCGGGATCAAATGGAAGACCGTGCTCGAATCGCCGGAACAGGAAAAATTCATCTGCTGCAACGCCGACGAGGGCGACAGCGGCACCTTCGCCGACCGCATGGTGATGGAAGGCGACCCCTTCCTTTTGATCGAGGGCATGACCATCGCCGGCATGGCGGTCGGCGCCCGCCACGGCTTCATCTACATCCGCTCCGAATATCCCCACGCCATCGCCACGATGCGCGATGCGGTTTCGCGCGCCTATGCGCTCGGTTGGCTCGGCGGCGACATTTTAGGCTCTGCCCGCGCCTTCGATCTCGAAGTGCGCGTCGGCGCCGGCGCCTATGTCTGCGGCGAGGAAACCGCGATGCTGGAAAGCCTGGAGGGCAAGCGCGGCGTGGTGCGCGCCAAGCCGCCGCTGCCGGCGCTGGAGGGCCTGTTCGGCCGGCCGACCGTCATCAATAATGTGCTGACGCTGACGTCGGTTCCGATCGTGCTGGCCAAGGGCGCCAGCTTTTACCGCGATTTCGGCGCGGGAAAATCCCATGGCACCCAGCCCTTCCAGCTCGCCGGAAATATTGCGCGCGGCGGTTTGGTCGAACTCGCCTTCGGCGTCTCGCTTGATACTCTGGTCAATGAGTTCGGCGGCGGAACGGCCTCGGGGCGGCCCTTGCGCGCGGTGCAGGTCGGCGGGCCGCTCGGCGCCTATGTGCCGGCCGAACAATTGTCGCTCGCCGCCGATTACGAGAGCATGGCCGAGGCCGGGGCCATGCTCGGCCATGGCGGCCTCGTGGTTTTCGACGACCGCGTGGACATGGCGAAAATGGCGCGTTTCGCGATGGATTTCTGCGCGGTGGAATCCTGCGGCAAATGCACGCCCTGCCGCATCGGTTCCGTGCGCGGCCGCGAGGCGCTGGACAGGATCGTCGCCGGCGAAAGGGTCGAGGCCAATCTCGCCTTGCTCGACGATCTCTGCACGCTGATGACCGACGGCTCGCTCTGCGCGCTCGGCGGCCTCACGCCTTTGCCGGTGCGCAGCGCGACAAAATATTTCCGCGAGGATTTCGTCCCCGCGCCCGCCTTCGAGAGAGCCTCATGAGCCTGCGAGAACTGGACTTCGGGACGCCGGTCAGGCGCGCGGCAAAAACCGTCGCGCTGACCATCGACGGCCGGAAAATCCGCGTGACCGAAGGGACCACGGTGTTGCGGGCGGCGGCGGAGGCCGGGATCATGATCCCGAAACTCTGCGCCACCGATTCGCTTGAACCTTTCGGCTCCTGCCGGCTGTGCCTCGTCGAGATTTCCGGGCGGCGCGGCACGCCGGCCTCCTGCACGACGCCGGTCGCCGAGGGCATGGAGATCGCCACCTCGACGCCGCGCCTCGCCGCTTTGCGCAAGGGGGTGATGGAGCTTTATATTTCCGATCATCCGCTCGACTGCCTGACCTGTCCGACCAATGGCGATTGCGAATTGCAGGACATGGCGGGCGCGGTCGGCCTGCGCGAGGTGCGCTATGGTTTTGCGGGCGAAAACCATCTCAAGGCGGAAAAAGACGTCAGCAATCCCTATTTCTCGTTCGACCCGTCGAAATGCATCGTCTGCTCGCGCTGCGTTCGCGCCTGCGCCGAGACGCAGGGGACTTTCGCGCTGACGGTGGAGGGGCGCGGCTTCGGCAGCAAGATCGTTCCCGGCGCGGCGGCCAATTTCATGGAATCGGAATGCGTTTCCTGCGGCGCCTGCGTGCAGGCCTGCCCGACGGCGACCCTGGTCGAGAAATCCATAGTGGCGCTGGGCCAGCCGGAACATGTGGTGGAAACCACCTGCGCCTATTGCGGCGTCGGCTGTTCGTTCCGCGCCGAAATGCAGGGCGAAACCGTGGTGCGCATGGTCCCGTCGAAAAGCGGCGGCGCCAATGCCGGTCATTCCTGCGTCAAGGGCCGTTTCGCCTGGGGCTATGCGACGCACAAGGACCGCCAGTTGTCGCCGATGATCCGCGAAAGCCATGAGGAGCCCTGGCGCAAGGTGAGCTGGGACGAGGCCATTCAATATAGCGCGCGGCGGCTCAAGGAGATTCAGGCCAGATATGGCGTCAAGTCGATTGGCGGCATCACCTCCTCGCGCTGCACCAACGAGGAGGTCTATGCGGTCCAGAAGATGATCCGCGCCGGCTTTGGCAACAACAACGTCGATACCTGCGCCCGCGTATGCCATTCGCCGACCGGCTATGGCCTCAAACAGACCTATGGCACCTCCGCCGGCACGCAGGATTTCAAGAGCGTCGATCAGGCCGACGTCATCGTCGTCATGGGCGCCAATCCGAGCGCCGGCCATCCCGTCTTCGCCTCGCGGCTCAAGCGCCGGCTGCGAAAAGGCGCCAAACTCATCGTCATCGACCCGCGCGCCATCGAGATCGTCAAGGGCCCGCATGTCGAGGCGGCGGTGCATCTGCCTCTAAAGCCCGGCGGCAATGTCGCCATGATCAACGCGCTGGCCCATGTCGTCGTCACCGAAGGGCTGGTGGACGAGGCTTTCGTCGCCGAGCGCTGCGAAGCAGAAAATTTCCGCGCGTGGGCGGATTTCGTGGCGCGGCCCGAAAATGCGCCCGAAGCGCTCGCCGAGACTCTCGGCGTCCCGGCCCATGACATACGCACGGCGGCGCGGCTTTACGCCACGGGCGGCAATGGCGCGATCTACTATGGCCTCGGCGTGACAGAGCACAGTCAGGGCTCGACCACGGTAATGGGCATCGCCAATCTCGCCATGGCCACCGGCAATATCGGGCGCGAGGGCGTCGGCGTGAATCCGTTGCGCGGGCAGAATAATGTCCAGGGCGCCTGCGACATGGGCTCCTTCCCGCATGAATTGACCGGCTATCGCCCGGTCGGCGACGACGACGCGCGGCAAAGTTTCGAGCGCGACTGGGGCCTTCCGCTCGACCCCGAACCCGGCTACCGCATCCCCAACATGTTCCATGCGGCGATCGAGGGCGACTACAAGGCGATGTTCGTTCATGGCGAGGACATCGCCCAGTCCGACCCCAATACCCATCATGTCACGCAGGCCTTGCGCGCGCTCGAACTCCTGATCGTGCAGGATCTATTCCTCAACGAGACGGCGGCCTTCGCCCATGTCTTCCTGCCGGGAACGTCTTTTCTGGAGAAGGACGGCACTTTCACCAATGCCGAGCGGCGCATCAATCGCGTCCGCACGGCCATGGCGCCCAAGACCGGCAAGCACGAATGGCAGGTCGCCGCCGAGATCGCCACCGCCATGGGCTATCCCATGCACTGGAATTCGGCGTCCGAGATCATGGACGAAATCGCGCGGCTGACGCCGACTTTTTCCGGCGTCTCGTTCGCGCGTCTCGACGCCGAGGGCAGTCTGCAATGGCCCTGCGACGAGGCCGCGCCTCATGGCACGCCGCTGATGCATGTCGATGGTTTCGAGCGCGGCAAAGGCAATTTCGTGATCACCGAATTCGTGCCGACCACCGAGCGCACGACGCGCGAATTTCCGCTGTTGCTGACCACCGGGCGCATCCTGTCGCATTATAATGTCGGGGCGCAGACACGACGCACCGACAATGTCGTCTGGCACGCAGAAGACGTGCTGGAAATCCATCCCTTCGACGCCGCCGAGCGCGGCGTCGCCGACGGCGACTGGGTGTCGCTGGCGAGCCGCATGGGCGCAACCTCGCTGCGCGCCGAAATCACCGGGCGCGTGCCGCAGGGCGTGGTCTACACCACCTTTCATCATCCGGTGACGGGCGCCAATGTGGTGACGACCGACAATTCCGACTGGGCGACCAATTGTCCCGAATACAAGGTCACGGCGGTCGAAGTCCGGCTCGCCAATTCCCTTGTCGTCAGAGCCGCCGAGTAATGGGCGCGCCTTTGCCCGCGCCGCCGGGACGCGCGGAGCCGCGCGCTGCGGGAACCGCCTTTGGCGGCGCCGCGAACGGCCCCGTCGAGTGGGTGCTGCCGGAAGAGGCGCCGGTGTCGCTGGTCTATAACGGGCGGCCCTTCGGCGTGATGCTGGCGAGCCCTTCCGATCTCGAGGATTTCGGCCTCGGCTTTTCGCTGGCCGAACGCATCATTGCGCGTCCCGCCGAAATGGAGTCCATCGAGGTCACGCAAGGCGAACAGGGTTTTGTGCTGTCGATGCGCATTCTGTCCGAACGCGCCGCCCTGGTCGCGGGCCGGCGCCGGGCGCTCGACGCGCGCTCGGGCTGCGGGTTGTGCGGCATCGAAAGCCTCGACGCCTTTCACGCCGCCCTGCCGAACGTCGTCGCGCCGGACCTCGCGCCCGAAGCGATCCTGCGCGCCTTCGCCGATTTTCGCGCGCATCAGCCGATGCGGGCGCGCGATCGCTCGGTCCATGGCGCGGCCTGGTGCGGGCGCGACGGCGTGTTCAAACTGGTGCGCGAGGACGTCGGCCGGCACAGCGCGCTCGACAAGCTGATCGGCGCGATGGCGCGCGACGGCCATGATCCGCGCGACGGGTTCGCGCTGCTATCGAGCCGCTGCGGCTTCGAACTGGTGCAGAAGGCGGCGGCGGTGGGCATCGGCTTTCTCGCCTGCGTCTCGGCCCCGACATCGCTGGCGCTCGACAAGGCGCGCGCCTGCGGCATGGGCCTCGCCTGCGCCACGCGCGACGGCGGCTTGGTGCGGCTCACGCCGTAATACCAAGTCTCCTTAATCGCGACACGTCGCGATTAAGGAGGTCCCTCGCATAAGCTCGGCGTCGCGTTCGCTCCTAACCCGGATTCGGAAGTCATGACTTCCGAATCCGGGTAGCATACCATCCGCCCATTGGCGCCATCCGGCGCGAAAAACGTTACGGATTTTTCCTTTCATGGGCGAGGCCGCCGGCGAAGACGCGGCTGCCGCGAATATCCTCGGCCCGCAAGGTCGAAAGCTCCTTCGCGCCCACCGGACCCGGAGTCTCGAACAACCGGCTGGCGTGCCGCAAACGCGCGCGGTCGAGCGCATTGCGGATTGAGCGGGCATTGGCGAAATGGGGCAAGACGCGGCGCGCGGCGATGTAATCGCCCATGGCGGCGCGCGCGTCGTCGTCGAACCCGTAGTCGCCCCGCGCCAGCATGGTTTCGGCGATGCGCAGCAATTCGCCGTCGGAATAATCGGGAAATTCGACATGATGGGCGATGCGCGAGCGAAAGCCCGGATTGCTGGCGAAAAACCGGTCCATGCGGTCGGCGTAGCCGGCGAGGATCACCACCAGATCGTCGCGATGATTTTCCATCACCTGAAGCAGGATTTCGATCGCCTCCTGGCCGTAGTCGCGCTCGTTGTCGGGCTTGTAGAGATAATAGGCCTCGTCGATGAACAGCACGCCGCCCATGGCTTTTTTCAGCACCTCGCGGGTTTTCGGCGCGGTGTGGCCGATATATTGGCCGACCAGATCGTCGCGCGTCACCGAAACCAGATGGCCCTTGCGGACATAGCCGAGCCGGTGCAGCAGGCCCGCCATTTTCAGCGCCACCGTGGTCTTGCCGACGCCGGGATTGCCGGTGAAACTCATGTGCAGCGTCGGCGTCTCATCCCCGAGCCCGAGCTTTCCGCGCGCGCGATGGACCAGCAGCAGCGCTGCGGTCTCGCGAATGCGCTGCTTGACCGGAGCGAGGCCGATCAGTTCGCGATCGAGTTCCTCAAGGATTTCGGCGACGCCGGAGGATTTGAAATCTTCCCGCAGATCGACGGCGTCGGCAACGGCGGCGGGCGCGGCGGCAATTTCGTTCATGATCGTCGTTCCTGAAAAACGGCGGGACCGGCGGCGCGGGCCCCGCCAGGGCAAGAGACTCCGACGGATCGAGCGTGCGAAATCGAAGCAAGAATCCACACGCTCTTCAGGCGGCGGCGCGCAAGCCTGCCCGGCTCAGGCCCTGGTAATGGCGACATTCACCGTGCGTCCGGCGACTTCGGTCCGGGTCATGACGAAACTCGGTTCGACCTTTGGCCGGTTGACGATGAAGGACATCCGCACGGTTTCGAAACCGCGCGTCGAATCGAAGGCGATGAGCTTGATATAGCTGTCTGGATTGGCCTTGCGGCAGGCCGCCAGCTCCAGCATCACCCCGGCGGGGTCTCTCAGGTCGAACATGGGATGGCCCCACATTTCCCAAAAGATGTTGCGCGGATGCGGATCGTCGGTGAATTCGATGCCGACGGCCCAGTCCTTGGACAGGCAATAATCGATCTGTGCGCGAATCTGGTCGTCGGTCAGATCGGGCAGAAAGGAAAAACAGCCTTGGGTGATTCGCATGTCATGTTCCTTTGCGTTCGATGGGCTTTCGCCCGCGATCATTGCGCGGCGACGGGAGTCGGGACGAAATCCGACGTGTCGGTCGACGCATAGTTGAAGGTGATCGAGCCCCAGGTGTCGAGCGCGGCTTCGAGCGGCTTGCACCATCTGGCGGCGGCGCGCAGGATTTCCGGCCCCTCGTTGGCGATGTCGCGGCCCTCGTTGCGGGCCAGCACCATGGCTTCGAGCGCCACCCGGTTGGCGGTCGCGCCGGCCTGGATGCCCATCGGATGGCCGATGGTGCCGCCGCCGAACTGCAACACCACGTCGTCGCCGAACAGGTCGAGCAGCTGGTGCATCTGGCCGGCGTGAATGCCGCCCGAGGCCACCGGCATGACCTTGCGCAGGTCGCACCAGTCCTGCCGGAAGAAGATGCCGCGCGGCAGGTCCATCTCGGTCACCGCTTCGCGGCAGACGTTGTAATAGCCCTGCACGGTCAGAGGATCGCCTTCGAGCTTGCCGACCGCCGTGCCGGCATGGACATGATCGACGCCCGCCAGCCGCAGCCATTTGGCGATGACCCGGAACGAGACGCCATGGTTCTTCTGGCGTGTATAGGTGCCGTGGCCGGCGCGATGCATATGCAGGATCATGTCATTGGCGCGGCACCATTCGGAAATGGACTGGATCGCCGTCCAGCCGATGATCAGATCGACCATCACGATCACCGAACCGAGCTGCTTGGCGAATTCGGCGCGCCGGTACATTTCCTCCATCGTGCCGGCGGTGATGTTGAGATAATGGCCCTTGATCTCGCCGGTCTCGGCGGAAGCCTTGTTGACCGCCTCCATGCAATAGAGGAAGCGGTCGCGCCAATGCATGAAGGCCTGGGAATTGATGTTCTCGTCGTCCTTGAGAAAATCGAGACCGCCCTTGAGGCCTTCATAGACCACGCGGCCATAGTTCTTGCTGGACAGGCCGAGCTTCGGCTTGGTGGTCGCGCCGAGCAGCGGCTTGCCGAACTTGTCGAGACGTTCGCGCTCGACGACGATTCCGGTCGGCGGGCCCTTGAACGTCTTGATATAGGCCGGCGGGAAATACATGTCCTCGAGCCGCGCCGCCTTGAGCGGCTTGAAGGAGAATACATTGCCGATGATCGACGCGGTGAGGTTGGCGATCGAGCCTTCCTCGAACAGGATCAGGTCATAGGCGACATAGACGAAATATTGCCCCGGCGCGCCGGGAACGGGATCGACCCGGTAGGCCTTGCCGCGATAGGAATCGCAGGCGGTCAGGCGATCGGTCCAGACCACGGTCCAGGTGGCGGTGGAGGATTCGCCGGCGACCGCCGCCGCCGCCTCGACCGGATCGACGCCTTCCTGCGGCGTGATGCGGAACAGCGCGATCAGATCGGTAGGCTTGGGTTCGTAATCGGCGTTCCAATAGCCCATCTGGGCATATTTGAGCACGCCCGACTTGTAGCGCTCCTTGCCTTTGATTTCGGTATGCTTGCTGTCCATCCGGGCCTCCCTGAGATTGATTTGGTTTTTCCTCACGCCGCAGGCTATTGCGCCGGCGCGTTCGGTTTCCTTCCACTCTGTCTCCCTTTGACGCGTCGATTCATCTGGCGCGGCTCCCGCGCTCGACGAGACGCAAGAGCAAGGGAGTCAGAATGAGCTGCATGGCGAGATCGAGCTTGTCGCCATGAATGACGATGGAATTGGCGCGGCTCATCCAGCTGTCGCCGATCATCGTCGTCAGATAGGGAAAATCGAAGCCGCGAGGATTGCTGAAGCGGATCACCACCAGCGACTCGCCTTCGGTCGGAGTCCAGCGCGCGACGAAGGGATTGGACGTGTCCACCACCGGCACGCGCTGGAAATTGATGTCGGTCTGGGTGAATTGCGGGCAGATGACATGCACATAGGCGTGCATCCGGCGCAAAATCGTGTCCGTGACCGCCTCGGTCGAATAGCCGCGCGCGGCGCGGTCGCGGTGGATTTTCTGAATCCATTCCAGATTGATCGCCGGCGCGACGCCGATCTTCAGATCGGCCTGGCCGGCGATATCGATCTCCGGGGTCTTCACCGCGCCATGCCGCCCCTCGTAGAACAACAGGTCAGAGCCTTCGCCGATCTCGCGCCAATCGGTGAAATGGCCGACCGGCGCGCCATGGGCCTCCGCCTCGTCGGCGTCGTGGACATAGGTGCGCGACCGGCATTTTCCGGTTTCGGCATAGGCCCGCAACTGCCGCTCCAACTCGTCGAGAAGATTGGCGTCCTCAGAAAAATGGCTGAAGGTCTGGTCGCCGCTTTCCCGGCGGCGCGCCATCTCCGCCTTCATCGCGGCGCGGTCGTAGCGGTGGAAGGCGTCGCCCTCGATCGAGGCGGCGGCGATGCCCTCGCGCCGAAAAATCCGGTCGAAGGTGAACTTCACCGTACTGGCGCTGGCGCCGGAGCCGGAGGAGCCGACAACGGAAACGATCGGGTGCGCGACGGACATGGCGGACCTCAGTTTTGCAGGAGGCCGCGCTGGCCGGACGGCGGCGCGCTTTCGGTCTTTGCCTGGGCGCCTTTGAAACAGGCCGCCACCCGCGCAACCAGTTCGGTCGAGCCGAACACCAGGGCGCTGCGCTGGTGGAGCGAGGCCGTGGTCTTGTCGAGAAGGCGCGCCACGCCATCGGTCGCGGCGCCGCCGGCCTGCTCGATCAGAAAGGCGATCGGGAAAGCCTCGTAAAGGAGGCGCAAGCGACCGTTTTCATAGCCCTTGCGCCGATCCGACGGATAGAGATAAACTCCGCCTCGCCGAAGGATGCGATGCGCCTCGGCGGCCACGCAGGCGAGCCAGCGCATGTTGAAGTCCTTGCCCTTCGGACCGTTTCCGCCCCGCACGCACTCGTCGATGAAATCGCGGATCGGATCGGGCCAGTGGCGGTAATTGGAGGCGTTGATCGCAAACACAAGTGTCGCCGCCGGAGGGCTCAGATCGCCGCCGGAGCGCCGGAACGCATTGGCCGCCGGATCGAGGATGAATTGCGCGACGCCCGAGCCGAGCGTCAGGATCAGGGCGGTGTGCGGTCCGTAAAGGATATAGCCCGCCGCGACCTGATCGGCGCCGCGCCGCAGGAACGAAGCCGTCGCGCCTTCGGCCGCGACCGGAAAAACCGCGAAAATCGTGGCGATCGCCAGATTGAGTTCGATATTCGCCGAGCCGTCGATCGGATCGCAGGCGACCGCCAGCGCGCCTTGCGGATCGAGCGTCAGAATGGCTTCCGACTCCTCGGACGCATAAAAGGCCACCGGGGTTTTCCTCAGGGCGTCCAAAATCATCCGGTCGGCGATGAGGTCGAGCCGCTTCTGGTCGTCGCCGTCCTGGTTGGTCTGTCCGACATCGGCGCCGAGTTGACCGGCCAGGGATTCGGCCGCCACCAGCCGCGCGATCTCTCCCCCCGCCTGCGCCATGGCCCCGATGCACCGGGCCAGAGCGCCGCGGCCAATATCCGCCCCCGCCCAGTTCGCGAGAAAAAACGCGAGGCCGTCATCCTTGGCCTGCAAGGCCGGCGCTGTCTGCGCACCCATCGGAGACCCTCCCCCACGCCGCTTTTGCCGGAGCGTTGGAGACAACTTGGCGCCGGTGCGGCAAAAAAGAAATTTAATATTATTGAATTATCTTTTAGTTTATCTAAATGACCGACCTTCGCGGACTCACCCGGAAACAATTGCGCGCGCTGGTCGCCACCGTCGAGCGCGCTTCCGTCAGCCGGGCCGCCGAGACCCTCAACGTCACGCCGCCGGCGGTGAGCGTGCAGTTGAAACTGCTCGAGGAAACCATTGGCGCGCCGCTGTTTCACCGCGATACGGCGACGCCGTTCGCGCCGACCGAAATCGGCGTCGAACTGGTCGGATTGGCCAGGGATTTCGAACGGCTGACGGCGCGCGCCGCCGAAAGAATCGACGCCCTGCGCTCCGGCGCGGCCGGCGTGCTGGTATTCGGCGTCGTCTCCACCGGCAAATATCTCGCCCCCTCCTTCGTCGCGGCTTTCGGTCGTGAATTTTCCGCCGTGCGCGTCAAACTGTCTATCGGCAATCGCGAGGACATTATTCGCGGCCTCGAGCGCGACGAATACGACCTCGCGATGATGGGCCGTCCGCCGGCGCATCTGCGCCTCGAAAGCGCGATCCTAGGCGACCATCCCCATATTCTGATCGCGCCGCCGGGACACCGGCTGGCGCGCGACGAACATATTCTGGCCGAGGATCTGCTCGCCGAGCGCTTTCTCGCCCGCGAGCAAGGTTCGGGCACGCGGCTTTTGATGGAGCGTTTTCTCGACCGGATCGGCTCGGGACGCCAGTTCGACATCGCCGAAATGGGCACCAATGAAACCATCAAGCAATCGGTCATGGCCGGGCTCGGGCTGGCGATCATCTCGGCCCATACATGCCTGACCGAAATCGCCGACGGCCATCTGATTGCCCTGCCGGTGGCGGGCCTGCCGCTGGTGCGGCAATGGTTCCTGTTGCGCCGCGCCGATCGCACGCCAAACATGGCGACGCTGCGCTTCAAGGATTTTCTGCTGCGCCGGTCCGCCGATCTCTTGCCCAAATGGCCCTGCGAGAATCGCTCCCCCTCACGCGCCATCACCGAACCGACGTGGTTGTGACGCACTTCGACGGTTGCTTACTCCTCGGGTTTTCAAGCCTTTTAAATTGGACATGGCCATTGAGACGCAAGGATAATGGGCCAACGGCGACAAGGGCAGACGATGAATAGCGAGGGTTCGGGTCTCGACGCGGAGTCCATTCTGCAACGTTTCGACCGGAGTTCGTCCGACGCGCTGCTTCAGTCGATCGCCCGGGAATTGTTGCGTCTGGACGAGGCCAATGCACTGTTGCAGGCGCGTCTGAGCGCCATGGAATCGCTGCTGGCGCTGTCCGACCGCATCGCCGCGTCGCAGGAGCCGGAGTTCGCCGCTCCCTATCCGGACAAAATCGCAATCGACGCAGCCGATTCGTTTCTCGGCGCGCTGGGATTTTACGAACTCGAGCACGACATGGACGGATTGCCGTTTCGCTGGTCGGGGCCGGATCGGCAATTCTCGTTCCAGCTTTTCGTCAACCGGCAGGAGCCTTGCTATTTCGACCTCACGTTCGGGCAGTTTTTTGCCGAGGCGCCCATCGACCGTCTGCAATGTCGCGTCGATGGCGAAAACGTCGAACTGTCGCTGGAAGGCGCCCGGGGTCGCTATCAGGCAAGCGGCGTCCTGCCCCCCCGCAAGGATCGGGGCGGCACCCTGTTGACTTTCGTCTGCCCGGAAATGGCTTCCCCGGAATCGCTCGGTTATGCCGATCGCCGTCTGCTCGGCCTGACTTTTTACCGCTTGACGGCGGACAAGCAGGCGCCGTCGCCGGCGACCGCCGAGCCGAGGTTTTCCGCCGGGGCGACGGCCCGGGCGGTCGACTCCGGCGATTCAGCCAAAAGCGACACGACGACTCCGCCATCGATTTCGCCCTTGCCGCCCGTCGAATCCGGACCGGCGCCGAGCCTGTCCGCGATCCAGATCGCGGCGACCGGGCAAGTTCTGGCCGGCGCTGTCGCGCAGGGCGCGGGGATGGGCGAGGAAGCGCTCGAAAGAGAGGCCGACAAGCCGATTTCGCAGAACATCGTGTTTTCCGCCGGTCGTCTCCAGGTCAGGAAAGAGGGAGGGTGACTTTGGTCTCGGCGAAGCCCCGGATCTGTGCGTGCATCTGCACCTACCAGCGTTACGATCTCCTGCCCAGGGCGGTGGAGAGCCTCGCAAGGCAGACGCTGACGAAAGATCGTTATGAAATTCTGATCGTCGATAATTCGCCCGATTTCGCCAAGGCGGAGGCTTTCGGGCAAGCCTTCGAAACGTTTGAAAATCTGCGCTATGTCGTCGAACGGACGCCGGGCCTGTCGAACGCGCGCAATGTGGCGGCGGGTTTGAGCAAGGCGCCGGTCATCGCCTTCATCGACGACGACGCCGTCGCCGCGCCGAACTGGGCGGAAGAAATTCTGCGGGCCTTCGAAATTTTCGGACCCGCGACCATGATCGTTGGCGGCAGGGTCGATCCGATCTGGCAAGCGCCGCGGCCCGCGTGGCTTCACGATTCGATGCTCGGCAATCTGTCGGTCGTCGATTGGGGCGGCGAAGCGCGCATCGCGGCCCCGGAGGAATGGGTCGCCGGCACCAATATCGCGCTGCGGGTCGAGGCCATCCTGCAAAACGGCGGCTTTTCGAGGAACCTGGGACGTATCGGCTCCGGCTCCTCCCTGCTCAGCAACGAGGAGGTCCAGCTGGTCGAAACCATCCGCGCCGCGGGCGGCAAACTGGTCTATGCGCCCGACGCCCGCGTCAATCATCTGGTCGACCGGCGGCGGCTGACCAAGACCTGGTTTCGCAAGCGCGCCGCCTGGCAGGCCTTTTCCGATTTCATGATGGACCCCGACCGCCGCACCGCCGAGGCGAGCCGGCAATGGCCCGATCTTGTCCGCTATTTCAACGCCATGCCGCCGCATGAACGCACGATTCGCGGGTTGCTCTTCGAGACCGACGACCCGGACCTGTTCCGCTGGCAGACCGGCGCGGTCTATATGCTGACGACCTTGGCTCTGGCCGGATTCGAGGGAGTCGAGCTTGCCTGACTCCGCCGGAGACCCGCAGACCTGGCGCGGTTTCGACATTCTGGTCGTCTCGCCGACGCCGACGCATCCGCAGGACCACGGCAATCGCAAGCGAATCTACGAGATCTGCGCGGCGCTCAAACGCGGGGGCGCACGCATTCATTTCGTCCATTATCCCGCCGAACACGACTGGCGCCACGTCTGGCCGGTCAGGCACGAGGCCGAGATGCGGGCGGCCTGGGACAGCTACCATCTTGTTGCGCCAACGCGCTCTTTGCATGACGATTCCGCCGGCGAGGATCATGACATCGACGAATGGTCCGATCCCGGCCTTGAGCATTTCCTCGGCTGGGCCTGCCGGGTGCGAACCTATGACATGGCGATCGTCAACTACACCTGGATGAGCTTCTGCTTCGACGCCCTGCCAAAAAACGTCTTCAGGATCTGCGACACGCATGACGTGTTCGGCGGTCGCCGGAGCCTTTTGGCGGCCAATGGCGTGGCGCCCGAGTTCTTCCACACGACGAAGGAGGGCGAAGCGCGCGGATTGGCGCGCGCCGATCTCGTCTGGGCGATCAAGCCGTCCGAAAAAGCCTATTTCGAGCAAGAGCTCAAGCTGCCCAATTGCCTGACCATGCTCCATGCCGAGCCCTCGATGGACTGGTGGCGCGGCCCGCCCTCGACCGACGGCTTCCTGCGCGCCGGGGTGATCGGGGCGCGCAACAATGTCAATCGCCGCAACCTCGAGGATTTCCTGAAAGTGGCGCTGCCGGTGCTGCACGACTACATGGCGCCGGTCAAAATCGTCATCGCCGGCGGCTGCTCCGACGATTTCAGGGACTGGGTCCATCCCAATATCGAAATCCTCGGGCGCGTCGCGGAAGTCGCAGACTTCTATCGCGCCATCGATGTCGCGATCGCGCCGATGCAATTCAGCACCGGCCTGAAAATCAAGGTTTCCGAAGCCCTCGCCTCCGGCGCGCCGCTGATCGCCCACGCCCACGCCATGGAAGGCTATCCGACCATTGAACCGCTGCACCTCTTGGCCGGCTTCAGGGAAATGGCGGTCGAACTGGCAAGGCTCGCGTTCGATCCCGCGCCGCTGCAAAGCCTCGCGGCGCGTTCGCAAAACCTGTCCGACGAAATCCGCGCCGACGTTTCGCAGGCTCTGGAAGCCACCCGCCGGCAGCTTTTCGCGCGGCTCGCCAAAACCATCTGCGTCGTCGCGCCGATGGAGGCCTTCGACCCGGCCTCGCTGCTGCACGACCATCTGCGCGCGACGCTCGATTATCTGAGGTTCACGGCGGGTCTGGCCGTCTATGTGACCGGAACTGCGACCAGAAATACCGAATTCGACATTCTGCAAAGGTTCGGTCTCGCAAGCCGGGTTTTCGCCGATCCGGCGCTGATCGCTGCGCTGGGCGAAAAGGCGCCGGAATCCTGGACGCCGATAGAACTTTACGACCTTATCGCGGCGCGCGGCTTCGAGCGCCTTTATCTGATGGCCAGCGCCTTCGACCTTTCGGCCGGCGGTTCGCGACAGCGCCGGTTCGCGTCCTTTGGCCTGCGGCAGGTCTTCCTGCGCCATGACGCCATCGAAATGACCGGCGCGGACCCCGATGCGCTGATCGAGGCGTTGCGGCCTTTCGTCAAGATCGTCGCCATCGGCGCCAGTCCCAGGGCGATCATGCTCTGGGAGGGCAAGGAAGGAATCGAACAGGTCGTCCACGCGCCGTTTCTGCGCACGGGAACATTCGAAAGCCTTCAGCGCCGCGTTCCGGCCAGGAACCATCCGGGAGCGATGCTCGTGCTGGCGCGCGGCGCGGACCCGCTGGCGCGCGAACTCATGCGTCTTGGCGAGAGACTCGGGCTTGACGCCGTGGTTGTCGATCCTTTCGACCCGGCGACCGCCTCGGCCCTGCTCGGCTGCGCGCCGCCCGCCATCGACGATCCTCTCGCCGGTTTCGCCCATTTGCGTCTCGTCGTCGATCTGACGGAATTCAACAGCCTCGCCGCCGCGATCTGCGAGGCGGCGCTGCGCCTCGACATTCCGCGCCTCGCCTTCCAGCGTGGCGCGCTCGCGCTGGGCCTTCATGCTTTCCCGGCGCCGCTCTATCCGACCTCGGCGGCCCGGCTGTTCACGACGGTCGCCCGTTGCGCCGCCGACGACGGCTTTCTTCGCATGCTGCGCGCCGAAGCGTCGAAAGAAAAGGCGGAAAGATTCGGCTCGGATGCGGGATGGACGGTTCTGTGGCGGCTTCTGACGCGGACCGGCCTGACCGGCGGCAAGGACGCCGCAACCGAAGGACACCGCCAGGCTGTGGTGAGACCGGCGGCTTTCGGCGAGTCGGGCCAAAGCGTGAAGCCGGCTCTGCCCTGACCGCCTCGCGCGCGCCGGCGGTGACGGTTTCATCGGCTGCGCTTTCCTGCGCTTTCGGCGCCTCGCCGAACACGTTATGGTAGCAGGGGGGCGCCGCAAGAATCGGTCCTCGCGGAGCGTCGCCGCGCCGCAGAGGATAAAAAAGGCTTTGTAATGAGTGATTGTAATTCGACCTCGTTTCTGACCCTGCAGGCCGCGCGCCGGGACTATGGCTCCCAGTTCGAGATCCTCGTCGCTGTGCTCTACAACCAGATCGTCAAACCCGGCGATATCGTCGTCGATGGCGGCGCCAATGCCGGACTGCACGCCTATGCGCTCGCCCGAAAGGTCGGACCCGGCGGCCTGCTGGTGGCTTTCGAGCCCAATCCGGAGGTGTTCGAGTCGTTGTCGAGCAATGTCGCGCAATTGTCGGTCGAACTGCATCGGCTGGCCCTGAGCGACAGGCAAGCGATGCTGCCCTTCGTCATCGACGAAGCAAACCCGGCGCTCAGCCATATTCATCATGCGTTCGACGCATCGGATCCCGGCACGAGAACCATCCTGGTGAAATCGGTGACGCTCGACCGGATCGTCGGGGCAAGGCGCATCGCCTTCATCAAGCTCGATCTGGAGGGCGCCGATTTTCTGGCGATACGCGGCGGCGTCGCGACGCTGCGCCGGGACAGGCCGCCGATTGTCTTCGAAAACAGCCGCGCCTGGGCGTCGAAATGCCACGCCTACACGGCGGAAGAATTTTTCCGTTTTTTCGCGGAAATAGACTACGCCATCTACGATCTGCACGGTCGCGAACTGACCAGGGAAATCTGGGATTTCGACGATATCGCCTTCGAGTTCATCGGCCTGCCCAAGGAGGCGGGCGCCCGCAACCGCCATTTGCTCGACGTCATCGCGTTTTTCTGGAGCGAGGTCGAGAGCAGGCCCGTCCTTCCCGAATGGACGGATTGTGTCATCGCGGTTCGCGACGCGCCCGATTACATGACCTCCCACCACGGCGAGGCATGGCTTTCCCTGCTGCGCTCGGCGGTCTGATCGGCGCCGCGCCGCAGCAGGTCTCGACTGTTCAGCCGATCTCCGACAACGCTTTTTCGATCGTCGCCAGATCGAACCAGGCGAGCCCGCCGCTCTCCGGCGTCGGCGCGAGGGAGGGAATGCGTTTTGCCTGCAGCCCGCACGCGGAATAGACCATATGAATGCTGGTCCAGCTGCCGGGATAATCGATCAATTCGACAAGCCGAACCTGTCGTTGCGAAAACAGCCCGTTGAGCAGCCCGGCCCCGTGCACCCCCGCGATGACCGAGCATTCGGCAAATTTTTCGATGGTTTCAGCCGGATCGAGTCCGGAGGTGACCACCGGCTCGAAGCCGGATTTCACGAACAGCGCCTCGACCTCGTCGTCATTGTCGAAACTGCGGTCGAATCTGTTCGATGCGTCGGCGCGCGATATGAACAGCTTCCGGCCGGTTTTCCCTTTTCCCGTTCCGACGCCCCGCAATCCGCCAAGCCGATGACGCAAGGTGCGCATCGCCGAGAGCGACAATAAGCCTTCCTCGACCTGATACATGGCGTTGGTCGCCGAGAAACACGCGGCGGGGCGAACCGGCCCGTCTTCGAGGTAGAGGGCGTTGTCCAGCGGCCCGATCAGCCGCTCGAACAGATAGCGCTGCATCGGATATTTGAGCCGCGCGCTCAGAATCGGCTTCAGGCGTCGCCCGCGCAGAACGCTGAAATGATCGTAGGCGACAAGCTGCGCGAGGGTGTCGTGCAGGAAATGACCGAAATTTTCGGCGCCGTAATTGGAATTGAAAAAGAAATAGGCGTCATCGGGATTGCAGGCGCGAACCGGCCAGCGCTTGTAATCGCGAAGGGTGCAGGAACGATTCGAGATGTCGAAGTCGCAAAACCCGATGGTTTCCGGATAGGCAAACCAGCCGATGTCGATCCACGCCGCCGGACAGCTGCGAAAGCAATCCGCGTACAGGCGGCCTTCAAGCAGCGCCAGTCCGTTGCCGAACAGCACGGCGCCGCCAATGTCGGCCCCGATCATCGGGTGATCCGTCAAACGCCAGCCGACCGCTGTTGTCGACGGCGGAAAGGCGGCCTGGGGAATCGCGATCGCCCGTTCTCCCAAGTCCGCCGCAGCGTCGCCGACCACGACCCGAAGATCGTCCGCGTTCAACCGGCCATGGCCGGTGAGGCAGCAGGACAGCCACCACGTCAGACTTTCCCTGATACGCGGCAGGTCGGTCGCAGCCGCTTGCTGTTGCAGCCAGGAACGGTAGGCGTCGGCCGAATGTCGCATTTCGCTGGATTCAGCCATTCCGGGCTCCCTGGGATCGGCTCGGCAAAACGGGGTCGATGTGGCGCCCGCCATGCGGTTGAACAAGGGCTGGTGTTTTGCGCGAGCGCGCCAGTTTACGCCCAGGTCGTCATCGGCTCCAACCAGGGGAAAGCGAAACCCTCTTAAGCATGAAGGCGGATTTGTCCGGCCGCGCGGTCGTATCGTTTTTGAACGGTTACGAGATGGCTTCATGCCTTAAGAGGCGACTGGCATTACAAAAGTTGGGAAACCGTCCGTTCTTTATCGCCCGCCCGCCCTTTCGATGTCGGTTTGGCTAAAATCGTCGCCTTTGAACAGCAGCGGTTCGCCGGTAGCCTTGGCCAGGGCGTAGGAAAAGCAATCGCCGAAATTCAGCCCCGCCTTGTGGCGGCCCTTCCCGAAATCGAGAAACGCCTGACGCGCCAGTTCGCCATGAGCGATCGTCACCGGCTCGATGACGATGCCCGCGCGCCGGAAGAAGGCTTCCGCCTGTCGCATCCCCTCCGGGCCGAGCTGGTTTTCGATAACGATGGACAATTCGACGTAGCTTGCCAAGCTCATGCGGCAAACATCGGCATCGTGGACGATCTGCGCGAAGCTTGCCGCTTCAGGCTCCCGGTAAAGGATTGCGACCGCCGCCGAGGTATCGAGGATCATTTCGGCAAGCCGTTCTCGTCATAGAGGAGGTCGGCATGATCGGGATAGGGGTGGCGCTTTAAATGTGCGGCGGCCCGATCGGCGATCGCCAGCAATTCTTCCACACTTGCCTTGCCCTTTTGATGCTCGATTCTGGCGTAGCGTTCGCGCAAAGCTTCGGTGACGACGCTGGTCATGCTTTTGCCCGTGGCGCGGGAGATGGCCTGCGCCAGCCGGTGCGCTTCCGGGTCCTTGATGTTGAGACTCATCGCCAATCTCATTCTATAAATAGTTCTAATTTTCTACCATTCTACCTCAGAGAATGGAGCGCGCCAAGGGCGAGAAAGCCGCCGTGCCGTATCGCTGCGATTGACTCATGCATGGGTTGAGCGGCGAGGTCCGCAAGGTCGCGGCGCCCCGTCAAACGCGCCACCATCGGCGAACGCGCGCAACCCCGTCTGAACCCGACGAGGATCGAGACCGCGCATCATCTTTCCGCGCGCATCCCTGCGCGTGCAGGGCCGCACACGCGCGTTCTATTTGACGAATATTAGACGAGTTTAGTCCAAGAAAATCGATAGCCCATTGATTCTAATGGCGCACCCGAAGGGATTCGAACCCCTGGCCTCTGCCTTCGGAGGGCAGCGCTCTATCCAGCTGAGCTACGGGTGCAACAAAAACCTGTTTAGCCGATGCGCGCCGGATCGGCAAATGGATTTGCGCCAGCTTCCGGGCTCAGCGTCCGCAGTAAACGCCGGGCACTCCTCATGCTTGCGATATCCCTGCTGCGGCGAGCAGCCGTCGCGGAAAAATGCTATAACAAGGGCGACGCCGCTCGTGGGCGGCCCCGCCCTCGAAATCGGTTGCGCATGACAGACGCTCCCCACCCCCTCGCCTCCGGCGATCATATCTTTCTCGTCGATGGCTCGAACTTCATCTTTCGCGCCTATTTCCAGTCGATCCGCCAGGACCAGAAATATAATTACCGCGCCGACCGGCTGCCCACCGGCGCCGTGCGGCTGTTCTGCGCCAAGCTGCTGCAATTCGTCCGCGACGGCGCCGCCGGCGTCAAGCCGAGCCATCTCGCGATCATTTTCGACAAGAGCGAAAATTCCTTCCGGAAAGAAATCTACCCCGAATACAAGGCCAATCGCTCCGACCCGCCCGACGATCTCGTGCCGCAATTCCCGCTGTTTCGCGAGGCGGTGCGCGCCTTCGGGCTGGAGCCGGTCGAGCAGGACGTCTACGAGGCCGACGACCTGATCGCCACTTACGCCCGGCAGGCGGCGCGCGCCGGCGCCGACGTCACCATCATTTCCGCCGACAAGGATCTGATGCAGCTCGTCCAGCCGGGAATCTCGATGTACGATCCCGCTTCCGGCGAGCGCGAGGAGCGGCGCATCGGCCGCGAGGAAGTCATCGCCTATTTCGGCGCGCCGCCGGAAAAAGTCGTCGATATTCAGGCTCTGGCCGGCGATTCCACCGATAATGTCCCCGGCGCGCCGGGCATTGGCGTCAAGACCGCAGCGCAATTGATCGGCGAATATGGCGATCTCGACACGCTGCTCGCCCGCGCTGGCGAGATCAAGCAGAACAAGCGCCGCGAAACCCTGTGCGATCCCGCCGTGGTCGCCAAGGTGCTGTTGTCGAAAAAACTGGTGCAACTGGTCGATGACGTGAAGGTCGTTACGCCGCTCGACGATCTGCGCCTGCGCGAGCCGGACGGCAAGACGCTGGTGGCTTTTCTGAAGGCGATGGAATTCACCACCCTGACCCGCCGCGTCGCGGAAATATTCGAGGTTGACGCCGCCGAGGTCGAACCCGATTCGGCGCTCAAAGGCCCCAATGGCTGGCGCGGACGCAATGGCGAAGTTTTGGCGCGGGACGAACCGGAGGCGGCGCCCCTCGCGCCCGATGCGCCGACCGACACGCTCACGCCTGCCGAACTGGCGAAACAGCGCAACGACGCCGCGCCGAAAACGCCGGTAGACCGCAGCCAATATGTCTGCATCGATCGTATGGAGAAACTGGCCGCCTGGATCGCGGATGCGTTCGACTCTGGCTTCGTCTGTTTCGACACCGAGACCGACTCGCTCGATCCGATGCAGGCCAATCTGATCGGCCTGTCGCTGGCGCTCGCGCCCAATCGCGCCGGCTATATTCCGTTCGGCCACAAGGCGCCCGGCGCGGACGACCTGTTTGGCGGCGGCGAATTGTCGCCGGGCCAGCTTCCGCTGCGTCCGGTCCTTGAGGCGCTCAAGCCGCTGCTCACCGCGCCCTCGGTGATCAAGGTTGCGCAAAACGTCAAATATGACTGGCTGGTGCTCGCCCAGCACGGCGTCGAGGTCGGGCCGGTCGAGGACACCATGCTCGCCTCCTATACGCTCGACGCCGGGCGCAACGGCCATGGCATGGACGAGCTGTCTTTAAAAGTGCTCGAACACCGGCCGATTCCCTTCAGCGAGGTCGCCGGCCAGGGCAAGAGTTTTATTGGCTTCGCGCGCGTCGCGGTGGACAAGGCGGTCGAATATTCCGCCGAGGACGCCGATGTCACGCTGCGGCTCTGGAATTGTTTGCAGCCGCGCCTTGTCGCCGAGAGCATGTGTACGGTTTACGAGACGCTGGAGCGCCCGCTGGCCGTGGTTCTGGCGCGCATGGAACGGCGCGGCATTTGCGTCGACCGGGCGCTGCTGTCGCGGCTGTCGGGCGAATTTGCTCAGGATATGGCGCGGCTGGAGGCGGAAGTGCAGGCGCTGGCCGGCGAAAGTTTCAATCTCGGCTCGCCGAAGCAATTGGGCGATATATTGTTCGGCAAGTTCGGCCTGCCCGGCGGCAAGAAGACCGCGACCGGCGCCTGGTCCACTTCGGCCAGCGTTCTCGACGAGTTGGCGGAAGGCGGCAATGAACTGGCGGCGCGGATTCTCGATTGGCGGCAGGTGCAGAAATTGCGCTCGACCTATGCAGAGGCGCTGCCGCGCTTCATCAACCCGGCGACGGGGCGGGTTCACACCTCCTATTCGATGGCCGCGACCTCGACCGGGCGGCTGTCGTCTTCCGAGCCCAATCTGCAAAACATCCCTGTGCGCAACGAAGCCGGGCGCAAATTGCGCCGCGCCTTTGTCGCCGCGCCCGGCAAGAAGCTGATTTCCGCCGATTATTCGCAGATCGAATTGCGGCTGCTGGCCCATATCGCCGACATTCCCCAACTCAAACAGGCCTTTGCCGAGGGCAAGGACATTCACGCCATCACCGCTTCGGAAATCTTTGGCGTGCCGGTGGAGGGGATGCCGGGCGATGTGCGCCGCCGCGCCAAGGCGATCAATTTCGGCATCGTCTATGGCATTTCGGCCTTCGGCCTCGCCAACCAGCTCGGCATTTCGCGCGAGGAGGCGGGGGCCTATATCAAACTCTATTTCGAGCGTTTTCCCGGCATCCGCGCCTATATGGACGCGACCAAGAAGCTATGCCGCGAACAGGGCTTCGTCACCACCCTGTTCGGCCGCAAATGCCATTATCCGAAGATCGGCTCCAGCAACCCATCGGAACGCGCCTTCAACGAGCGCGCGGCGATCAATGCGCCGATCCAGGGAGCCGCCGCCGACATCATCCGCCGCGCCATGATCCGCATGGACGACGCGCTCGCCGCCGCGCATTTGAGCGCGCAAATGCTGTTGCAGGTCCATGACGAACTGGTGTTCGAGGCGCCGGAGGCGGAGATCGCGGACACGCTGGTTTGCGTGCGAAAAGTGATGGAGCAGGCGGCGCTTCCGGCGGTCAGTTTGAGCGTTCCGCTGCTGGTCGAGGCGCGGGCGGCGGACAATTGGGACGAGGCGCATTAAAAAACCCCGCTTGCGGCGGGGTTTTTGGGGTTTTTCAACCCCGTCTTTGCGGTGACGCCCCCTCCCGAGGAAGGATCGTCCAGATCGTCAGTCGTTGCGCTGACCCGTAAGCTGCAACAGCGACATGAAGATGTTGATGAAGTCGAGGTAGAGCATCAAGGCGCCATTGATCGACTTCTTCAGCGCGGTCTCGGAATGATCCGACTCGAGATACATCTCCTTGATCTGCTGGGTGTCCCAGGCGGTCAGGCCGGCGAAGATCAGCACACTCAGGATCGACAGGCCGAACTGTAACGCCGAACTTTGCATGAACAGGTTGACGACGCTGGCGATGATGATGCCGAACAGGCCCATGATCAGGAACGAACCCATCGCCGCGAGACTGCGCTTGGTCGTGTAGCCATAGAGGCTCAACGCGCCAAACGTCGCCGAGGTGATGAAGAACGCGCGCGCCACCGAGGTTCCGGTATAGACCAGCAGGACGGACGACAGCGACAGACCCATCACCGCCGCGAAGGCATAGAACAGGGTGCGAGCGGTGGACGCCGCCATGCTGTTGATCTTGAACGAGAAGAACAGCACGAAGGCGAGCGGCGCGAACATGATCAGCCAGCGCAGCGGGCTGAGATAGATCGCGGCGCCGAACTCGGTCAGATAGGTGTGCGAACCAAGCTGATGCTGGGTCGGCAGGCCGGAAACGGCCAGCATGTTGACTCCGAGCGCGAACAGGCCGGTGAGGGCCAGACCGATCGTCATATGGTTATAGACGCCGAGCATGAACGCGCGCAGACCTTGATCTACATCGGCGCCCGTCCGGGTATAGCCCCGGCTCCAGGGAGCGGCGTTGCGGTCAAAGTTGGACATAGGTGCCTCGTGTAAAATACCGTCGGCGAAACCGCCCCGGAATATCCGAGCCGTCGCCGCAGAGCCGAATATGACGACGAAGCCGCCAAAACACAAGCCGGTCCTCGGCCTGAACAGGCCTCCGGCGGATTACATTTTCGTTATCCTTTCAAAGTTCTCATCCCGAAGCTCACGCCTCGCGCAGCCAGCGCGCCGGCTTTTCGCCCAGAATCCGCCAGGTTCCGGCGAGGCCGATGAGAATCGCGAAAACCACCGCCGCCAGCGCCAGACCCGCCGCCTGAAGCGGCGCGAACTGGTAGGCCATGTCGAGCGCGCGGGTCGAGACGAGGTAAGCGATGGTCTCGCCCGCCAGCAGGCCGAAAGCGGCGGTCGCCGCGCCGAGCAGCGCGAATTCGAGCGCCAGCGCCGCGAGCAGGCGGGGCCGCGTCGCCCCCAGCACTTTCAGCACGACCGCCTCATAGATGCGCGCCCGCTGGCCCGCCGCCAGCGCGCCGGCCAACACCAGGGCCGAGACGATGAAGGCCAGCGACGCGGCGCTGCGGATGGCCAGCGACAATTTGCCCAGGAGATCGTCGAGCGTCGCCAGCGTCTCGCGCATCGAAACGCCGGCCACCGCCGGGAATCGCCGCGCCGATTCGGCCAGCAGCGCCGCCTCGCGCGAAATGTCGGGCTTTTGCGCGAAGGTCAGTGTCATCAGTCGGGTGAAGGGCGCGCCGGCGAAGGCGTCGGGCGAAAAAACCATCACGAAATTTATGCCGAAATTGCGCCAGTTGACCTTGCGCAGATTGGCGATTTTGGCGGTGAGGCCGCGCCCGAGCACATTGACCGAAATCGTGTCGCCGACCTTGAGCCCCAACCCTTGCGCCACCTCCGCCTCCATCGAGACGAGCGGCGGCCCGGCATGATCCTCCGGCCACCATTCGCCCGCAAGCAACTGCGAGCCGGCAGGAATTTTCGCCGCAAAGGTAATGCCCCGGTCGCCTTCGAGCGCCCAGCGCGCCTTGTCGGTCGGCTTGACCTGTTCCGAAGCCACGCCATTGACCCGGACGATTCTGCCGCGCAGCATCGGCGCGACGCTTAAGGCGCCCTCGGGCGCCTCGGCGCGCAAGAACGCTTGAAACGCCTCGGCCTGCGCGCTTTGCACGTCGAGAAAGAAAAAACTCGGCGAGTCTTTTGGCAGCGACACGCCGATTTCGCCGCGCAGATTGCGTTCGACGCCGACCAGCGCCGTCAACAGGGTAAGGCCAAGGCCGAGCGAGATCAGGAAGGAAGGCGTCAGAGCGCCGGGACGGTGCAGATTGGCGACCGCCAGCCGCAACGGCAGCAGACGCGAATGCGGCGCGCGGCGCGCCAAAAACATGATTCCCCGCGCCACCCCATAGAGCAAAGCGAAACTGACGATCACCGCCGAACCGAATTGCGCCGTCAGCCGGCGGTCGTCGCCGATCAGCAAGGCGAAGGCGAACAGCGCGCAGGCCGAAAGTCCGGCGACGATGCGGCCTCGCCATTGCGGCGCGCCGGCTTCCTGCATCGCCGATTCGCGCAACAGCGTTGTCGCCGGCATCAGGCGCGCGCGGTCGAGCGGCGCGGCGGCGAAGGCGAAAGCCGTCAAAAGCCCGAAAACCAGCCCGGACAGCCCGTCGCGCGGATGGACATGCGGCTCGACCTGAAACGGCAGCGCGCCGCCCATGAGCGCGACCAGCAGATGCGGCAGGGCCAGCCCGAGCAGGACGCCGACAAGCGAGGAGAAGACGGCGACCAGCATGGCCTGAATCAGCACGAAACGCGCGGCGTCCGCGCCGCTCGCGCCGAGCGCCTTCAGAATCGCCAGCGTCTTTCTTTTCCTGTCGATCAGGCCGCGAATGGCGTTGCCGACGCCGACGCCGCCGCAAACCAGCGCGGTCAGGCCGATAAGCGTCAGAAATTGCGCGAAACGCTCGATATTGCGCGACAGCTGCGGCGACGGATTGCCCCGGTCGCGGACCTCGAAACCGCTATCGGGAAAGGCGGCGGCAAAATCGCGCTGAACGGCGGCGACATCGGCGTCGGAGGATTTTTCGCCCGGCAGCTTGAGGCGCAGCGAGGTTCGGGCGAGCGATCCCGGCAGGATCAGCCCGGTTGCGGCGAGCCCCGCCTCGCTCATCGTCACGCGCGGCCCGAAACCGGCGCCGCCGAACGAATCCGGTTCTTGTTCCAGCCAGCCCTTGAGAATGAATTGCGCGGCGCCGATCGCCAGCCGGTCGCCGGGTTCGACCCCGAGCCGCGTCGCCACGGCGCGGTCGGCGACAAGGCCGAAAGCGCCGTCCTTTTCGCCCAGAACAGCGACAAGGTTCCGCCCCCCGGCCACATCGGGCTCGATGCGCGCGGCGCCGACCAGCGGCCAGCCGGCGTCGATGGCCTTGATCTCGACCAAACTCGCCTGCTGCGCGCCGTCCTTGCGCGCCATGGCGCGCAGCGTGACGATTTTGCTCAAAGTCCCGCGCGCTTGGAGAAAGGCCAGTTCCCCGGCGCCGGGCGGCCCTTGCGCGCGGCTGAAGGACACATCGCCGCCGATCAGAACGGCGCCCTGTTGCGCGAGCCCATCGCGCAACGCCCGCGAGGTCGCGGCGACGCCGACCAGCGCGGTCACGCCGAGCACAAGACAGGCGATGAAGACGCCGTAGAAACGCAAGCCGCCGCGCAGATCGCGCAGGGCGAAGCGGAAAACCGCCCAGGAAGCCGCCCCGCCGCGCGAAGGCGTTTCGAGCCGGGGCGCCTTGACGCCGGTCCATTCAAGCTGGGACATGCGCGAGCCCCGTCACCGCCGCCCGATCGGAGTCGATGGCGCCATTACGCAAGCGCACGATCCGCCCGCAGCGCCCGGCCAGCGTCTCGTCATGGGTGACGAGGACCAGCGTGGCGCCGGTGGCGCGATGGAGGGCGAAGATCAACTCGACGATTTCCGCTCCGACCGCCTGGTCGAGATTGCCGGTCGGCTCGTCGGCGACGAGAATTGAGGGTCTTGGCGCCAGCGCCCGCGCCAGCGCGACGCGCTGCTGCTCGCCGCCCGACATTTGCGCCGGGTAGTGGCGCAAGCGCCCCTCAAGCCCCACCTGTTTCAGAGCTTCCCGCGCGCGCGAAAAGGCGTCGGGGGCGCCGGCCAGTTCAAGCGGAATGGCGACGTTTTCGAGCGCAGTCAAAGTCTGGATCAGATGAAAAGCCTGAAACACCACGCCGATATGGGCGCCGCGAAACCGCGCCAGTTCGTCCTCGGAAAAATCCTCCAGCCTGCGCCCATCGACGCGCACCGAGCCGGAATCCGGCGCCTCCAGTCCGGCCATGGTCATCAGCAGCGTCGATTTGCCCGAACCCGACGGGCCGAGCAAGGCGACCGTCTCGCCCCTGGCGATGTCGAGGGAGATATTTTTCAGAATATGCGCCTTGGCCTCGCCGCTTCCCAAAGTCAGATTGACATTTTCAACTTTTATGGCCGGATCGGGCATGAAGGGACTTTCAGACGATGGTGGCGATGAATTTGATACGCGAAAGGCGGGCGAGAAGCGCATATGGGCGCCAAAGCCCCGTTCGTCCAACTTTTTTGCGTCCAACTTTTTTGCTCGCCCTCGCGCTGCTGCTCGGGATCGCGGCGCCGGCCCCTGCGCGTCCGTTGCGCCTCGTCGCGCTCGGCGACAGCCTGACCGCCGGCTATTTGCTGCCCGCCGACGCCGCCTTTCCGGCGCAATTGCAGCGGGCCTTGCAGGCCAGGGGTTTTGACGTCGAGATCGCCAACGCCGGGGTTTCCGGCGACACGTCGAGCGGCGCGCTGGAGCGGCTCGACTGGGCTTTGGGCGGCGAATGCGACGGCGTCCTCGTCGAAATCGGCGCCAATGACATGCTGCGCGGAACCGACCCCGCGCTGACGCGGCAAAACATCGAGGCCATTCTGGCGCGGCTGCGGAGCCGCAACATCCCGGCGTTTCTGGCGGGAATGCGCGCCGCGCCCAATCTCGGGCCGGAATATGCGGCCAAATTCGACGCGATCTATCCCGATCTGGCGAAAAAATACGACGCGGCCTTTTATCCGTTCTTCCTCGACGGCGTCGCCGGGCGCCCCGAGCGCCAATTGCCCGACGGCATGCACCCGAATCGCGAAGGCGTGGCGATCATCGTCGCCGGCATCCTGCCCGAGGTGACGGCCTGGCTCGAACGCGTTCAGAAAAAATGAGGAAAGTAGAAGGTGCCCCGCCTGTTCACCGCCTTGGAGATCCCGCCGGAAATAGCGGCGCGGCTGGCGTTTTTTCGCGGGGGCCTGAGCGGCGCGCGCTGGATCGAGCCGGAGGACTACCATGTCACGCTGCGGTTTTTCGGCGACATCGACGGGCGCACCGCGCAGGCGCTCGACGACGATCTGTTCGCTGCCAACGACCTGCCTTCAGGCGCGACGACGCTTCGTCTCGACCTTGTTGAAATCGGCGTGTTCGGCGGCCAGCAGCCGCGCGCGCTGATCGCTCGGATCAAGCCCTGCGCGGCCCTGTCGCGGCTCCACGCGACGCATGAGGCCATCGCCCGGCGCAACGGGCTGGCGCCGGAAACCCGCAAATTCACGCCCCATGTCACGCTGGCGCGGCTGCGCGGCGTCGAACCTCAGATGGTCGGATACTGGCTGTCGAACCGGGCCTTTCCGCTGGCGCTGTCGTTCGACGCGCCGCGATTCGCGCTTTATTCGGCGCGCGATTCGGTCGGCGGCGGGCCTTATCATATCGAGGCGGTCTATCCGTTTGCGTGACGCGTTTACGTCGACCTGGATCAACTTCCATTATTAAAATGGTGTGCAAGTATTCGCCCGCACACCAAATTTACTTTATTTCATTGCGTCGCCTGCATCGCAGCTGTATTGGCTGTGCCGCCGACACATTCGTCCGAACAACTAATATTGATTTCTGCGATTGAGCCAGCGCCAGGGAACACTTCTTCAATCATCGAGGAGTCGAAGTCGAAAGGGGTCTTTTCCTCGCATGTCTTTTCCGAAGCACACATGGTTATCTCCTCATGGTTTGCTGCCCTGCAAAGCCTTGCCTGGTCTTGTCAGAATGTCGAAACAGCCGTTACTTTTTAGTCTTGCACGGCAGTAGTATATCAGGTCCTCTTTCAGGCTACGCCGCCGTGCAGCGCATACGGCTGCAAAACGGCTTCCAGAAAGCGCGTCGCCTTCTGAAAGATTTGCGAAGCACTTCGTACAGAGTCTCACCGCCCAGCAATCTCGGCAGCGCGTCTGGACAAAGTCTCCGAATTCCCTAAGCATCGATCTTATCCTGTCTGTGTCCCATCCCGATTCCACGGAACCGATCGGGCGACGTTGATTGCCGTGCTCACACATATGGTATCGTCCGTCTGGAGCCACCATGCAGCGCGCCCCCGGTGCGCATTGACCCGCAGAAGTGGTAATCCGGGTCGCAGGCCCCATCGATCGGTTGTGAACACGGGCCACAGCGCCTTCGATACAGGCGCGCGCCAATCCAGTCGGAAGCTTTCCCTCTGTAATCGCTTCGAAATAGTCGTCGCGCAGAGGTTGCATGTCGATACGCTCCTCGTCCGACGGAACGCCGAGCGCTTCCATCACATGGGACGACCCGCTGTTGAGAACGCCGATCTTCGGGACCTTTTCTCCAAAAATCTCCCGGTTCTCAATGAGAAACTGTTCGATCGCCTGGATGTCGCAAGGTGGAGCAAGCGTAATCGAGAAATTTACATTTCTATCGAAATAGTCTGGGCGTTGCTCACGAAAACGCTTCACGCTTTGCCACACGGCATTAAATGTAGGCCTGCCTTTAACGGTTTGTCTGTATCGATCGTGAATCGACTGAGGCCCATCGAGGCTCACGAACAACTGAAAGTCATTGTCTGCAAGAAAGTTGATCTTCGAATCGTCAAATAATGATCCGTTTGTTGTCATGGTGAAGGTCAATTTTGTGCAGGTTGTTTGGCGGCGTCGGGCTTCGAGGACGACGCCTTGAATCAATTCGTAGGCAAGCATCGGTTCGCCGCCGTAGAATCCAATTTGATATTGCGCTCGCGGGAATGAGAGGTACCAATCTATCGCTTTGGATGCGATGTGCGGCGACATATTGATGTTTCCATGAGCGCGCTCGTCAGAATATGCGCCGGAATACGCGCAATATTTGCAACGAAAGTTGCAGGCTTCGGTGATTCCAAGAACTAGAACCGTCGGTCCTTGTTGCTCGAGTGAATCCACCATGCTGTCGATCATGGTATTGGGCAGGATTTCAATCTGGTGTCCGTGCGGAGGAAGCAGTCCTAGATGCCTCGCCAGCGAGAGCGTCTCGTCTGAAGCATCCTCTGCGGAGAATCTTGCGCACAACTCGGCGTTCACCCGACAAATCCGGTTCGTCCAAGCCGAGTAGAGAAAGGACTGACCGCCGACCGAGAATGAAAGAACCTGCATCAGCAGATTTCTCCAAGTCGTTTTGACGAGTTTGGTTGACCCGCCAGCCCAGAGCCTTTTTCGATCCGACGAAATCTGATCGCCGCTCTCGTTTTTAGTTTTTCTACGTTTTATTCGCTAACGCGGATTTGAATTCAACCGGACCGGATTCTACTTCGCTTGAAAACGCTCTGAACGTCGAATTTGGAACATCGAACTTGCAGGAGAACATATTGCTCGCATCGGCCATCATCGGCAATGCGGTTTTTCGACGCATGGCAGCGCCGATCGCCCGACGAACGAAAGTTTTTTTGGCGCGATTCCGAACTTGCCTGGTGCGTTCGGGGCCGTCCGCAATCCGCCGTTTCCCATCATCGACCCGGAACCGCCCAAACTTCCCTTTCGTTCGGACCCGCGTCACTCCGCTGGAGCCAGACCCGGCCCTTCGACGTCTTCCGGGCCTAGCCAGTGGCGCAGGAAGGCCGAGGTCCAGCGCGCCACCGCGCCGTCATGCTGGAACCAGCCTTCGAGATGGCGCTGCCGCGCCTGCGCGCCCGGATCGTTCATCCGCTCCAGCGACGTCACCGTCCATTTGCACATCATGGCGTAAGTCACGTCGGGATGGAATTGCAGGCCAAAGGCCTTGTCGCCGACCCGTATCGCCTGCGCCTCGAAATCCTCGCCCTCGGCGAGCAGTTGCGCCCCATTGGGACGGTCGAAACCCTCGCGGTGCCATTGATAGACGCGGGTGGGAAACGGGTGTTCGCACAGGTCGTGGCCGGCCTTCGTCGGGTGGATCGGGTAGTAGCCGACTTCGACGCGTCCTTCGGGATGGCCGGCGACCTTGTGGCCAAGATGGCGGGCGAGCAATTGCGCGCCGAGGCAGATGCCGAGAAACGGCTTGTTCTCGCGCAGCGGCGCGCCGATCCAGTCGATCTCGCGCCGGAGCCAGTCGGCCTCGTCGTTGACGCTCATCGCGCCGCCGAAAAACACCGCGCCGGAATGGCCGCTCATGTTCTTGGGCAGCGGCTCGCCGAGACAGGGACGGCGCAGGTCGAGCGGCGCGCCCAATTCGCCCAGCAGGCGGCCGATGCGGCCCGGAGTCGAATCCTCGCCATGCAGCACGATCAGCACGGGTTTGCGGCGCGGCGGGAAAGTATCGGAGGCAAAACCCATGCTCAGCCCCCATTCCCGGCCCGGCGGCGCAGTTGCAGCGCGCCGACCGCCGCCAGGGTCAAAGGCTTGGGCGCCAGCGGCGACGTCCAGGCGAAAAGTTTCATCAGCAGGCCGGGGATGACCACGCGCTTGCGGGCCATCATGCCGTCATAGGCGGCGCGCGCGACCACGGGCGACGGGAGGGCGCCAAGCTTCGTCCAGTTCATATGGGCGGAAAAACCCGCCCGTTGCTGGAACCCGGTCGGGACCATGCCCGGACAAAGCGCGGTGACGCTCACGCCCAGAGGCGCCCATTCGGTCGAAAGCGCCTCGCTGAACGACAGCACATAGGCCTTGGTGGCGTAATAGACCGCCATGCCCGGACCGGGCATGAAGGCGGCGATGGAGGCCACATTGAGCAGCCGGCCCTTGGCGCGGGCCAGCGGCGCGGCGAAGCGCAGGCTGATTTCGGTCAGCACACGGATATTGAGATCGATCATGCCGAGCTGTTCGCTCAAACTCCCTGCGGCGGCGGGGCCGAGCGCGCCATAGCCGGCGTTGTTGACGACAATATCGGGCGCTGCATTTTGCGCCTCCAGAAAGCCGGCCAGCGCATCGACGGCGCCGGGCGCGGTCAGATCGAGGTCCAGAACCAGCGGGCGGGGGTTTTTCTGGCCGGGCAGCGCCGCGAGTTCATCGGCCAGAGCGTCGAGCGCGGCGCGGTTGCGCGCGACCAGCGCCAGATCGTGGCCCTGGGCTGCGGCGATCCGCGCCAGTTCGGCGCCGATGCCCCCGGAGGCGCCGGTGATCAGCGCGAGGGTCCGCGCAGCGCCGCCGGCAAGGCTCATGGCCGCGCCTTTCCGTTCTCGGCGTCGCCGGCTTCCGACTCCGCGGCTTCCGTTTCCCAGGGCTCGGGCGCCTGCGGGTCGCGGCCGCTTTCGGCGCGGATTTTCTGGCGCAGGGCGATGCGGTCGCGCGCCGGCACGCCGAGCAGTTCCGACACCCGCCAGACGATGTTTTCCTCGAATTCCTGCAACTCGCCGTCGGCATAGGCGATGGTCCACATCATTTCGATCAGGCGCCGGCGCTCCGGCAGCGACATGGCGTGAACCAGCGCCGAGGTGAACTGATAGAGGTCGACGGCCTCGCGGTCGCTTTTCTGCCCGGCGTCCAGCAATTCGCGCGCCGCCTCGGCGTCGAGGTCATATCTTTGCTGAAGCAGCAGCAGTAGCGACCGGCGCTCCGGCGCGCTGAAAAATCCGTCGATTTCGGCGACATGGACCAGCAGGGCGGCGGAGGCGACGCGCAACTCGTCGGCCTCGAAATCCCGCTGGGCGGGATCGGGTCCGGTCACTTCCTCGATAAAACGCCGCAACTTGTCAAACATGCGGGGTCCAGCCCTTCGCGCGATCGCAACAGAATGAATCATGCGCCTGAATGAAGCATTAACCATGCCGGAAAGGGAGCGACAAGACGCGATTTTGAAGGGTTTCGCGCGCAAAAACGCAAAGTTTGATCCGGGCGCGCGCCGCCTCCAGGCACGCGGAGCGCCGAATGCGTCGAAAATCCGCGATTTGGCGCGTCAAGGCTTGACGCGGGGCGAATTATTTCCTCCTGCTTCGGACCAAAGATCGGGACGGGCGAAGAGGGCTCAAGCTTGGGACAGATTGCCGACGAATATGAGCGCCGACGGCGCGCCTTCTCCTGGTCGATCCCGCGCCAATATAATATCGGGGTCGATTGCTGCGACCGCTGGGCGCTCGCCGATCCCGACCGCACGGCGATCGTCGAGATCGGCGAGGACGACCGCGCCCGCGCGGAAAGTTTTGGCGCCCTGCGGGCGCAGTCCAACCGCATCGCCAACGCCTTACGCCGGCGCGGCATCGGGCGCGGCGATTGCGTCGCGCTGTTGCTGCCGCAGTCGCGCCATGTCGCCGCCGCCCATATCGCCATCTACAAGTTGGGCGCGGTGGCCCTGCCGCTCGCGAGCCTGTTCGGCGTCGACGCGCTGACCTATCGGCTGGGCGACTCCCTGGCCAAGGCGCTGATCTGCGACGCCTCGGGCCTGACGAAAATCCGCGAGATCGAGCCGCAAAACCTGGCGGCGTTGCAGACCATCTTCTGCCTCGACGGCGCGCAGGCCGGATCGGAGGATTTTTTCGCTGCCGTGGAGGGGGAATCGACGGATTTCACGCCGGTTGAAACGCTTTCCGACGACCCGGCTTTGATGATCTACACCTCCGGCACCACTGGCCCCGCCAAGGGCGCGCTGCATGGCCATCGCGTGCTGCTCGGCCATCTGCCCGGCGTGCGGATGCCGCATGACGATTTTCCGCAACCCGGCGACCTGATGTGGACGCCCGCCGACTGGGCCTGGGCCGGCGGCCTGCTCAATGTGCTGCTGCCGTCGCTGCATTTCGGCGTCGCGGTGGTGGCGCGGCCATTCCGCAAATTCGATCCGGAGGCGGCTTTCGCCCTGATCGCGGCGCAGGGCGTGCGCAACGTCTACATCCCGCCGACCGCCTTGCGCATGATGCGGGCGGTGCAGGCGCCGCGCCAAAAATTCGATTTTTCGCTGCGCAGCGTCAACACCGGCGGCGAATCCCTCGGCGCCGAGACCTTTCACTGGGGCCGCGCCGAACTCGGCCTGACCATCAACGAATCCTTTGGCCAGACCGAATGCAATCTCGTGCTGGCCTCGAGCGCGCTGCTTGGCGTCAACCGGCCCGGCGCGATCGGCAAGCCCGTTCCCGGCCATGAGGTCGCGGTGATCCGTCCCGACGGCACAATCTGCGACGACGAGGAGACCGGCGAGATCGCGGTGCGGCGGCCCGACCCGGTGATGTTTCTGTCCTATTGGCGCCGGCCGGAGGCGACGGCGCAGAAATTTTTGGGTGACTGGCTGCTGACCGGCGATCGCGCGCGGCGCGACGCCGACGGCTATGTGTTCTTCCAGGGGCGCGACGACGACGTGATTTCCTCGGCGGGCTATCGCATCGGTCCGACCGAGATCGAGGACGTGCTGCTGCGCCATCCGGCGGTCGCCAATGCGGCGGCGGTCGGCAAGCCCGACGCCCTGCGCGGCGAGATCGTCAAAGCCTTCATCGTGCTCAAGCCGGGGTTTTCGCCCTCGCCGGAACTGGCGAAGGAGATCCAGCGGCAGGTCAAGACCAGGCTGTCGGCGCACGAAAATCCGCGCGAGATCGAATTTGTCGCCGAAATGCCGTTGACGACGAGCGGCAAGATCATCCGGCGGTTGCTGCGCGAGAAGGCGTGATCGGGATTTTGCAAAACGGGCCGCCGGTTTTCAGGTCTAGAGTCGATGGCGATTCGGTTGAATCGCAATCGACTCTGGATTCCTTTGTTTTCGCAATGTTTTTGCGAAAAACCGGCGTCCACTTTTCGCACATTGCTCTCGCCAGCTTACTCGTCTTCGCCGAAACGGCTGCCGATCAGGGCGACGATGGCGTCGATCGCCTCTTGCGCCTGCGGACCGCTGGCGGCGACGCTGATGGTCGAGCCGATCCCGGCGCCAAGCGTCAATATGCCCATGATCGACTCGCCGCCGACGGTCTCGCCGCCGCGCGAAACCGTGACGTCGGCGTCGAATTGTTCGACGCAATGAACCAGCTTGGCGGTGGCGCGGGCGTGCAGTCCCTTGCGGTTGACGATCTCGATCTCGCGCAGGACGGAGCCCTCGGGGGCGAGGGCGTTGGGCGTGCGATCGTTAGGCTCGACAGGTTCCGGTTCGCTCATTTCCCACACAAAATCTTGCTGGCGACGTAAATATATTTGCGTCCCGCCTCGGCGGCCTGGGTCACCGCCTGTTCGAGGCTGGCCACGTCGCGCACCGAAGCGAGTTTGATCAACATGGGCAGATTGACGCCGGCGACAACCTCGACGTTGGCGCCATCCATCACGGATATCGCAAGATTGGACGGCGTGCCGCCGAACATGTCGGTCAGGACCACGACGCCTCCGCCGGAATCGACGGCTTCGACGCCGGCGATGATATCCTTGCGGCGGCTCTCCATATCGTCTTCGGGACCAATGGTAATGGTCGCCAATTGCGACTGAGGCCCGCAAACATGTTCCAGCGCCGCGCGAAACTCGGTCGCCAGATGGCCATGCGTTACAAGCACTATGCCAATCATTGACACATACCGTCCTGTCCTCGTTCGAACCGGAAATTTCCGCGCCGCCGTTCGAAGCGAGCCAAAAATCCTGCCGGCCGGAGCCCTCGCGGCCTGCCGCCCAAAACCGGCGACAAACGGGCCACGAAACCGCCGAATTTCAGACGGGCCATTTTGGTGGTTGCCACCGTCTTGGCAAGCAAAATGAAACGTAGCCGTCATTTTGGCGCAACTATGTGCAAAAATGCCATAATAGCCGCTACCGATCTTTCGGTCTCGCGCGCCGGCAGCCGCAGCCTCGCGACTTCCTGCAAGCCATGGAAATCAATACGCATTTGCTCCGTTTCGGGCATGCGGGGGCAATCGGCCTGCTGTTCGCGCGATTCGAGATCGACAATCAGCGCCAGCACCGCGCGGGCTTCGAAATCCTGTTCGATCAGACCGATGCCGCGCCATTCCGCGAGGCCCGACAGCGTTTTGTGGGGGCTCAGCAGCGCCCGCCCGTTGACGATCCGAACATGGACCCGATCGTCGCCGACGAGGCAGGCGAAATCGCCGCGCCGGTCCCAGGCTTCGACCAGAGCCAGCGCCAGACTGGACTTGCCGCCGCCCGACGCGCCGCGAATCATCACGCCGCTTTCGCCGAGAACCACGGCGCTGGCGTGGACCGCGAAGGGCGTTGGCGCGATCTTGTCCGCCATCTCGAACCTCATTCCGACGCGCAGGGGAGGAAGACGACGAAACGCGCGCCGAGGGTCTCGCCTTCCGCGTCCTTGCGGTTTTCGGCATGAATGGCGCCGCCGTGGGCCTCGACGATCTGGCGCGAGATCGACAGGCCGAGGCCGGAATTCTGGCCAAAGCTCTGATTGGGGCGGTCGGTGTAGAACCGTTCGAAAATCCGCTCCAGCGCATGGTCGGGAATGCCCGGCCCGTCATCGTCCACGACAATCTCGAAACCGTCGCGGGCGGCCTGCCCGTCCAGCGCCCCGCCGCGCGACCGTCGCAGGCGGACGCGCACTTCGCCGCCCGGTTCGGAAAAGCTGCGGGCGTTGTCGACGAGGTTGTTGATCACCTGGCTGAGCCGTGAATCATGGCCGAACACCAGCCAGTCCGAGCCTGAGCCATCGCGCTCGATCGACAGCGCGACTTTCACCTTGCCTTCGCTCTCGACCTGGTTGGCGACTTCGACCAGGGCGCGCAGCAGCCGGGCGAGATCGACCGCCTCCATGTCGCCGCGCGCCAGTTCCGCGTCGAGGCGGGAGGCGTCGGAAATATCGGAGATCAGCCGGTCCAGCCGGCGCACGTCGTGCTGGATCACCTCGAGCAGGCGCCCGCGCGAGGAATCGGTCCTGGCGATCGGCAGCGTTTCGACGGCGCTGCGCAGCGAGGTGAGGGGATTCTTGAGTTCATGGGCGACATCGGCGGCGAACCGCTCGGTCGCCTCCATCCGGCTGAACAGAGCGCGGGTCATGTCGCGCAGGGCGCCCGACAAATGGCCGATCTCGTCCTTGCGATAGGTGAAATCGGGAATTTCCTGCCGCGACTTGACGCCGCGCCGCACCCGGTCCGCCGCCTCGGCCAGTTTGCGCATGGGCTCGGCGATGGTCCCCGCGAGGGCGGCGGAGAGCAGGAACATGATCGCCGCCGAGACGAGGAAGATCCGGAAGATCAGCCGGCGCTCCCCGGCGATGATGCTGTCGATGTCATGGCCCTGGGTGGAAAGCAGCAGCGCGCCGCGCACGGTGCGAAAACGCTGAATCGGCGAGGCGACGGAAATGACGGTTTCGCCGCGCGCAGTGACGCGGACAAAACTCTGCTTCGCGCCGTCGAGGGCTTTGGCCACTTCGGGATAAGTGCGGCCATTGGCCACGCCGATGTCCTCGTAAAGCGGCGCTTGCTCGGTGTTGAAGCGGCCCTGGACGAGATTGCGCAGCCAGTCCAGCCAGCGCGGCCCCTCCGTCTGACCCGGCGGCGGCAGGTCGTTGCGCAGGATGTTCGAGCGCGCGGCGATCGAGCGCGAATCGAGCAGCATGTAGCCGTCGCGGTCATAGATGCGGGCGCGGGTGCGGGTGGGCGAGACCAGCCGGCGAAGCAGCGGTCCGACGCGATCGGGATTGATCGAGAATTCGAGATCCGGCGCCGATTCCTCCGCCACGCCGTAGGATTGGCCGGGCGCGAGTTTCAGCAGTTTTTCGGGATCGATGGTGATGGCGTCGCTGTCTACCGTCGCCGAGGCGGCGACGGCGGCGGCGATAATTTCGCTCTGGGTCTGGAGGCTCTGAATGCGGGCGTCGATCAGCCCCTCGCGGAACTGGTTGAGATAGAGAAAACCGATCAGCAGGGCGAACAGGCCGCCGAGATTGAGCAGAATGATCCGCCGCGTCAGCGGCGAAGCGAAACGCAGCACGGCGCCCCGCCAGAAGGCGCGCAAGGCCACGGCCCGTCGCTTGCCGCGCGGGGTGGCCGGCAATGCGCCAAAAACCCGCCATGGCCAGCGCGGAAAGAAGCCCCCCAGCCCGCCGCGTCTTTCACGCTCACGGCTTTCGGCCGGTTTCGCGCCGACGCCCCTGTCCAATTCCTCTCCTCCGAAATTGAGTTAAGGATCATGCTTCCTTGAAGCGATAGCCGACGCCGTAAAGCGTTTCGATCATTTCGAAATCGTCGTCGACCAGCTTGAACTTCTTGCGCAATCTCTTGATATGGCTGTCGATGGTGCGGTCGTCGACATAGACCTGGTCGTCATAGGCCGCGTCCATCAGGGCGTTGCGGCTTTTGACCACGCCGGGCCGCGTCGCCAGCGCCTGAAGGATCAGGAATTCCGTGACCGTCAGGATCACCGGTTCGTTCTTCCAGGTGCAGGCGTGCCGCTCCGGGTCCATCTTGAGATGGCCGCGCTCCAGGATTTTTGCTTCCGATTCCTTCTGCGTCGCGCCCTCCCGGGGGGCGGATCGTCGCAAGATCGCCTTGACGCGCTCGACCAGCAGGCGTTGCGAGAAAGGTTTGCGGATGAAATCGTCGGCGCCCATCTTCAGGCCGAACAATTCATCGATCTCCTCGTCCTTGGAGGTGAGGAAGATCACCGGCAGATCGGATTTCTGGCGTAACCGGCGCAACAGCTCCATGCCGTCCATGCGCGGCATCTTGATGTCGAAGATCGCCATGTCCGGCGGATTGTTCTTCAATCCGTCGAGCGCGGCCATGCCGTCGGTATAGGTCTGGACGCGATAGCCTTCCCCCTCCAGCGCGATGGACACGGAGGTGAGAATGTTGCGATCGTCGTCGACGAGGGCGATGGTCGGCATGGCAAACCTCTTTTTTCGCGGGCCGGCGTCGTCAAGGGACGCCGGCGCAGCCATCATATAATGGACTTCTTGCGGAATTCACGCCGTTTCCGGTGAATGAGCCATGAACGAAGCCGATGATCCGCCCGTGACGACCGACGCGCCGTCCGGTGGGAACGCGTTCGACGGCCTCACCTTGGCCGGACGATCGCCGTGCGCGCATGGCGCGCCGGCGAAAACGACCGTTTTTGCGATCACATACTATTTTAGGGGGCTTCAGGGGTTGCAAGCCTCGATTTCAACGCGTAAACGGGCAAAGAACTATAATTTTCAACGTGCGTACAGGGTTGTCACGCATCGCATTAGGGAGAAAATCATGGCTCAGTCGGGCAAATTCAATACGGCCTTCCCGGTCGAAACATTTGGTTTCAAGAATCTCAATAATGTTTACTACAACCTGAGCGCTCCGAAGCTTTACGAAGAGTCTTTGCGCCGCAACGAGTCTGTGCTGGCCGCCGGCGGCGCCCTGGTCGCCGAAACGGGCGCCCATACCGGCCGCTCCGCCAAGGACAAATTCGTCGTCCGTGACGAAACCACCGAAAACAACGTTTGGTGGGACAATAACGGGGCCATCACCTCCGCCAATTTCGATGCTCTTTACGAAGATTTTCTCAAACATGCCGAAGGCAAGGACCTGTTCGTGCAGGACCTGTTCGGCGGCGCCGATCTGACCCACCGCGTCAAGGCGCGCATCGTCACCGAATATGCCTGGCACTCGCTGTTCATCCAGAACCTGCTGATCGAGCCTTCCGCCGAAGACCTGCTGACCCATGTCGCCGACCTGACCATCGTCGATCTGCCCTCGTTCCGCGCCGATCCCAAGCGCCATGGCGGTCGCAGCGAAACCATCATCGCGGTCAATTTCGCGAAGAAGATCGTGCTGATCGGCGGCACCTCCTATGCCGGCGAGATCAAGAAGTCGGTCTTCACCTATCTCAACTACATCCTGCCGCCGGCCGGCGTGATGCCGATGCATTGTTCGGCCAATATCGGACCGGACGGAGATACGGCGGTTTTCTTCGGCCTGTCGGGCACCGGCAAGACCACGCTTTCGGCCGATAGTTCGCGCACCCTGATCGGCGACGACGAACATGGCTGGTCGAAGGACGGCGTCTTCAATTTCGAAGGCGGCTGCTACGCCAAGGCGATCAAGCTGTCGCGCGAGGCGGAGCCGGAGATTTTCGCCACCACCGAGCGTTTCGGCACGGTGATGGAAAACGTCGTGCTCGACCCGGAAAGCCGGGTTCCCGATTTCGACGACAACGCCAAGACCGAAAACACCCGCGTCGCCTACCCGCTCTCGTTCATTCCCAACGCCTCGACGACCGGACGTGGCGGCCATCCCAAGAACATCGTGCTGTTGACCTGCGACGCGTTCGGCGTGCTGCCGCCGATCGCCAAGCTCGACGCTTCGCAAGCCATGTATCACTTCCTCTCCGGCTATACCGCCAAGGTGGCCGGCACGGAAAAGGGCGTGACCGAGCCGTCGGCCACATTCTCGACCTGTTTCGGCGCGCCCTTCATGCCGCGTCATCCGTCGGAATATGGCAACCTTTTGCGCGATTTGATCGCCCGGCACCATGTCGATTGCTGGCTGGTCAATACCGGCTGGACCGGCGGCAAATTCGGCGCGGGGCGTCGCATGCCGATCCGCGTCACCCGCCGCCTGCTCTCCGCGGCGCTGGACGGCTCGCTCAACAAGGCGGATTTCCGCACCGATCCCTATTTCGGCCTCGCCGTTCCGACCTCGGTGCCGGGCGTCGAACCGCATATCCTCAACCCGGTCAAGACCTGGGCCTCGCCGGCCGAATTCGCCGAGACGGCCAAGAAGCTGGTCAAATTGTTCCGCGACAATTTCGTCACCTTCGACCCCTATGTCGACGCCAAGGTCAAGGAAGCCGCCCCGGCGGTGCAAATCGCCGCCGAATAAGCTTCTGTTTTTGATGGAATAATCGACCCCGCCTGGCCTCAGGCGGGGTGTTCTTTATGGCTCGTTTACGGTTTGCGGAATTATCTTTACCTTCTATTCATTCTTGTGAACGGTTGTTAATAATTTAGGCGAATAAGGGTCGCAAAAGGCTTGCTGCGGTCTTAATCCAGCCATTAACGACTCCGAAACAATGCGCTGTTGTTATCGCTTCAAATGCGACGGAAAACAGTGAGAGTCTAAATGCGTATCGGTTCGTCCAAAGAAATGAACGGCGAGACTTTGTCGCCGCTCGGAAAAATCAGCGCCGTCTCCGATTGGCGCGGCGCCGGCGAGAACGTCGATGGCCATGTCGCCCGGCTGAAGGCGCTGCATCAATTGATGCGCGCCGCCGAGGATTGCGACGCCGACGCGCTGCTGGACGTGAATTACAGTGAGGAATTTCTTGCCAGATCGGAAAATCCCGCCGCCGGCAATCTGAAGCGCGTCTGCGCCACCGCCGTCGCGGTCAAGCTGAAATCGGCGTGAGCTTTGAGACTTGCCGTCGAACCGGCAAGGCGCCGCCAGATCATCTTTGCAGGACATAGGTTCCCGGCGCCTCGCAAAGCGCCTCGCCCATCGGCGGCGGCGCGGCGAAGGGGCCGGAGCGCGCGGCGAGCCAATCGGCATATTCCGGCCACCAGGAGCCGGGTTTTTGCGTGGACTGCGCGACAAAGTCCTGCGGCCTCGGCGCGGGACCGCCCCGCGGCCGGAAGGCGATGCTATAGGAGCGATGGAGGCGGCCCGGTGGGCTGACAATGCCGCCATTGTGACCGCCCGACGCCAGCAAGAACGTGATCTCGTCCGGGTTGAGCCGGTGGATCTTGAACACCGAGCGCCAGGGCGCGACATGGTCGGATGCGGTCCCGACAGCGAAAATCGGCGTCGCGATCGCCGCGATATCGACTCGGCCGCCCCCGGCCTCGAAACGTCCCTCCGCCAGATCATTATGCAGGAACAGCGCGCGCAGATAATGCGAATGCATGCGGTAGGGCATTCGGGTGGCGTCGGCGTTCCAGGCCATCAGGTCGTTGGGATGCTCCTCCTCGCCCAGCAGATAGAGCGTCACCATGCGCGACCAGACGAGATCGCGCGCGTGCAGCATGGAGAAGGCTCCGGCCATCTGGCGCGAGTCGAGGTAGCCTTGCCGCGCCATGATCTTGTCGAGCGCGTCGAGTTCGGGCCCGTCGATGAACAGTTGCAATTCGCCCGGTTCGGAAAAATCGGTCTGCGCCGCGAGCAGACAAATGCTGGCGAGACGGTCATCCTTGTCGCGGGCCATGGCGGCGGCGGCAATGGCGAGCAGGGTTCCCCCAAGGCAATAGCCGAGCGCATGAACGCGCCGGGGGCCGCAGATCGCGCCGATCGCGTCGAGCGCCGCCATCGGGCCGAGCCGGCGGTAATCGTCGAAACTCGTCTCGGCCAGTTCCCGCCCCGGATTGCGCCAGGAAATGCAGAACACAGTGAAACCGCGCCCGATTAGATAGCGGATGAGGGAATCCTGCGGCTTCAGGTCGAGAATGTAATATTTCATGATCCAGGCGGGGACGATCAGCAGCGGCTCCGGCCGGGTCCGCGACCCGTTCCCGGACTGGGCGGGCGCATACTGGATCAGCTCCATCAGTTCGTTGCGCAGCACGACCTTGCCCGGCGTGACCGCGACGTCGCGTCCGACCACGAAAGCATTCTCGCCGTCGGGGGCTTGCGGATCGAACATGCGGCGCATGTCATGCGCGAAATGGTCGAGCCCGTGCAGAAAATTGAACCCGCCCTGGTTCAGGGTCGCGCGCAGCACCTCGGGATTGGACCAGGGGAAATTGGAGGGCGAAAAGGCGTCGAACCATTGCTGCGCCGCGAAGACGGCGCGCCGGGCGTGTTTCGGATCCACGCCCGGCGCGTGCAGAATGAAATGGCTGAGCCATTGCTCCGCGAGCAGGAAATTCCGGGCGAACAGATCGAAGGGCGGCGTCTGCCAGGCCGGATCGGCGAAACGGTGGTCCTCGGCTCCCGAAAGCCGTGTGTGGTCGGCGGTCAGCGAGCGCAGCACCTGCCGCCCGGCCAGTTGCGCCATTTCGCCGAGATAGGCGGGCGAAGAAGCCAGATGGCTCAGGACATCGGCCGCAGCCGGCGCCAATTCCTGCGGCGACAGCGGGTTGGCGAGCGCATCCTGCGCCAGGTCGCGCCAGAAAGCCGCCGGATCGGCCGCAGGCTGGTTTTCGTCCGCTGCTGTTGTCGCGGTTTCAGGCGTGCGCTGTTCCGGCATAATGGGCCTCCGCGCAGGCGATTAAAGCATTTTCACTTTGGGGGAAACGTGAAATTGCTTTAGCCCCTTGTTTAACCGCGCTTTTTATCCAAAAAGTCTTCGCCCTCGCGGATCGCGAAATCCTTTGGCTCCCGAACATGCATTTTTGCGGCGCCTTGGCGGCGTTGTTTCACCGCATCGTATTTGCTGCTGCGATTCCTTCACTCGAACCGGCATCCGTTTTGCGCGCGAACGTTCAAGCGCAAGAAATCATCCGAAAGCCGCGCGAAGGCGGTCGAGTTGCTGCTGGACCGGGCTGACCGCCGGCGCGGCGAAAGGGGCGCCTGGATCGAGATAGAGCAATTGATCGAGATGGATGATGCGCGCCTGCAACCGCAGGGATTCGCAGACCAGATGGCGCAGATCCTGCGGCAAACGGGCGAAGACCTCCGGCGCGGCGGCCTGGTCCTGGCACGACAGCTTGACCTTGCGCTTTTCGCTGGCCGCCTGATCGAGCGTCAATTCGCCCTCGTTGACCGCCCTTTGCAGCAGCAGCCACGAGGCGAGCTGCATCAGGCGCGTGGTGAGCCGCATGCTTTCGGCGGCGTAGGCCAGGGAATCGTTGCGCCCCAGCGCCTTGGCCTGCTCGCGTCCGGCGCCGTCGAGATAGGCGGCGGCCTCCTCGACGAGGTTCATGCCTTCATCGAACAAGGTCTTGAAGGCTTCGGAGGCCGCCAGACGCTGCGCGAAGGAAACCGGCGCTGAACCTTCCAGATCGATCGACGGACTCATGCGTCACCCTGATTCGTTCCTCCTTGATCGCGGCTCGGCGCGATCGAGGAATCCCTCGCGTCAGTTCGGCGGCGCATTCGCGCCCAACCAGAATTAAAGCGGTCATGACCTGCTTCAAGTCCCGGCGTTGGAAAAAGCGCGCCAAACGCGAAACCAACCCCGCAACCCGACCCTGGGGCCTTTTTGCGGCACGTCTCAACATAACGCCAATCGACCGTCGCCGCTTGTTTAATCTTATTTAACCTTAATCGCCCCGCGCCGCGAAACAATGGCTGCGGCACGCAAAAAAAAGAGCCGCGGGAGGCGGCTCTGCAAGGCGTTTTCACAGGGAGGAAAACACAACGAGCGAACTTTCGCCCCATTCCCGCTTGGGGGGGGCGGGAACCATTCGAGATTAACCGCAAGATCGTTAAGATGCGGTTAAGGTAAATCGCGTGGGCGGCAAAAAATTCTTTTAGAACATTACCTTAGGTCAAGGTTTGAAAAAGGCGGCGGCGGCGGCGCGCGAGGCGTGTTTCTTCTCGCGCGCCGCCTCCAGCCGCGCGATTTCGGCGCGCAGGAGTTCGATGCGGGCGGTCAGTTCATCCACCGACAAGGCGTCGAGCGGTTCGCCCGGAACATGCTGGCTCGGAGGGGCAATCCTCGCCGCGAAAATCTCGTCCTCTTCCCTGCTCATCGTTCATTTCTCCTGTTTCTCGCTCCCTGCGGGGCGGGCGACGGCATGAAAATCCGCGAGAATCGAAAAAGAATTGAAAAATTTGCCTTTCCGCGCGCTCCACCTTATATTCTCGCAATTCCCGTCATGAATGGAAACTTGAGGCTATGCCTCGGCCGGGCCGGAGCGCGCGAACGCGCGTCCGACGGCGTTACGAAGAGATTCGAGGAGACAAAAATGAGCAATGCTCCGCTCATGCCCAAGGCCACCGCCATCTGGCTGGTGGAAAACACCTCGCTGACTTTCGACCAGATCGCCGAATTCTGCAAATTGCATCCGCTCGAAGTCAAGGGCATCGCCGATGGCGAAGTGGGCGCCGGCATTCGCGGCCATGACCCGATCACCTCGGGCCAGCTGACGCGCGAGGAAATCGAAAAGGGCGAGCAGAAAGCTGATTATCAGCTAAAACTCGCAGTGTCGAAAGTGCGGCTGCCGGAGGTCAAGCGTCATCGCGGCCCGCGCTATACGCCGCTGTCGCGCCGCCAGGACCGGCCCAACGCCATTCTATGGCTGGTGCGCAACCATCCCGAGCTCAAGGATGCGCAAATCATGCGCCTCGCCGGCACGACCAAGACCACCATCGCCGCCATCCGCGACCGCACCCACTGGAATTCGGCGGCGCTGTCGCCGATGGATCCGGTGACGCTCGGCCTGTGCTCGCAGATCGAACTGGACTTCGAGGTTCAGCGTTCGGCCAAGGATCGTCCTGCCGTGGTCGAGGATCACAGCCCCACGCTGGTTCCGGCCGAGGAGACGACGCAGCCCTATTATTACGAGCGGACCTCGCAGGAGGACGTGTTCGGCGCCACGGCGTCCAAGCCGCAGGTCGAGGAGGAGGACGAGATCGACGTCGATTCCGTTTTCGCCAAGCTCAAGGACATCAAGGTCAAGGAGTGACGGAGTCACTCGCTGAAGACAGGAAAAGCCCATGCCGGCGGTGCGCATTCTGGGGATCGATCCGGGTCTGCGTCACACCGGCTGGGGCGTGATCGAGGCAGGCGGTTCGCGCCTGGCCTTCATCGCCTGCGGCGCGGTTCACACCGAAACCGGGCAAAACCTCGCGGAACGGCTGCGCCGGCTGCATGACGGTCTCGCCGACGTGATCGCCGCCCATCGCCCCGACGAGGCGGCGGTGGAGGAGACTTTCGTCAACCGCGATCCGCAATCGGCCTTGAAACTGGGCCATGCGCGGGGGGTCGCCTTGCTCGCGCCGGCGCTGGCCGGGCTCGAAGTCAGCGAATATGCCGCCAATCTGGTAAAAAAGACCGTGGTCGGCGCGGGACATGCCGAAAAGGCGCAGGTCGCCATGATGGTGCGCGTGCTGCTGCCGCGCAGCGAGGCGCTGGGCGCCGACGCGGCCGACGCTCTGGCGGTCGCCATCTGCCACGCCCAGCATCGCGGGGCCAAGGCGAGGGAAAAGCTGCTGGCCGCGAAATAGTATTCTTCTTTTGTTCACTCCCGGCGCAAACTTCGCTAGGCTGGGCGAAAAGCGAATCGGGCCAAAAATCATGATCGGCAAATTGAAGGGCGTGGTGGATTCGCTGCACGAGGATCATGTCATCCTCGATGTGCATGGCGTCGGCTATGTCGTCGCCTGTTCGACGCGCACCTTGCAGAAATTGCCCCGCGCCGGCGAGGCGGCAGTGCTCGCCATCGAGACCCAGGTGCGCGAGGACGCGATCAGGCTGTTCGGTTTTCTGTCGGATTCCGAGCGCGACTGGTTCCGGCTGTTGCAGAACGTGCAGGGCGTCGGTTCCAAAGTGGCGCTGGCGATCCTGTCGATTTTCACGCCGACGGAACTGACCGCCGCCATCGCCTTGCAGGACAAGGCGGCGGTGTCGCGGGCGCCGGGCGTGGGGCCGAAGCTGGCGGCGCGCATCGTCGCCGAACTCAAGGACAAGGCCGGGGGATTCGAGGCGGTCGATCCGCTTGCCGCACGCCTTGCCGGCGAAGATTCTTCGCCAGGGGGCTCGACGGCGGCGCAGGAGGCGATATCCGCCCTCGTCAATCTCGGCTACGCCCGCCCACAGGCGGCCACCGCCATTGCCGCGAGTGTCAAAGCGCTCGGCGAGGGCGCGGAAACCGCCGCGCTTATCCGGCGCGGGTTGAAGGAACTGGCGACGGTTTGAGTCGTGGCGACGCCTCTGGTGTTCTTGTCTTGTTCGTGCTATTCTTACCACATGCGGATCGATAGAGGCCTGTCCATGAGCGCCACGACAAAACTTTCGAGCAAATTCCAGATTTCGATTCCCAAGGAAGTCCGCGAGCAGCAGGGTTGGCGCGCGGGGCAGGAGTTCGTTTTCCTGCCCAAGGGCGGCGGCTTCGTGCTGGTTCCGGTGCCCACGCGCGAAGAGCTTTTCGGGATAGCGAAAGGCGCCAACGGTGAGAATTATCGGGATCGGACAGATCGCTACTGATGCGAGTCGTCGACACCTCGGCGTGGATAGAATATTTGCTGGGCAGCCCGACTGGCCGCAGCCTCGCGGCGGAAATGCCGGAGCGCCACCGGTCGGTCGTTCCGACCATCGTCCAGTTCGAACTCGCAAAATGGCTGGCGCGCGAGGCGACAGAACAGGCCGGAGCCAAAGCGATGGCCGACACGATGAAATGTGTCGTGTCGGAACTGGACACGTCCGTCGCATTGCGCGCCGCCGACCTGGCGCGGGAGCACAAGCTTGCCGTGGCCGACGCCGTGGTTTACGCAACGGCCCTCGCATATGACGCCGAACTTTTGACCTGCGACGCGCATTTCAAGGATCTTCCGGGCGTGATCTATTTCCCGAAAGCCAGGCCATGACCCCCGCGCCCCGCTTCATCGCCCCGGAAAAGCGCGAGGACGATCTCGAAGCCTCGATCCGGCCATTGACCCTGATGGATTTCACCGGCCAGGAAGCGGCGCGGAAAAATCTGAAGGTGTTCATCGAGGCGGCGAAGGCGCGCAAGGACGCGCTCGATCATGTGCTGTTTGTCGGGCCGCCCGGGCTCGGCAAGACCACGCTGGCGCAGATCGTCGCGCGCGAACTGGGGGTCAATTTCCGCTCCACTTCCGGTCCGGTCATCGCCAAGGCCGGCGATCTCGCGGCGCAGCTGACCAATCTCGAAGACCGCGACGTCTTGTTCATCGACGAAATCCACCGGCTCAATCCGGCGGTCGAGGAAATTCTTTATCCGGCGATGGAAGATTTCCAGCTCGACCTCATCATCGGCGAAGGCCCGGCGGCGCGGTCGGTCAAAATCGATCTGGCGAAATTCACGCTTGTCGGCGCCACCACCCGCGCGGGACTGCTGACGACGCCGCTGCGCGACCGTTTCGGCATTCCGATCCGCATGAATTTTTATACGGTCGAGGAATTGCAACTGATTGTGGCGCGCGGCGCAAGGGTGATGAAATGCCCGATGAGCGAGGATGGCGCCCATGAGATCGCCCGGCGCTCGCGCGGCACGCCGCGCATTGCCGGCCGGCTGTTGCGCCGGGTGCGCGATTTCGCGCTGGTGGACGGCGACGCAATCATCACCCGCGCCGTGGCCGATGGGGCGCTCAAGCTGCTCGACGTCGATTCGATCGGGCTCGACCAGATGGACCGGCGCTATCTCGACATGGTCGCGGTGAATTTCGGCGGCGGCCCTGTGGGCATCGAGACCATCGCCGCCGCTTTGTCCGAACCGCGCGACGCCATCGAGGACATTATCGAGCCCTATCTGTTGCAGCAGGGCTTTTTGAACCGGACGCCCCGAGGGCGTGTGCTGACGCCGCAGGCTTTCAGGCATCTTGGATTGGCGGCGCCCGCGCAGCCGCCGCAGATGGGGTTGTTTTCCGATGACGACGCGTGAGCGCGCCTTGAAGGAAAAGCTCACGCCCGCGCAAGGCGCCTTCGGCGAAGGCCGCCACTTCTTCCCCATCCGCGTCTATTACGAGGACACGGATTTTTCCGGCATTGTCTATCACGCCAATTACCTGCGCTTCATCGAGCGCGCCCGCACCGAATTGCTGCGCGAAAAGGACATTCACCAGGGCGATATCCACGCTGGCGAAAAACTGTTTTTCGTCGTGGCGCGGATGAACCTCGATTTTCTGCGCCCGGCGCGCATGGACGATCTGCTGACCGTCGAGACCAAACCCGTCAAGATCGGCGCGGCGATCCTCGAACTCGACCAGACCGTGCGGCGCGACGACGAAACGCTGTTTACTGCCCGCGTCTTTATCGCCGCCGTCGCGGGCGGCAAGGCGCGCCGACTGCCGCGCGAAATCCGCGAAAAGCTGGGCTTTTGATTTTTTGAACCCGGCTTCGAAGGCCCGGCGCGCAGGGCTGCGCTTGGGGCATTCGCGACGACCGCGCGCGCGGGTCGATAGCGATTCAATTTGCCGGCGGCGCCGCAACAAGGGATAAAGGTCAAAAAACATGGGGAGGCGAGGATGCGCATCTTGAATTTGGCGGCGGCGGCCTTGCTGGTTTTCAGCGGGCCCACGCGAGCGCAGGAGAAGCCGACGCGGTTCTGGAACCTGACAGCCTGGACGATCACGGATTTGAGGCTCGCTCCGGCAGGAACCGAAAAATTCGGCCCCAACCTTTGTCTCGCCGACAAGGATGGCGCCGTGGATGCGGATGAGCGGTTGAAGATCCCCGGCCTCGCCACCGGCCAATATGACGCCCGGGTTGTGTTCAAGAATCGCCGGGCCTGCCGGGCGAAAAACCTGTCGGTCATCGACGGCCAGGTTTTTGAAATCGCCGAAAAGGACCTTGTCGATTGCTCGAAGTGAGACGGCGCGGCCAGATGCGAAAACCCATCGGTCGAAAGCCTCGACCGACGGGTTTGGCCTCGCCTCGACCCCGCCCGATCAGAACGCGTAACGCGCCTTGAACAAGCCGGCCTGTTCGAGATAGCCGGTGCGCGCGATGGCGTCATAGGTCAGGGCGAACTGGAATGCGCCGGAGTCAAAATGCAATCCGGCGCCAAAGTCGAGCAAATTGCGCGACGGGTTCGGACCGGTGGCGATAAACGGGTTGCTGGCGCCGATGAAACTGGCGGTGACCGACTGGGTGAGGTCGCCGAACTCATGGAGATAGGCGGCGCGCAATTCGAGATCGATCGCCGATGTGCTGGCGACGTTGCTCCATAGCGGGATGGCGTTGATCGGAATCAGCGCCTTGGCGCCGAGAACGCTGCGCTCGGAGTCGTTCACGACGCTTCGATAGGTCAGGGCGGCGCCGTTTGAGCTGGTTTCCGCATAGGCGTTCTGCGCGATATTGGCGTAAGTGAAGCCCGCATAGGGAGTGAGAATCGACGCGCCGAACTGCACCGGCGCCCCGGCTTCGATACTGGCGGAAAAGAGGTTGCCGCCATGCGTCGCCGAAGCCGCGTCGCTGAAGCCCGGGAAACTTATGGTCCGCGACGTGTTGTAGTTAAGCCCGCCGTCCGCCACCGAACCGCGCACATAATATTTTTCGAGGTCAAGCGAGCCATAGACCAGGCCTTGATAGACGCTGACGCCGGTATTGTCGTTGAACAGGCCGCTGTCGCGCGCTTGAGAACTGACATAGCCGAAAGCGGCGCCCAGGCGGGCGCCCGGCGCGATCTGCCGGTCGTAACCGCCGATGACGCCGGCGAAATTGGCGCTGTAGCCATGAATGTGCTCGGTAGTGGACTGCGTCGCGCTGCCGTCGATGGCGCTCGCCCAGACGGCGCCGCCGGCCGCCGGGCTTTCGACGGGGCCGGCGCTGGCGACCCAGCGGTCCTTCGTCGGCGCCCGCGCGGAGAGCAGGCTGTCCAGACGGTTGTTGACCTGACCTTGGAACAGCGTGGCGATGGCCAGCGGAATCTGGATCGCCGCGCCATTAACTTGCGGACCCAAGCTTTCGCCCGCCGCCCGAACCGCGCCGAAGTCAGGCAAGGCTTCGACCGCCGCGCCCAGGGCGTTCACCTTGGCGCTGGAGCCCGTATAGGACAAGAGGCCCGCCAGGGTCGATGCGCCCGCGCGGGATAATCCGGGAATGGTGTGCGGATCGACGACCGAGGCCGTCAACAGCAAGGCGCCCGTCGATGTGCTGGCGCTGGTCGAGACCAGCACGCTACCCGTCGGCGTCGTCGCCACGCTTCCCGGACCGTTGACGCTCGAGGCGACCACCCAGGTCGCGCCATTATTCACCAGCGTCGTGAAGGTTGGCGTCAAGACCGTGGGGCCGGCCAGAGTCAGCGTCCCGTAAATGGAGCCGAGTTTGGTCGAAGGCGCGGCATGCGAGCCGCCGGCGCCGTAGACCGTGGTGGTCAGGGTCGAACCGGCCACCAGCGAGACGCCGTTCGCCACCGCGACACGCGAGGCGTTCAAATTCAGCTCGCTGAAATTGCGCACGCTGGCCAGGTTGGTGACGCCGTAGAGCGTCAGGCTGTTCGAGCCGGTTCCGTTGAGAGCGACGATATTGCCCGAGAAGCCGGTTCCGGTCAGGGTGATGGAATTGACCGAGCCCGGCTGGTCGTTGATGACGATATTGCCGTTCAGCACGCCTTCATTGGTCAGCGTGAAGGATTGCCCGCCGACATAGCTGGCGAGCACTTTCACCGAAGCCGCGCAGCCTGCGTTGGTCGTGCTGTCGCCGGCCGCCGGACAGGCGTTGCCGGCGAAATCCGTCCCGCCGGCGCTCTGGTAGGCTTGATCGGCGGCGGGCGCGCCGTCCAATGGCGTTCCGTCCTCGGTCAATGCCGCCGAAAAGGTCGCGGTCGAGGGACGCTGATCGACGCTGAAATTGCCGTTGATGGTCGCGCCGGCGGCATTGTCGACGACATGCGTCCCCGAGCCGAGGTAGAAATTGCCGTTGATCAGGCCGTAGTTTTGAATGTTGCTGTCGCGCGGTCCCGCATTGGAGCCGCTGACCGCCGCCGGATTGCCGCCATTGGCCGCATAGACCAGTGGGGTAATGTCCAGAGCGAGAATATCGCCGGTGATCGACCCGGACGCCTTGTTCGTGAGCGTCAAGGCAGACGTGCCGCCAATGGCGATCGTCCCCTGAGCGACGCCGTCAACCGCCTGTATGTTTGAAACGACATTGAGCGGGCTGTCGGGGTTGGTTCCATCAATCGTTTCGAATTCCGCTCCCCCCCAGGTCGCAATCGCCCAATGACCGGTGGCGAGCGTATCGGTCGGCCTCCAGGACGTATGGGCGATCACGCCGGAATTGACGATGGTCGTATCGGCGCGGCCATAATAAACCGTTGCGAAATTGCCGGTCGCCAGAATCTTGCCCCCGGCGGCGTTGTTGAGCGTGAATGAATTGGTATTGTCGTCGGTGTAGAGCACGGCCATGTCGTTCAGGGTCGCGCCGTTGTATTTGGCCGTGTAAGTGGCGGGTGTTCCGCTGGCGGTGACCGAAAGCTTGGTTGGGTCGAAGCTCGAAAAGAACGTCTGCGTCGCGGAGAGCGTTCCCTTGTTGTTGACGGTGAAACTATTCACCTGGCTGTCGGCTACGATCAACTCGATGCGCGCGGTGGCGATCTGGTTGGTCGAAAAGGCCAGAGAACCGGCGTTGTTGAGGACGACATTATTGACGGCCGGGCTTTCGGTGTTGGAAAAATTGGCGGCGACCAGCCCCCTGTCGGCAAGCGACGCGGATGTGGGATTGATGACATTGGCCGAAACCGTGTTGTCGAAATTGAGTGTGACGTTTGGCGGATTGGGATCGTAGCCGGGGTTATTCGGATTGGTCGCCGCCGGAAAGGCCGGATTATCGGGCGTGTAGCTGTTGCTCCCTTTGATCGGCTGGAAAGCAGCGGCGGCGTCGTAGATGGTGATCGGCAGACCCGAGCCGATAGCGAGCGTTCCCGTGCAGGAGAGCGTGAGCAGATCCGCCGATGACACACAGCCTGCGGCTTGGGCGCCCGAAGCCTCGCCCAGGGTTGCAACGACGACGAAAGAAAACGTCGCAACGCGACCTTTGCGATTCGGCTTACGCATGGAAACTCCCAATTTTTGGTTGGAAACAGACAATAGGCAGGCAATAACGAAATACAACTTCATAAAATCCCGAATTTTCGGGAAGAATTCCCGTTGTAACCGGGAATTTTTCCGCTTATGATCCAGCCCGTTCAGAAGAGGAGTTTTCCGTCATGATCTCCCGCCGCCCCCTGCTCATTTCACTCGCCGGTCTGGTTGCTTTGGCTGCGTCGCCGAGCCTCGCCGAAAGCCTGCCCAAAGGGCTCGACACCGACAATGACGCCACGATCGATCTGGCCGAGGCCAAAAAGGCCGCCGGGGCCTTGTTCGACCGGCTCGACCACGAGCATGACGGCACGCTCGACACCCGAGAACTGCGCCGCCGCCTGAAGAAGGGGGAAATCTCGGCCGCCGACCCCGACAAGGACGGAACTCTGACCAAGGATGAATATCTCGCCGCAGTCGAAGCGCGGTTCAAGGCCGCCGACCCCGACAACGACGGCACGCTCGACGCCAGGGAATTGCATAGCAAAGCCGGTCGCGCGCTGTTGAAACTGCTGAAGTAGAATTCGGCTATAAAATTCCCAACGCCAATTGGCGCGACCTGTTCCCGGGTCTCGACACAATTGGCGTCGCGTCCTTTGCAGCGGCCTGCGAATTGGACGCAAGTCCGCCAGATTGTCAGAAAGAAATCCTGACGCCGCCATAGACGGCGAGTGGCATTCCGGCGCCGAGCGAGAGTGGATTGACGAAGGGCGTAGGCGTCACGGTAGGCGTTTCCATCAAGATTCCGCTGGAGTAATATTGCCGGTTGAACAGGTTCTGCGCCAAGGCATAGACCTGCACTTCCTTGGTCACCTGATAGGACGTGTGCAGGTTGACTGTTCCATAGCCGCCAAGCTGGGTGATCGCCCCGATTTCGTCGCCGACCAGTCGCTGGCCGCTGACCAGAATCCAGTCCGCGCCGAATTTCCATTGCGGAACGAAAGCGATTTCAAAACCGGCTTTGAGGTGATGGCGCGGAATGCCGGCGATCGGCGTTCCCGGCGTGATCGGGATCGAGGTTGCGCCGGTATCCGGGTTGACGATCGCCGCCGGGCTGTTCGAGGGATCGAGGAACGTGCTGCGATAGGTTGCGTCGATATAGGCGTAATTGGCGTAGACCCGCCAATTGTCCCTGGTCCAGGCGGCGCCAAGCTCGGCGCCCTGGCGCAGCGTCCCTCCGATATTGGCGTAATAGCCATAGGAATTATAGGGCGTGGTCAAAGGCTGAATGTCGTTGGCGTTGGCGGTATGGAACAGGCCGGCGCTCCAGTCGATCTTGCCGTTTTGTCCGAGGTCCCACTTGCCGCGAAAGCCGGTTTCCGCCGTGCGCGACACCACCTGCTGGAGCGGCGGGTCGGAATTGATGAAATTGGCGACGATGCAGGGCCTTAGCGGATCGGCGCAGCCGAGTTCCAGCGGCGTCGGCGTGCGGTTGGCTTCCGAATAGCCGGCGTAGAAGGTGATGCCCGACGTAACCTGATAGGTCAGGCCGAGGAGCGGATTGAAGCGTGAATAGGTGTTATTGCCGTTCAACGCCGTGCCGATCTGATCCTCGAGATCGATCTGGGCGAAATTGAACCGCCCGCCGCCGGTGATCGCCAGTTCTTTCGTCACATTGAAGGTGTCCAGCGCGAACACGCCGACATAGGTATTGGTCGCGAAAGTGCTGACCGGGGCGACGAAGCCGCCGGGAGTGTCGATGAGGATGCCCGAACCCGTCACCACGAGATTGTCCTGGATGATCCCCAGTTCACTGTTGCCGTGAAAATTCGTCCAGCCCCGATCGATCGAGGCGCCAAGCGTGAAGCGATTGTCTCGATCGGCGATCCTGTCGGTATTGACCGCTTGAAGGCTGGCGCCGGTCGATTGCGAATGGGTCCAGGAGCGGTCGATCTCGCCCAGCGTCCGCGCGCCATTATTGGAAATATCCGGAATCGGATTGCCCCGGATGTCGGTCGCGGGATTGCCGTTGGCGTCGCATAAAACAGTCGTATCGGCGTCGCAAAGGGCGAGGCTGGTGGTGTTGCCGTCCACATGGGTCTGGCTGAAATTGCGATAATAGGCGTTGGCGTCGAACTTAAGCGTGTTCGAATACTGGTAAGAGCCGGTGAGAGCGAAGGCGGCAAGCCCATTGCTCGACGTTTGCGGCGTGGTGAACACGTTGGCGTAGTTCTGCGTGAGCAATTCGATCGGCGTCGTTCCGGCCCCTACCAGAGTGTTCTGCGCCCCGGTGAAGCTGAAATGCACCTCGGCCTTGTCCCCCTTGTAGCCGAGATCGGCGTAGACGCGTCGAATCTGCGAGGGACTATAGTGTTTCCAGCCATTGTCGTTGATCGCTTCGCCGGCGACATAGAAACCCCAATTGTCGATCTGCTTGCCATATTCCACGGCGATCTGGCGACGGCCGAACGAACCGCCGCGCGCGTCGAGATCGAAGCCCTGGAAGTTGAAGCCGTTCTTCATCGTCACCGTCACGGCGCCGCCCAGCGCGTTGAGGCCGAAAGCCGGATTATTGGTGACAATCTCCGTCGATCTGATCGCAATGACCGGGATCGTGTCCCAGTTGACGGTGTCGCCAAAGGCCTCGTTGACGCGGATGCCGTTCTGATAGACCGCGAGGCCCTGCGGCGTGCCCGAAATCGGCGAGGCGTTGAAGCCGCGAAAATACAGATCGGGCTGAAGGTCGTTGCCCGAAACGTTGCTGGTGAAAACGCCGGGGACATTGCGATTCAAGCCGTCGGTGACGCTGACGTCGCCATGCTCGGCAATGTCCTGAGAGGTCGTGACCGGTTGGACCGCCGCGGGAATTTTTTCCGCCGCGATCCCGCTGCCGGTGAACGGGGTCGTCTCGACGATGTTGATGTCGGGCAGGACCACAACGCCGCCATCCTGCGCCGACGCGTCATGCGTCGAGGCGCCGAGGGTCGTGAGCGCCGCCGCGAGAGACAGCCAGAAGATGCGCGTCATTTTGCGGTTCCCAAGTTTTCGCCGCATTTCGCGGACCCAAATGCGCAAGCGACCGGATGGCCGAAGGGAAAGAAACCATTTCTCTCCCCGCTCGTTACGCTCGATGGATTTGCTGCAGAATCGGTTGAGAACGAAGTTATACTTCAACGGACCCGACGACGCACTCCCGAAGATGTCGGGATTTTTTCCCGAACAAACCCGTTCCTCCAAATGGAATTTTAACGCTACAAAGGGCTTTCTCCAGAAAGCGGACGACGCCTTGCCGCAGGCCGGGCGTCATGGACGCAGGTAAAAAGTCGAACGCAAAAAGGGACGCCAAGCATGGATGGTCTGTCACTGTCTCCGGTCGCAATGTTTTTGCAGGCCGGCCCGATCGGCAAGGCGGTCATGGCGATCCTGCTGTTCGCCTCCATCTGGTGCTGGATCCTGATCCTTGAAGGCGTGTTCACCGTCGCCCGGCTCGCCAAGGCGCTGAAGGCGGCGCGCGCGGGAGGCGCGCAGACGCTGCTGGCGCCGATCGACGCGGCAGGACAGGAAGCCGCGCTGTTCCAGATTGCGGGCGAAAGCGCCGGCGAAAAGCGCCAGCGCATCGCCGAAAAGATGAGCCGGGCGGGACGCGAATTGCTGATGCGCGCCGAGGGCGGCCTGCCCAATCTCGCGGTGATTTCCTCGGTAGCGCCCTTCATCGGCCTGTTCGGCACGGTCTGGGGCATCATGACCAGTTTCGCCGGCATAGCCGAGGCCAAGGACACCAGCCTCGCCGTCGTCGCGCCGGGCATAGCCGAGGCGCTGGCGGCGACCGCCTATGGCCTCGCCGCCGCCATTCCCGCCTCGATCGGCTATAACCGTATCGGCGCGGCCTTTTCGCGCGTCGGCGTGAACCTCGCGCATCTGATCGAGGACCGCGCCGAACTTTTGTCGGCGACGAGCCCGCTGACGGTGCGCAAGGACGCCGCCTGATGGCCTTTCCGAACCGCAAGAGCGCCGTCGGCGAAGGCCTCTACCAGCCGCAGGCCGACATCAACGTCACGCCTCTGGTCGATGTGATGCTCGTGCTGTTGATCATTTTCATGGTCACCGCGCCGCTGCTCGCCACCGGCGTCAAGGTGCAGCTGCCGCAAGCGAAAGCGGCGCAGCCGCTCAATCCGAAAGAGCCGGTTCTCATCACCGTCGGCAAGGACGGCAAGGTGTCGCTCGGGCCGGACGAAGTCCCCGCCGACCTGCTGGTCGATGCGGTGAAGAACAAGCTTGGCGAGGATGCGTCGCGCGTCGTTCACCTGCGCGGCGACAAGGAGGCCTCGTTTGGCGATGTCGTGGCGATCATGGACAGGCTGGCGACCCACGGCGTCACCCATATCGCCATCGTCACCGCGCCTAACGGCAAGGAGCGGAACCCGGAGTTGCGGCCTTGAGCCAGGCGGCGGCGATAGAGTCTTCATCGCCCGGCCTGGCTCCGCCTCCGGGGGGGCCGGATGCCGCGACGATCGAGAGAGGCGCGATCAGGCCGCCCTGGCTGCGGCCGGCTGCGATTGTTTTCGTCGTGGCGCTGCATGTGGCGGCGGCGCTTTTCATCGTCGCCCGCGTCGCGCCGGTGGTTTCGCTCGACGGCATCGACGTGACGCTTATGCCGCTCGGCGACAGCGCCGAGGACAGGCCGAATATCGACGAGGTGAAGGAGGCCGAGGCGCGGGCGCCCGCCGAGCAAGTCGCGCCCGAACCGGTCGCGCCGCCAGCCATGCCCCCCGCCGAATCGGTCCCGGAACTTGCGGCGCCGCTCCCGCAGGTCATCGCGCCGCAGGCCCTGCCCCTGCCAGTCGCGAAACCCGAAGCAAAGCCTTTGCCGAAACCCGCGGAGAAACCCCGGAAAAAAGCCGTCGTCGAAAAGCCGGAGGACGATAGCCCGACGCCGGCGCAATTGCGCGAACAGCGCCGCCAGCGAGCGGAAGCCGCAGATCGCCGCAAGGCGCAGGCCGGACAACAGGGGTCGCGTCGCGGAACGCCGCAGGGACAGGCGCAGGCGTCCGGAATGTCGCCCGGCGCCTATGCGGCCCTGCTCGCCGCCGAGGTCGCCCGCCACAAGGTCTATCCCGCCGCCGCCCGCGCCGCGCAGGCGACGGGCTCCGTCGGCGTGGCTTTTACCGTGGGCGCGTCGGGCCGGGTGGTCAGCCATTCGATCACGCGCTCGTCGGGCAATGCCGCGCTCGACGCCGCCGTTCACGCGATGATGGCGGCGGTTCACGCGCCGCCGCCGCCGGGCGGCGTTTTCCGCTCCAGCACCAATATAAACTTCAGCCTGCATTGAGCCTGTTTGGGAGCGTCGCGGACGGGAGGATTTGGGAAGGCGAAGAAGGATCGAATTCTTCGCTGGCTGTCCGCGACGCATTGAAAACCTATTTGAAAAGGCGTGGGAATGCGCCCCAAAAGCGGTCGGGAGATTTTCCCGAACCTGCCTTCAGGCGGAGCCGGGCCGTGTCTGCGCGGCGAAAATCGCCTCGACCACCGCGCCGCCCTCGGGCGCGTTGGAAATGACCACCTCGCCGCCCAGCGCCTGCACCCTTTCGCGCATGCCCAGAAAACCCATGCTGGGCGTCGCCTCTTCGCCGACGCCGCGTCCGTCGTCGCGAATGCGGATCCGCAATCCCGTCAGCGCCGGATCGCTGGCCTTGGCGCCCCGGCCTGTCGGCTCGAAGTCCCGGCCTGCTGGCTCGTAATCCAAAGTCACGTCGATGCGCCGCGCGCCGGCATGGCGGAAGGCGTTGGTCAGCCCTTCCTGAACGAAGCGATAGGCCATCAGGCTGGCGCGCTCGCCCAGTGCGGCGATCCCTGCGGAGGAAGACAGGGCCAGCGCGACGCCGGGCTGCGCCTTGCGCCATTGCTCGGCCAGAATTTCGAGCGCGTCGATCAGGCCGAACTCCTCCAGCGCCGCCGGGCGCAGCCGCGCCAGAATGCGCCGGTTCTGTCCCTGCAGCGCTTCGACCTGATCGCGCAGGGAGACGGCGGCCGCCTCGGCGGCGGGATCGCCGCCGGCCTGCAAACGCGCCGCCAGCAGCGCCGCCCCGGCGCGAAGGGCGAAAAGATGCGGCCCGATCTCATCGTGCAATTCGTGGGCGATCGCCTTGCGCTCCTCGTCCTGCAGATCGATCAGCTTCTCGATCAGATCGGCCTTGGCGGCGCTCAACTCCGCCAGGGTTTGCGCCAGACTGTTGATCTTGCCGCAGGTGTCCACGAATTCGGGCGAACCGGACGGCGTCGCCCGGGCGGCGTAGTCGCCCGATTCGAGCCGGGCCAGCGTGCGCCCCGCGACATCGAGCGGTTTGAGCGCGCGCCTCAGGAAAAGGCTGCTTGCTCCGAGCAGCGCCAGCGCCAGCGCGCCGCCGGCGAGCGCCTGGGTCTTGGCCGCCGCCCAGACCTCGCCGATTTCATCGAGCGGATCGCCGACGATGACGATGGAGCCCATGCGCCGGCCGCCGACGTTGACCGGAATGGTGGTGACCCCAACGGGCGCCCTGACCAGAGCGGTGAGCCAAGCCGGCGCCTGCGAGCGCGCCTCGGCGGACCCAGTGAAGGCGCCGACGACCGCGAGGCCATCGTTGCGGGACAGGGCGACGCGGACGTGACGCAGATTCTGCAAATTTTCCACCAGCGCGGCGAGCGCGCGCTCCGGGTCCGGCGCCTCGCGCAGATGGGGAAGCGCCATGGCGACAAATTCGCTGGTCAGCCGCGTCATGCTTTCGGCTTCGGCCCGGGCGCGCGGCCTCGCATCCGCCAGAATGCGCCCGACATCGACCGCCAGCCACAAGGCGAGCAAGACGCCAAACAGCAGATTGAGACGATAGCGCAGTGAGATTTTTTGCCACATGATCGCGCTCCCGATACGCACAAAATCGAATTCGCAGCCAGGGGTGTCAATGAGCCGCCGGATTGCCCGACCCCCGCATTCGGTTATCATGGGCATTTACGGCGGGTAAGCTGGAGGCTTCGAGCGGTGCGCGTTCTGATCGTCGATGACCATCCGGTCGTCATTTCCGGCTGCAAGGCGCTTTTGGGCGCCGATCCGTCGATCGAGGTCCGCGAGGCCATGGATGGCGCCAGCGGCTATTCGGCCTATTTCGCCTTCAGGCCCGATGTCGCGGTGATCGATTTCAATCTGCCGGGCATTTCGGGTCTCGAACTTTGCCGCCGCCTGCTGCTGCGCGACCCCGAGGCGCGCATCGCCATTTTCAGCATGAACGACGATGCGTTTTTCGCCGCCCGCGCCATCGAGGCCGGCGCGAGGGGCTATATCGCCAAGAACGACGATCCGCTGCTGTTCATTGCTGCCTTGCGGCGCATCGCCGAAGGCGGCGTCTATCTCCAGCCGGAAATGGCCAGCGCCGTCGCCTTCAACCGGACCGGAGCGGGTCCGGGCCGGCTCGGCGGGCTGACCGCGCGCGAACTGGAAATATTGCGGCTGTTCGCCGCCGGCCGCAGCGTCGCGGAAATAGCGGATGTCCTGAACATCTCCCACAAGACCGCCGCCAATAATTGCACGGCGCTGAAACAAAAGCTCGGCGCCCGCAGTTCGGCCGAACTGATCCGCCTCGCCGTGGATTCGAAGCTGGCTGGATAGGCAAGGCGCCCGGATCGCGCAATTGCGTCCCGATCTCATTTGTGTTTTAGCTTGAATGATCGACGGTTCCTCGTTTCGCACCTGCGGGCGAGGTTAAAAGGGAACACGGAAACGGATTTTCGTTCGGCGATCCAGTCGATGGTCGAAGGTCAAATCCACAAGCCGTGGCTGCCCCCGCAACTGTGAGCGGTGAGAAATCGGTCCCTTGCGATTGTTCAAGACAATCGGCCACTGGTCGCTTCCCCGATTTCCACCCGGGGCAGGCGGATGACCGGGAAGGCTGGACCGAGACACGACGACCCGCAAGCCAGGAGACCTGCCGTCGAAATGGCGTCGTACGCGTCCCTGGGCGGGGTGTCCAGAATGGCGTGCTCTGTTCGCTCCGGTCGATGATCGCGCGATAGGGCTGGTCGTGCGGCGGTTCGAAGGCTTGAGGTGGACGATGCATATTATGGAAGGCTTTTTGCCGGTCGGGCATTGCATCGGCTGGTTCGCCGTTTCGACGCCCTTCGTTGTGGCCGGCGCGATCTCAGTGAAAAAAATCATCCGCGAGCGCCCTGAGACGCGGCTGACGCTGGCCGCCGCCGGCGCTTTCGCCTTTGTCCTTTCTGCGCTCAAAATGCCGAGCGTCACCGGCTCCTGCTCGCATCCGACCGGCACGGGACTCGGCGCGATCATCTTCGGCCCTGCGGTAATGGCGGTGATCGGCGCGATCGTGCTGCTGTTCCAGGCGCTGCTGATCGCGCATGGCGGCCTGACGACGCTGGGCGCCAATGTCTTTTCGATGGCCATTGCCGGCCCCTGGGTTTCCTGGGCGATCTGGCGCGGTTTAAGCAAGCTCGGCGCTTCCATCGCCGTGGCGGTGTTCTTCGCCGCCGCTCTGGGCGATCTCGCCACCTACGCCACGACCTCGGTGCAACTGGCTTTAGCCTATCCTGATCCCGCCTCGGGCTTCCTCGGCGCCGTCGTGAAATTCGGCTCCATTTACGCCATCACCCAGATACCCCTCGCGATTGCAGAAGGCTTTCTGACCGTTGTGGTGATGGACGCCCTGTCCGGTCGCGCCGGCAAGGGCGACGAAGTGGCGTTCCTGGCCGGGAAGGTGCGATAATGGCGATCCACCGTTCCGTCTGGCTCCTCGCCGCCGCCCTCGCCATCGTCGCGGCGCCTCTTGTCATCCCCGGTCTGGGCGGCGAATTCAAGGGGGCCGACGACCTTGGAACCGATGCGATCGCTCAAGCCGTTCCCGGCTTCAAACCATGGTTCCAACCCTTGTGGAAACCGCCGAGCGACGAGGTTGAAACCATGATGTTCGCGTTGCAGGCGGCTTTGGGGGCCGGGCTCCTCGGCTATGTCATCGGGCGCCGGCAGTCGTCGTCGCAAAAAAATGTCGCCGGTCGATAGGGCCGCCCACCTCAATCGCTGGCGCCATCGCTCCCTCACGGAAAAGGCCGCTCTGGCGCTCGGCATGATGCTGCTCGCCATCGCCCTGCCGCCGGGACCGGGCGCGCCGATGGTGGCGGCGATCATGACGGCGGCGGCCCTGGCTGGCGCGCGCGTTGCGCCAAAAGTCTGGCTGGCCTGCGCGCTGGCGCCTTTGGGCTTTCTGGCGGTTGGGGCTATTTCGCTGGCGGTTCAGCTGGATTCGCATGGCCTGAGCCTCGCGCCCGGCGGATTGGCGGCGGCGGCGCGGCTGGTCTTGCGGAGCTTTGCCGCACTGACCTGCCTGTTGTTTCTGGCTCTGACCACGCCGGCTGCCGACCTGATCGCCGGATTGCGCCGTCTTGGGCTGCCCGCCGAAATCGCCGAACTGGCGCTGCTGATCTATCGCTTTTTGTTCCTTCTGGGCGACACGGCGATGGCGATGGATGCGGCTCAAGCCGCGCGCCTCGGCCATGCCGGCGCGAAAAGGCGGCTGCGCGCGCTGGGACTGCTGATCGCCAATCTGCTGCCGCGCGCGCTGGACCGGGCGCGCCGGCTGGAAACAGGTCTGGCCGCGCGCGGCTGGGACGGCGAGTTGCGCGTTCTGTCGCATCGCGCGCCCGTCTCCCTGCCGGCCATGGGCCTGATCGGCCTCACGCTGTTCGCGACGGCGGCGGCGGGAATCCGGTTCTCATGACCCTGCTTGAAGCGCAAGCCCTGACCTATGCCTATCCGGGCGGCGTCCCTGCCTTGTCGGGGCTCGATCTTCGGGTTGAACGCGGCCGGCGCCTCGCCATTCTCGGTCCCAATGGCGCCGGCAAGACGACTTTGCTGCTGCACCTGAACGGCACGTTGCGACCGTCCTCGGGCCGCGTCCTGCTCGACGGCGCCGCCGCCGGCTATTCCCGCGAAAAACTGTCGCACTGGCGGCGGCGCGTCGGTCTGGTGCTGCAGGACTCCGACGACCAGTTATTCGCCGCCTCGGTGGCCGAGGATGTGTCGTTCGGCCCGCTCAATCTGGGCTTGAGCGACGAGGAAGCGCGCGCGCGCGTCGAGGAGACCCTGGCCGCGCTCGCCATTGCCGATCTGGCGGACCGCCCGACCCACATGCTGTCCTTTGGCCAGAAAAAGCGCGCGGCGCTCGCCGGCGCCGCAGCAATGCGCCCGGAGATCCTGCTGCTCGACGAACCCACCGCCGGGCTCGACCAGCGCGGCGCAACCTTGCTGCTGGACGTGCTCAAGCAGCTTCAGAACGGCGGAACGACGCTGGTTTTCACCACCCACGACGCCGATCTCGCCTGGGCCTTCGCGGACGACGTCGCCCTTTTCGGGCAAGGCCGGGTCATCGTCCAGGGCGCCGCCGGCGATATCCTCGTCGATGCGGCGCGGATGAACGAGGCCGGGTTGACCGTCCCTTTCCTCGCCCAAATCGGACTGAAATTGCGCCGCTGCGGCGCGCTGGGCGCGCAGGCGCCGCTGCCGCGCGACGAGGCCAGCGCACTGGCGCTTTTCCCGGGCGCCGCCGTTGTCGGCCCCGCCTCGTCAAAGCCGCAAGGCGGGCCGGACTTCGAGGCCCTGACCTCCGAACCCGGGTCTTGAGCCAAGGCGCCCAATTTCCGCCGTTTTGAACATTAGATCGTTTCTAAATTTGAATGTTTCGATTGCCGGCCTGCGGCGTCGTCAATATCAGTCGTACCGGAGAACGGGCGGGGCCGCCGCCGCGAATGGAGCTTCGAATGACGAGGAACAACGCCCGAGCGAAGGCGGGCCCGGGTTTTATTCCGCTAGGGCGTTTTCCGGCGAAGCGGATACCGGCTCGCGTGAAGAAAACGCACAAAAACAAGAAACCAGAGCCCCTTTTTCGTTCAATCGGATCGGGTAAGGCTCTAGCTGCCGGCGCGGCTTTTCTTCTGCTTGCGATCGCTCCGGCCCTCGCCGATGCCGCCGCCCCGCTCCGCGCCGCCGACGAACAGGCTTTGAGCGACCAGCAATTGCTGGGAAAGAGAATTTTCGAGGATGTGACGCTTTCCGAACCGCAGGGCATGTCCTGCGCCTCCTGCCATGCGCCCGAACACGCATTCCAGGGCAACAACAAATCGCCCATCGCCGCCGTCGCGCTCGGCAGCACGCCGGACAAAGTCGGGACCCGCAAGACGCCGACGCTCATGTACAAGGCCTATAGCCCGGCTTTCGGCTTTTATATCGACGCCGACGGGGCAAAACCGAAGCTGGAGCCGCGCGGCGGCCAATTCTGGGACGGCCGCGCCGCCGACCTCGCCGAACAGGCCTCCGGCCCGCTGCTCAACCCCCTGGAGATGAACAATCCCTCGGCCGAAGCGGTCGTCGCCAAGATTGCGCGCGCTCCCTATGCCGATCTGGCGAAAACACTTTATGGACCGGAGGTATTCGCCGACCCCAAAGCGGCGATGGGCAAGATGATGAAGTCGGTCGCGGCCTTTGAACTATCGCCACGCTTTGCGCCCTTCTCCTCGAAATTCGACGACTGGCTGCGCGGCAAGACGGAATTGACCGCCGAGGAAAAGCGCGGCTACGCCATTTTCATCGATACGAAAAAGAGCAATTGCGTCGATTGCCACGCCGGCAAACCGGAGTCCAAAGACCCTACCGACTGGATTTTCAGCGATTTTTCCTATCACGTGCTGGGCGTTCCGAGAAATGCGGCGATCCCTGCCAACGCCAATCCGGAGGTCTTCGATCTCGGGCTGTGCAAGCGCCCCGGACTGGAAGCGATTTTGCCCAAAAAGATCAAGCTCGCCTCGCTCTGCGGCGCCTTCAAGGCCCCGACCCTGCGAAATGTCGCGGTGACCGGACCCTATTTCCACAATGGCGCCTTCCCCTCGCTACGCGACGCCGTCGCCTTCTACGCCACCCGAGAGACCGATCCCGGTCATTGGTATCCCCGGGACGCCAAGGGCAAAATCGACAAATTCAACGACCTGCCGAAAGCGTATAAAGCGTCCGTAAATGTCGAAGATGTCCCCTATGATCGCAAACCGGGCCAGCGCCCACGTCTGAACGACCAGGAGATCGACGCGCTGGTGGCCTTTTTGAAGACCTTGACCGATAGAGGCATGAACTGAAATGATCCGGAAGTCACCGATCCGCGCCGTTGCGCTAGGCTTGCTGTTTCTCGCGGAAGCGGGATTTTGCGCGCCGGCGCAATCGGCAAATGTGACGATTTCGATCCAGGATCATAAATTCGATCCGCCCGAGCCCCACGCGCCGGCCAACCAGCCGATCACCCTTGTCGTCAAGAACCTCGACCAGACGCCCGCCGAATTCGAGAGCAAGCAACTCAAGGTCGAGAAAATGGTGATCGGCGGCGGCGAAATCACTTTGCAGATTCGGCCTATGCCGCCGGGGCGCTATCGGTTCTTTGACGATTACCACCAGGACGACGCCGCGGGTTTCCTTGTCGTCGAGTGAGGTTTGAAAAAATGATCGGCGCGCTCATCATCGTCTTTCGCGAAGTCATCGAGGCCGGGCTGATCATCGGCATCGTGCTGGCGGTCACGCGCGGCGTGCCGCATCGCGGCGCCTGGGTATTCGGCGGGGTGGCTTCCGGGGTTTTGGGTGCCTGCCTCGTGGCGGCTTTCGCGGGCGCGCTGTCCAACGCCTTTGCCGGCGTCGGTCAGGAATTGTTCAACGCCTTTGTGCTGGCGCTCGCCGTCGTCATGCTGGGATGGCATAATATCTGGATGGCGCGCCACGGGCGCGAACTCGCCAATGAACTTCGCGTGGTCGGCCAGTCCGTGGTCCAGGGTTCCCGGTCGCTGATGGCGCTGGCCATCGTCATCGCCGTGGCGGTATTGCGCGAAGGCTCCGAAGTCGCGCTGTTTCTCTATGGCCTCGCGGCGTCCGGCGGTTCCAGTTCCGCGTCCATGCTGCTCGGCGGCGCTCTTGGGCTGGCGCTCGGCGGCGGCGTTTCGGCGCTGATGTTCTTTGGCCTCGTCACCATTCCGACACGCCATCTGTTTTCGGTCACCTCCGCGCTCATCACCTTTCTCGCGGCGGGCATGGCCAGCCAATGCGTCGCCTTCCTGCAACAGGCGGGTCTGTTGAACGCCTTTTCGGCGACTTTGTGGGACACTTCCGCGATTCTGCCAGAGGAAAGCCTGCCGGGACGCGCGCTGCACGCCTTGTTCGGCTATACGGACCAGCCCTCCGGCATGCAGTTGATCGTTTACCTGGCGGTGTTGCTGACGATCTTCGCCCTGACCAGAATGACCGGGGCGCCTGCCGCCGCCGTCCAGCGGGTCGGAGGCGTTTCCGGCGCCTGACCCGGAGCTTGTCGACCCGAAAATTTGCCCGTATGATGAGACGATTAAATCATCATACCCGTAAGCGGGTGTGGGAACGGCTTTGGCCGTTCCTTCGGGGCGGTGGGCGGAGGGCATGATGAGCGCGGCGACCGACCGGACCGAAAGACTCGCGGCGCCCCGACTTCCCATGCAAACGATTGCGGTCTTCGCCGCGCTGGTCCTCGCCAACGGCCTTGCCTGGGCCTGGGCTTTCGCGCTGTTTGCCGATCGTCCCGCCGTTCTCGGCACGGCCCTGCTCGCCTGGGTTTTCGGCCTGCGCCATGCGGTTGACGCCGACCATATCGCCGCCATCGACAATGTCGTGCGCAAATTGATGCAGCAGGGCGAACAGCCGCGCATGGCGGGCCTGTTCTTCTCGCTCGGCCATTCGACCGTGGTGGTCATCGCGGCCGCCGCTCTGGCGCTGACGGCGGCGGCGATGAAGGATCGCCTCGCCGAGTTCAAGAGCGTCGGGGGCGTGATCGGCACGGCCGTCTCCTCGGGCTTCCTGCTGCTCATCGCGCTGGCCAATCTGGTGATTCTCGTCAACGTCTGGCGGACGTTCCAAAGCGTCTCCAGGGGCGGCGCGCTCGATCACGAGAGTCTCGACCTTCTGCTCTCGGGGCGCGGATTTTTGGCGCGGATTTTCCGGCCAATGTTCCGCGTGGTGACGAAAAGCTGGCACATGTACCCGCTTGGCTTCCTGTTCGGGCTCGGTTTCGACACCGCGACCGAAATCGGATTGCTGAGCATTTCCGCCTCCCAGGCGGCCAATGGCATGGCGCCGCTGCAAACCCTGGTGTTCCCGGCCCTGTTCACCGCCGGGATGGCGCTGGTCGACACCGCCGACAGCGCGTTGATGGTCAGCGCCTATGGCTGGGCCTTCGTCAATCCGATCCGCAAACTCTGGTACAATCTCACCATCACCGCGGCCTCGGTGGTCGTCGCCTTGTTCATCGGCGGCGTCGAAGCGCTCGGGCTGATCGCCGAGCGCCTCGGCCTTGAAGGCGGCGTGTGGGATGTGGTCACAAGCCTCAGCGACAGCCTCGCCAATTTCGGCTTTGTCGTCATCGGCGTGTTCGCTCTCGCCTGGGGCCTCTCCATGCTGATATACAAGCTCATGAAATACGATCGCCTGGAAGTTGCTTCGCCCGAGGCGTAACGCCTGAACTTGCGAGGGACAAACACCATGCAACGCGTGACCGTCACTCTGGACGACGACCTTTTGACCGAGCTGGACGCCTTCGTGACCGAACGCGGCTACCAGGGCCGCTCGGAAGCCTTGCGCGACCTGACGCGCGCCGGATTGCAGACCTTCGCCTCAAGCGCCGACGGCGAAGGTTCCTGCGTCGCCGCGCTGGTCTATGTCTATGACCATGAAGTGCGCGCGCTGGCGAAAAGGCTGGCGGCGAGCCAGCACGATCGTCACGACCTGTCCGTGGCGACGCTCCACGTCCATCTCGATCACCAGGCCTGCCTCGAAGTCGCGGTGCTGCGCGGCGAGACCGCGGACGTGCGCCATTTCGCCGAGCACGTCATCGCCGAACGCGGCGTGCGGCACGGACGGCTGGTCGTCATCCCCACCGAGGTCGCCGACGAGGCGCATCCCCACAGCGGCGAGGGCGCCGATGCGCACCCTCACACCCACGTCCGCCAGTCCGGTTGAAGCGGCCGCCCGAGACCGTTGCAGACGCTTCGGACAGCAGTATTACTCTGACATGGCGGCCATTTACACGCGGCCCGCCACGCCGCCGGCGGCGTCGAGCAAAACGCCGATGGCATGGTCCTTGATGCTTTTTCGAATTTCCTGCCGGTCGCCATTCGAGGCCCACAGGCTTTCGATCAATCCTTTTCCAACGGCGATCCCGAGGACTTTCGAGATGCCGGCCGCCGACGGATGGCCGACAGCGAAGGCCGGGTCGAAAATGAAGGCGTAATGCTCGACATCCACGCGCCATTGCGCCTTTCCAATGACTTCGTTGGCTCTGAACACCTCAATGGCGAACGAATCCGGCTCCGATCCGCCGTTGTGGTAATTCAGCAGCAAAGTCAGGTCTTTTTCGCCTTCGACCTCAAGATAAACCTGGCGCGTGAAGCTCATCCAAACCTCCAAAATCCTGTAAAAACACGCTTACCATGTCCACGGAGCGCATGAAAGAACGGCGCGGGGTTCGCCGATCACTTGAGCGCAAACGAAGGCAAAGCGTGGCCAAAGCCCATTCGCCGTCAAGCCACCCCGGCGCGCAACAGGTCGTGGATATGCAAGATGCCGACCGGTTTCTCGCCATCGACGATGAACAGGACGGTGATTTTCGTCCGGTTCATCAGTTCCAGCGCGGCGGAGGCCAGCGAGCCGGCCTTCGCCACGCGCGGCGCGCGGGTCATGATTTCCGCCGGGCTTCTTTCCTGCATCCGGTCGTCCCAATGGCGGCGCAGGTCGCCGTCGGTGATGATCCCGACCAGAACGCCGCGCGAATCGGTCAGGCCGACGCACCCAAATCTCTTGCCGGACATGGCGAGGATGACCTCGCTCATGCTGGCGCTTTCCGGCAGCAGCGGATTATCCTCTCCGGCGTGCATCAGATCGTCCACCTTGTGCAGGCGGGAGCCGAGCTTGCCGCCCGGATGAAACTGCCGGAAATCCTGCGCCGAAAAGCCCCGGTCCTCGATCAGGGCGACCGCCAGGGCGTCGCCGAGCACCAGTTGCAGCGTGGTCGAGGTGGTCGGCGCGAGGCCGTTGGGGCAAGCTTCCTCGACCTGCGGCAGCAGCAGCAAAATATCGGCGGCGCGGCCGAGCGCGCTTTCGCGCTTCGAGGCGACGGCGATCAGCGGTATGGCGAAGCGCCGCGAATATTCGATCAGATCGGCCAGTTCCGCCGTCTCGCCGGACCAGGAAAAGGCCAGCACCACGTCATCCTGGGCGACCATGCCGAGATCGCCATGGCTGGCTTCGGCGGGATGGAGGAAAAACGCCGGCGTGCCGGTGGAGGCGAGCGTCGCCGCGACTTTTCGACCGATATGGCCGCTTTTGCCCATGCCGCTGACGATGACTTTTCCACGCGCCGCGCGAATCGCGGCGATCGCCGCCTCCAGCGCGACGCCCAGTTCGCCGTCGAGCGCCGCGCGCAGACGCGCCATGCCGGCGGTCTCGATTTCGACGCTTCGCCGCGCCGCCTCAAGCGCCCGCGACCCGTTGATCGAATTCATGCTGTCCCCTCGCAAGGCCGCGTTCCCTAAAGCATCGCCGGCAAGACGGCAAATGCGGTTTGACCCCCGCGCCAATCAATCTCACCCTTGACCCAAAGCGCGCCATATGCGGTAAATTTCGCCGCCCGGGAGCGCCGTTGGGTTCCCAGTCGGTCAAAATTCAACAGGTTTGGGCGCCGCGCCCGCAAAACTCTACCTCTTATTGCCGGGCTGCAAAATTCCGCTCGCGCCTTATAGTCCCGCCGAAAAAAATAACCTCAGGAGAATATCATGTCGCTCGCCGCCAAAACCGCCGTCGTCACCGGCTCGACTTCGGGCATAGGCCTCGCCATCGCCCGCGCTTTCGCCAAGGAAGGCGCCAATCTCGTGATCAACGGTTTTGGCGACCCCGCCGCCATCGAGGCCGAACGCGCCGGCATCGAAAAGGAATTCGGCGTCAAGGTGATCTATGACGCCGCCGACATGTCGAAGCCGGCGGAAATCGCCGCCCTGATCGCCAATGCCGAAAAGACCTTTGGGTCGGTCGATGTGCTGGTCAATAATGCCGGCATCCAGTTCGTTTCGCCGGTCGAGGATTTTCCGCTCGACAAATGGGACCAGATCATCGCGATCAACCTGTCCTCGGCTTTCCACGCCATCCGCGCCGCCGTTCCCGGCATGAAGGCGCGCAAATGGGGCCGCATCATCAACACCGCCTCGGCCCATTCGCTGGTCGCCTCGCCGTTCAAATCGGCCTATGTCTCGGCCAAGCACGGCATCGCCGGCCTGACCAAGACGGTGGCGCTCGAACTCGCGACATTCGGCATCACCGTCAATTGCATTTCGCCCGGCTACGTCTGGACGCCTCTCGTCGAAAAGCAGATCCCCGACACGATGAAGGCGCGCAACCTGACCAAGGAACAGGTCATGCGCGACGTGTTGCTCGCGGCGCAGCCGACCAAGGAATTCGTCACCGTGGACGAACTCGCGGCGCTGGCGGTGTTTTTGACCACGGACTCGGCAAGGCAGATCACCGGAACCAATATTTCGATGGACGGCGGCTGGACCGCCGCCTGATCCGCTTTTTTTATTAGCGGCGCGCGAAACCCGGCTGCGGCTGGTTTCGCGCAACGTCTAGGGAACGCCATGCCCCGCGAAAAAAAACCCGCCCCGGAACAAAAGCCAGCTCGGAAAAAAATCAATCTTGCGCTTCAGGGCGGAGGCGCGCATGGCGCCTTCACCTGGGGCGTGCTCGATAAATTGCTCGAAGACGGGCGCTTCGCGTTTGACGCCCTGAGCGGAACCAGCGCCGGTGCGATGAATGCGGTCAATCTCGCCGAAGGCCAGCGCAAGGGCGGCGTTCAGGGCGCCCGCGACCAGCTCGCGCAATTCTGGCGCGCCTCCAGTCTCGACGGCGGACTGGCGCCGGTCCAGCGCGATGTCATCGAGGGCATGCTGAATTTCTGGAACGCCACGCCATTCGCCACGATCGTCCAGCAGGCGGCCGGCATGTTCTCGCCCAGCGAAATGAACCCGCTCAATCTCAATCCTTTGCGCGATGTCCTTGCCGCGCAGGTCGATTTCGACGCCTTGCGCGCCAGCGACGGTGTAAAACTTTTCATTGCCGCCACCAATGTCGAATCGGGCAAGGTGCGGGTGTTCCACCGCCCGGAACTGACCATCGACATGGTCATGGCCTCCGCCTGCCTGCCGACGGTTTTCCGCGCGGTGATGGTCGACGGCGTTCCCTATTGGGACGGCGGTTTCATGGGCAATCCGGTGCTGTTTCCGTTCTTTTACGAGACCGAGACGCTCGATATCGTGCTGATCCAGATCAACCCGATCGAACGCAAGGGCGCGCCGGACACGGTCGCCGGCATTTTGGGCCGGATCGACGAAATCACCTTCAACTCGTCGCTGTTGCAGGAATTTCGCGCCATAAATTTTGTCGCCCGGCTGATCGCCGAAGGACGTCTCGCGGGCACGAATTACAAATCCATCCGCCTGCATGTGATCGAGGCGCAGGACGAACTCAACAGGTTCGGCGCGGCGAGCCGGATGCGCTCGGATTATGATTTCTTCGTGCAGTTGCGCGACATCGGCCGCACGGCGGCGAAAAAGTTCTTGGATGCGCATTACGACGATGTCGGGGTGAGGCAGACGTTCGATATCCAGGAAGCGCTGGTTTAGCGCCTTTTCCGAATCGCGTTCGGAAATTCAACGTCATGAGCTGAGCGGAGCGAAGCAATCCAGTCGCTGCGGCTGGGTGATAAGCGGAACGCTTCGCATTGCTCGCAAGGACGGTCGGCGCCAGCCAATGAATGACGCAAAACGGCGGATCGCGGGCGTAGCGCGAAGGACCGGTCCCGAGAAAACACCCGTCGATGGCTGAAAGGCGAGGAGGCGCCAGTTTCGGAAATTCCCCATTAAGAGGCTGGCTTTCGGGCATCGACACGAATGCGACGGCGGGTTCATTCACTCGATGGTCAGCTCGTTAGATGTGAGCGGTCCTTCCCTCGAGTCACGGTTCACTGGAGTAGTGCGTCACCGACCCTTCGTTTTCGGATATTCTGGCTGGGCCGCGTCACCCTTTCGGTCCGGACGGTAACGGAGCGCGTCAACTAGGAGGGCGAAGGCGGCCGATGGCTGGCGGCGGCTGGGATAATAGAGGTGGTAGCCGGCGAAAGGCGGGCACCATTCATCGAGCACCCTGATCAGCCTGCCATCCGCCAGATATTCGGCCATGATGTCTTCCGGCAGGCTGCAGAGCCCGAACCCATCGAGGCATGCGTCGACGATCATCCGCGCATTGTTGAAGGTCAGTGGGCCGTCGACCCTCACCCTCAATTCTCGCCCGTCTTTTTCGAACTCCCAGGCGTAAAGGCCGCCCAAAGTGGCCAGGTGCAGGTTCAAGCAACTGTGACCGGCGAGATCCTGAGGCGTTTCCGGCTTTCCGTGATCGGAGAAATAATCGGGCGTCCCAACGACCGCCATCCGCAAGTCGGGTCCGATGCGCACGGCGACCATGTCCTTGGCGATGGACTCGCCGAGCCGCACGCCTGCATCGAAACGCTCGGCCACGATGTCCGACAAGGCCGAGTCGATCATGAGTTCGACGTGGATGTCAGGATAATCAGGCAGCAAGCGCTTCATCGTCGGCCACAGGATGGCGTGCGCCGCATGTTCGGACGTGGTGATGCGGATATTGCCCCCGGGCTTGTCGCGAAGCTCGCTGATGGACGCCAGTTCGACGGCGATTTCATCCAGAGCGGGCCTGAGCGTCTTGAGCAGCCGTTCGCCGGCTTCCGTCGCCGCAACGCGCCGCGTCGTTCGCACCAGCAGGCGAACGCCAAGCCGCTCCTCCAGCCGCCGGATCGCATAGCTCAAGGCCGACTGAGACGTCCCGAGCTTAGCTGCTGCGCGCGTAAAGCTTTGTTCGTCGGCGACGGCCAGGAAGGCGTTGAGATCGACCAGATCCTCGCGGAGCATTAATGAATTTCCGATATAACTTCATGCCGATTATAACAGCTAATTGTTTCTGACGCTTCATGCCAAATTGCGGCTGCCGACGACTCTTAAGTCGTCGGATCGAGCACAAGGAAAATCGGCAATGGAGATCTGGCGAAACGGCTCGCGTCCCTCAGCCAAAGGGCCAGAGGACTGGTTTACCGGAACCGTGCGGATCGACGCGCCCTTTGCCGGCGACGGCGGCGCCCGAGTCGGCGGCGCGACGGTGACCTTCGAACCCGGCGCGCGCACCGCCTGGCACACACATCCGCTCGGCCAAACGCTGATCGTGACTGTGGGACTTGGTAGGGTTCAGCGGGAGGGCTTCGCCCTCGAGGAGATCAGGCCCGGCGATGTCGTGTGGATCGCGCCGCATGAAAAGCATTGGCACGGCGCCTCGCCCAACTTTGCCATGACCCATATCGCCATTGCGGAAACGCTCGACGGCAAGGTCGTCGACTGGATGGAAAAGGTCAGCGACGAAGATTACGCGAGTGTCACGTCATGAGCAGCGTCGTCGTCGTCATCGGCGCCGGCTCGATCGGCCAGGCGATCGCGCGCCGGATCAGCGCGGGCAAGCACGTCCTACTGGCCGACCTTCGTCCTGAGAACGCGGCCGCCGCCGCCAAGGTTCTGGATGAGGCCGGATTCATCGTCAGCACGGCTACCGTCGACGTCTCCTCGCGAGAGTCGGTCGGGGCTCTGGTCGAGACCGCGACCGCGCTCGGCGAGGTGACAGGCGTCATCCACGCCGCCGGCGTCTCGCCCTCACAAGCGTCGCCCAAGACGATCTTGAAGGTTGACCTGTACGGCACGGCCTTGGTGCTGGAGGAATTCGGCAACGTCATCGCCGCAGGCGGGGCCGGCGTCGTCATCGCGTCGCAATCGGGACATCGCCTCGGGGGCCTGGATCAGGAGCAGAACGCCGCGCTGGCGTTGACGCCGACCGACGACCTTCTGTCGCTGGCGATGCTTCAGTCCGGCATGATCAAGGACTCGCTCCACGCCTACCAGCTTTCCAAGCGCGGTAATTCCCTGCGGGTCATGGCCGAGGCCGTGCGTTGGGGCAAGCGCGGCGCCCGCGTCAACACGATCAGCCCCGGCATCGTCATCACGCCGCTGGCCAAGGATGAACTGACCGGGCCACGCGGCGAGGGCTACCGCCGAATGATCGAACTCTGCCCCGTCGGTCGCGCCGCCACGCCGGACGAAGTCGGTTCCGTCGGCGCGCTCCTGATGGGGCCGGATGGCGCCTTCATCACTGGCAGCGACTTCCTCATGGATGGCGGCGTCACCGCCTCATACTGGTTCGGCGATCTTGCCCCCAAATGACCCCTGAGCATTCGCAAGGGACCGCTCCCAACCAAATCAAGGAAAAATGCATGTTAGGAACCGTACTCTACGGCCCGCGCGACATCCGCTGCGAGGAGGTCGCCGAACCCAAGATCATCTATCCGACCGACGCCATCATCAAGCTTTCGGCGACCTGCGTCTGCGGCTCCGATCTTTGGCCTTATCGCGGGCTCAACGAGGTCAATCAGCCCATGCACATGGGCCATGAATATTGCGGCGTGGTGGTCGAAGTCGGCAGCGCCGTCACGACCGTCAAGCCCGGCCAGTTCGTCGTGGGCTCCTTCTGCATCTCCGACAACACCTGCCCGCATTGTCGCCACGGCTTCCAGTCCTCCTGCGAACACCGCGAGTTCATGACCGGCGCGCAGGCGACGCTGGCGCGCGTTCCGCTTGCCGACGGAACGCTCGTCGCGACCACCGAAATGCCGTCCGCGGACCTGATTCCGAGCTTGCTCGCCGCCTCGGACGTGCTCGGCACCGGTTGGTACGCCGCCGATGCGGCGCGCGTGCAGCCCGGTTCGACGGTTGTCGTCGTGGGGGACGGCGCGGTGGGGCTGATGGGCGTCCTCGCCGCGAAACAGATGGGCGCCGAGCGCATCATCGCCATGAGCGGGCATAAGGCGCGGCAGGAATTGGCGCTCGAATATGGCGCGACCGACATCGTGGCCGCGCGCGGAGACGAGGGCGTGGCGAAGGTTCGGGAATTGACCCATCGCATCGGCGCGGATTCTGTGCTCGAATGCGTGGGCACGCAGCAATCCATGTCGCAGGCGCTGGCCTGCGCGCGTCCGGGCTCGACGATCGGCTATGTCGGCGTGCCCCATGGCGTGCAGTTCGATGGGCAGCAACTGTTCTTCGCGCAGGTAGGAATGATGGGTGGTCCCGCGCCAGTGCGGCGTTTCCTGCCGCATCTGATGGACCTCGTGCTGACCCGCAAGATCAACCCCGGCAAGGTGTTTGACCTTGTCTTGCCCCTCGCCGACGTCGCCGAAGGCTATCGGGCGATGGACGAACGGCGCGCCATAAAAACCCTCCTTCGCGTCTGAATTGGGTCAAATTTTCCGCAAAACAACAAGGCCGCGCGGCAGGGGCGGCCTTGTTTCATTACAGCCCCGGCTGACGCCAATGCTCTCGCGGGAATTAAGCGACGGATCGAGCGCCAGCTTCACGATCAGGTAGAGGTGGGAAGATAAGCGGAAAGACGCCAATCAATTAGGCGGCTTAAATGGCATGAAGTTATATTGGCGCTTCATAAATGAGACTGCCCTGGCGCCGGCGGTTGGACGGCAGCAAAGTGCTCAAGAGCAGAATTTCATTATAAGACCGCTTCCTGCTCATAGAGACCGACAAGTGTTTTCGGCGTGAATTTCCGCCTTGGGTCACGAATACGCGTTCGACGGAAGCCGTGGAAGTCCGCTGACGACGTTGTACCGGACGTAACGGGAAAAGCTTGAAAGACCAGTTTGAGCCGAACCCGGACGTTTAGACTGGCCAAGCCTCTTCTCGATGCCGTTGGATTGCTTCGCTTCGCTCGCAATGACGCCGCCATCACAGAATGTTCGTCCGCGCCAAATCGTCGAGCATATCCGCCAACCCGGTGCGTTGCCCAATTTTCGAGCCCCGCAGTGACCGCTTCCGCCATGTCGCGCTCGGACGAAACGTCGCCAGCCAGCACGACCTCCCCGCCCTCGTCGCAATCAATCGGGTTTTCGAGGCGCGGCGCCAAAACCTCGCCATTGGCCTTTGCGTTCACCCGTCCCGCGGGACGTTTCACGCGGCGGCGGCCGGATTTGCCATCGCGGGCGCCGCATTCGCCATTTCCGCGACTCTGCGCGTCAGGGTTGCATGCGCGTGCGAAAAACCTGCGAAAACCGTGTAATTCGTGACAAATGTACGCGATTTTCGTGCAAATTCAGTGCCAAAAGCGCCAAAAACCGATGTGTATTTTCACCCCTCTTGCGCTGCAATCATAGGTTGAAATCATCTCCCCGGCTGCGGCGCGGACCGCCCCCTGCTTTTTATAAAATAATTCAAAAACAACACGTTATCGGGTCGGTTCGACTCCGCCGCTACCCGAGTGTTTCACGTGAAACAAACAAAGAACAAACATAAAGCCGCTTATTTTCACCGCAAAAGCGGCCCGAATCGATTTTCACTTTCTTGTTTTTCCAAATTTTGCGGGTCCGGGGTTCGAAAAAACGCCGTCAAAATCCCCGCCGCGACCAGTGGACGCGTTCAGCAGCCCTTTGAACCGCCACACTTCGCTCTTCTTGATCTCGCAGTCCTCCAGCGCGCGGGTGACGGGGATGCGATATTCGGCCAGCGATTCCAGCTTTTCGCGCGCCAGATAGGCGCGTCCGGGGTCGCCGATCAGCACCAGCGCGCCGCGTCGCGCCAAGTGTTCGAGCCAATCCGTGACCGCCTCCGCCATGTCGCGCTCATAGGAAACGTCGCCGGCCAGCACCACCTCCCAGCCCTCGTCGCAGCCGATCAGGTTTTCGAGGCGCGATTCCACCATGACGCCATTGGCCTGCGCGTTCACCGCCATGGCGGCGACGGCAAAAGCGTCGATGTCGCAGGCCTCCACCCGCAAGGCGCCGGCTTTGGCCGCCGCTATGGCGACGAGACCCGAACCGGAGGCGAAATCCAGCACGCTTTTGCCGACGACCAGCGCGGGATGGTCGAGCAGATAGCGCGCCAGCGCCTGCCCTCCCGCCCAGGCAAAAGCCCAGAACGGCGGCGGCAGGCCGATTTCGCCGAGTTCGTCCTCGGTCTTCTGCCAAAGCTCCGTCGCCTCGTGCGCGAGATGCAGCGAAATTTCGGGCGCATGGGGAACCGGCAGCAGCCGCGTCTGGGCGCGAATGAAACCTGCCCGGTCCAGAATTTCCGTCACGCGCCCAGCGTTTCCTTCAATTGCCGCCGCAAAACCTTGCCGACATTGGATTTCGGCAATTCGTCGCGGAAAATGATTTCGCGCGGCATTTTATAGCCGGTCAGCCTTTCGCGGCAAAAATGCCTCAAGTCCTCTTCGCTCAGCCCCGCCTCGCGCGGCACGACAAAGGCGATGACCTCCTCGCCGGTCGCGGCAAACGGGCGGCCGACCACCGCCGCCTCGAGCACACCGGGATGTTCGACCAGAATTTCCTCGACCTCGTTGGGATAGACGTTGAAGCCCGACACGATGATCATGTCCTTGAGGCGATCGACGATCTTGATCTGCCCGTCCGGCAGCATCACGCCGACGTCGCCGGTGCGGAAATAGCCGTCCTTGGTCATCGCCGCCTCGGTCGCCAACGGGCGATCCCAATAGCCGGCCATGACCTGCGGCCCGCGCGCGCAGATTTCGCCGCGCTCGCCGATCGCAACCGGCTCCCCGGCGGCGTCGCGGATCGAGATTTCGGTGGAGGACACCGGATAGCCGACCGTGCCGGTGAATTCCTCGATATCGGGGCGATTGGCGCACAGAACCGGCGAGGTCTCGGACAGGCCGTAGCCTTCGACGATCGCCTTGCCGGTCAATTGCTTCCATTTGCGCGCGACCGCCGGCTGCAAGGCCATGCCGCCCGCCGCAAAAGTGGCGACGGAACGATAGTCGATGGTCTTCATGCCGGGATAATCGACCAAAGCGTTATAGAGCGTGTTGACCCCGCTGAAGTCGGTGAAATGGCTTTTCTGCAAGGTCTTGACGAGATTATGGATGTCGCGCGGATTGGCGATCAGCAGGCACGACCCGCCCCGGCGAATCTGGAACCAGAAACAGGCGGTCATGGCGAAAATATGATAGAGCGGCAGGGCGGTAATCGACACGGAGGGCTGGTCCGGCTTCAGAAAAGGCGCAAACCAGCCGGCGTTCTGCTCGATATTGGCCGCGAGATTGCGATGCAGCAGAATGGCGCCCTTGGCCGAGCCGGTGGTGCCGCCGGTATATTGCAGCACCGCCATGTCGTCGCCGGTCACGGTCACGGGCTGCGGTTTCAGCCCCTTCGCCTCGCGCAAGAGCGCGGCGAAGGAAAGGACGCCGGGAAGATCGGCTTTGGGGACCGCTTTCTTGACCAGGCGCGAAAACAGATTGACCATCACCCCTTTGCCGCCGAGCAGGTCGCCGGGCGCGACGAGAACGATGCGCTCCAGTTTCAGCCGCCCGACCACGGCGGCGACGGTGGCGCCGAAGTTTTCGAGCACGAACAAAAAGCGCGGCGTCGAATCGACGATCTGGAGTTCGAGCTCGCGCGACGTATAGAGCGGGTTGACGTTGACCACGACGCCGCCGGCCTGGAGAATGCCGAGCAGAATGGCCGGATAGGCCATGACATTGGGCGACATGATTGCGGCGCGGTCGCCTTTCGCGAAACCCTTGGCCTGCAGCCAGGCGGTGACGCGATCAGCCGCGTGGCCAAGCTGCGCATAGGTCAGGCGCACGCCAAAACTTTCCAGCGCGACGCGCGCGCCATAGGCGTCGCGGCTGCGCCGCCAGATCTCGACGAGGTTTTGACAGGAGTTTTGGTCGATCTCCGCCGGTACGCCGGGCGGATAATGCGCGAGCCACGGCCTCGCCGCCAGCAGCTGTTCCGAAACCTGCATTTTTTCCTCCCCTCGCGACCTCGAGGCCTGTTATTGGTTCATGTTTAAACTGGCGTGCCTGCCCGTTGCAAGCGCATTGCGCTTGACGCCGCCACCGTCGCACGCGAAGGCTTGGGCTGTTGCGGTCGCGATTGCGCGTCCCGGCTTTCCCTTGGTTGAGGACTCGCCATGCTCTATTATACCTCCCTGGTCACTTTGGCCTCGCTGCTTTTCTATTTCTGGCTCACCATCGACGTGGGCAGGGCGCGCATCCAACTAAAGGTCGCCGCCCCGGCGACAACCGGCGATCCGCTTTTCGAGCGGCTCTACCGTATCCAGATGAACACGCTCGAATGGCTGCCGATCTATCTGCCCAGCCTGTGGCTGTTCGCCTTTTACGTTTCCGACTTCGGCGCCGCGCTTCTCGGCCTGTTGTGGATCGTCGGCCGCTTTCTTTACCGGCGCGGCTATCGGGAGGCCCCGGAAAAGCGCTCCCTGGGCTTTGGCGTCCAGGCGCTGGCCGTGGCCGTACTGCTTTTCGGCGCATTGATCGACATTTTGGCGCGCCTCGTTCTCGGCGACTGAGTCGGCAAAATTTGACACCGGGCGGCGGGAGCGCTAGAAGCCGCTCGCTCGTCAGAGACTATTTTTTAAGACAAAGTCGACCCGCGCCCGAAGCGGGAGGCCAACGCCCGGCAGCGCGATGCGCCCCCGGGCGTTCTTTGCATTGAAATCAAGGACCGCTTGTGGTCGTTGACACGGAAAAAAGGACAAAAAATGTTTGAGGGCCTTTCCGAAAAGCTCTCCGGCATATTCGACAGCCTGACGCGTCGCGGCGCCCTCAGCGAGGAGGACGTCAACGCCGCCATGCGCGAAGTGCGCCGCGCCCTGCTCGAAGCCGACGTCGCTCTCGACGTCGTGCGCTCCTTCGTCGACAAGGCGCGCGCCCGCGCCGTCGGCGCCGAGGTGGTGAAATCGATTTCGCCGGGCCAGATGGTCGTCAAGATTGTCAATGACGTGCTGATCGAGACGCTCGGCTCCGACGCCGAGCCGATCGACCTCAACGCCGCGCCGCCGGTGGCGATCATGATGGTCGGCCTGCAAGGCGCGGGCAAGACCACGACTTGCGCCAAAATCGCCAAGCGCCTGACCGAGCGCTTCAAGAAGCGGGTGCTTATGGCCTCGCTCGACGTGAAGCGTCCGGCGGCGCAGGAACAGCTGGCGGTGCTCGGCCGGCAGGTCGGCGTGGACACCTTGCCGATTGTCGCGGGCCAAACTCCCGTGCAGATCGCGCGGCGCGCCGAAGAGGCCGCGCGTCTGCAAGGCTATGACGTGGTCTTGTTCGACACCGCCGGCCGCACCCATATCGACGAGCCGCTGATGGCGGAGATGGCCGAAATCAAGACCGCCGCCCGGCCGCATGAAATCCTGCTCGTCGCCGACGCCCTGACAGGCCAGGACGCGGTCAATCTGGCCAAAAATTTCGACGACCGCGTCGGCATCACCGGCATCGTCCTGACCCGCATCGATGGCGACGGACGCGGCGGCGCGGCCCTTTCGATGCGCGCGGTGACGGGAAAACCGATCAAACTGATCGGCACTGGCGAAAAAATGGACGCGCTGGACGATTTTCATCCGCAGCGCATCGCCAACCGCATTCTCGGCATGGGCGACATTGTCGCCCTGGTCGAAAAGGCCGCGGAAAACATCGACGCCGAAAAGGCCATGCGCATTGCCGACAAGATGCGCAAGGGCAAGTTCGACCTCCAGGACATGGCCGACCAGCTCTCGCAGGTCGAAACCATGGGCGGGCTTGGCGGCATCATGGGCCTGCTGCCCGGCATGGCCAAAATCAAGGAGCAGATGGCCGCCGCCAAGATCGACAACAATATGATCAAGCGCCAGCGCGCCATCATCATGTCGATGACGCCGGCCGAGCGGCGCAATCCCGAACTTTTGAAGGCCTCGCGCAAGAAGCGCATCGCCGCCGGTTCGGGCGCCAAGGTCGAGGAGGTCAACCGCCTGCTCAAGCAGCATCGGACCACCGCCGACATGATGAAGTCGATGAACGGCGCCAAACGCGGCCCGATGGCGCAGATGGCGCAGGCCTTTGGGCTTGGCGGCGGCATGCCGCAGCCCTCGCAGGAGGAAATCGCCGAATTGCAGAAAAAATTCGGCGGCGGAGCCGGCATGGGCGCCGGGATTCCACCAAACCTGCCGCCGGGCGCCTTTCCGTCCAAGTCCGGCCTTCCCGGGCTCGGCGCCGGCAAACCGGGCGGAATCTCAGGCCTTCCCGGTCTGGGCGGCCTGTCGAGCCTCAATCCATTCGGCAAGAAGAAATGAGCTTTTCGCTCCGTCGTGCGTGCGGCGGAGATTGGGACTGCCGGGTGAGGGGCCGGCTGTTTGAGCGTCAAGACATCGCCCGCCCCTCGGCTACAAACGCCCGTAAGGGACTGAAAAAAGGAAATAATCCATGTCGCTAAAGATTCGCCTGTCGCGCGGTGGCGCGAAAAAGCGTCCGTTCTACCGCATTGTCGTCGCCGACGCCCGTTCGCCGCGCGATGGCCGCTTCATTGAAAAGCTCGGGACCTTCGATCCGCTCGCGGCCAAGGATTCGGAAACCCGCCTCGTGCTCGACGTCGAAAAGGCCAAGGAATGGCTGACGAAGGGCGCGCAGCCCACCGACCGCGTCACCCGCCTGCTCGACGGCGTCGGCGCCATCAAGCGCGAACCGCGCAACAATCCGGAAAAGGCGCTGCCGAAGAAGAAGGCGCAGGAGCGCACCGCCGCCGCCGCCGCCGCCGCGGAAAAGGCCGCCGCCGCCGCAGCCGAATAATTTTGCGCCGCTTTGTCGAGGCGCCGCCGCTTCTGTCGATGCGGCGGCGTTTTTCATTCAAGCCGTCGATTTTCTGGAGCTGAGGATGGACGACGAGGTTCTGGTCGGGGTTTTTGGCGCGCCCCATGGCGTGCGCGGCGAAATACGGCTCAAATCCTATATGGCCGAGCCGGCCAGCATCGCCGCCTACGGCGCCTTGCACGATGGCTCGGGCCGGGAATTCTCGTTGACCGCCTGCCGCCCGCTCAAGGACGATCTGCTGGTGGCGCGGGTCAAGGGCGTCACCGGGCGCGACGCCGCGCAAAAGCTCACCCACGTGAAATTATTCATCGCGCGTGAAAAACTGCCGCCGCCTGATGAGGACGAGTTTTACTGCCGCGACCTGATCGGCCTGCGCGCCGAAACCGGCGACGGCGTTTGGCTCGGAACCATCGTCGCCGTGCCCAATTACGGCGCCGGCGACATTTTGGAAGTCGCGCCGTCCGCCGGCGAGACCCTTCTGTTTCCCTTCACCCGCGTCGTCGTGCCGCAAATCGACCTCGCGGGCGGCAAGGTGATTGTCGCGCCGCCGCTGGAAATCGACGCCGAACCCGGCCCGGTCGGGCCACATAAGCCGGACCGCTGACCCATGTGGACGGCGTTCGTCTTAACCCTTTACCCGGAAATGTTTCCCGGCCCGCTAGGCGCCTCGATCGCCGGAACGGCGCTGGCCAACGGGCTTTGGGCGCTGGAGACGCGCGACATCCGCGATCACGGCCTGGGGCGCCACCGCGCCGTGGACGACACCCCCGCTGGCGGCGGCCCCGGCATGGTGTTGCGCGCCGACGTTCTGGCGGCGAGCCTCGACGCCGGCAATTCTCCCGACGACCCCCGCCCGCGCCTGCTGCTGTCGCCGCGCGGCGAAACCCTGACCCAGAAAATGGCGCGCGATTTTGCCGCCGGTCCAGGGCTGATCCTCGTCTGCGGCCGGTTCGAAGGGGTGGACGAACGCGCAATCGAGGCGCGGGGTTTGCGCGAGATTTCGATCGGCGATTACATCCTGTCCGGCGGCGAGATCGCCGCATTGACCCTGCTCGACGCCTGCGTGCGGCTGCTGCCGGGCGTGATGGGCAAGCCAAATTCCGGCGACGACGAAAGTTTTGAACGCGGCCTGCTCGAATATCCGCATTACACCCGCCCGCGCGACTGGGAGGGACGGACGATCCCCGAAGCCCTGCTGTCGGGCGATCACGCGCGCATCGCGCGCTGGCGGCGCGAACAGGCGGAAACCCTGACCAAGGCCCGCCGCCCGGATTTGTGGAAGGCGCACGAGGAAAAATGACGCCCCCCGATCCTCGAAAGTCGGAAAAACAGTAAAGTTAGAAGTGCGGGAGGCCGCATTTGGGGCGAAAATTGGCGCCCAAACTCTCGTTCTTGCTTTGTTTCACGTGAAACACCCGGCCGGCGAGGGCGCCGAATATGCCATTAGTGTGTTGTTTATACAATGTTTTTTCAAGAAGATCGGGCCGCCGGCGCCAGGGCGGGCAGAGGATTGCAACCTTTGGTTGCTGACTGCAAGAGGTGAAAATACCAAGCCGTTTTTGGCCGTTTTTTTACCGAAAACAGCGTGATTTCGATGCGAATCGCACGGTTTTTTGCAGGTTTTGCAGGTTTTTCGCCTTATTGCGCAACCCTGGCGCGCAGAGTTTCGGGAATTGCGAATTCCGGTTCGGCGACCAAAACCCGCGCCGGCGGCGCGCCTTGCCAAAGGCCCGCAATCTGGCTATGAGGACGGCGTCCGCGCTTAACCACATGGACGAAGCCGCTTTAGCTCAGCTGGTAGAGCACCTCATTCGTAATGAGGGGGTCGGGGGTTCGAATCCCTCAAGCGGCACCAGCACTTAGCTCGATTTCCACACCTTCCAGAAGCAGTCCGGTAAGCAATCGGTAAGCGGGCGGGGGAAATCTGCGGAAATTTTGGGCTATCGGCGCGTCCGAAAACCTCCCCACGCGACGTCGCTGATTCGAGCTGGCTTGCCGGATAAGCGTCGTTGGCTCCGCAAGACGCGCCGGGAAATTCCATGATTTGATCATGGGTCGGGCTTTTGGCGGAGTGTCGGCCGTCAGCTGCGCAACCGGGGGGAGATAATCGTCTCCCATCATCCGGCCGCCGCGTTCAAATACCGTCATTTGCGCCAAACTACGATGAAACACGGCTTAAATCTCCGGCGCCATCGTCGTCCAGAGGCGATAGGGAGGGAGATATCAGCCCCTTGGGCCGGAGGCGTGGGGACTCCCCCCCGATCCGGCTCGTCCGACAATGGACAGCGCCGACTGATGGGTTAAGCTCGGGTTGATCAACCGATAAGGTACGGCCATGGGCATCACGTCCCGCGCCTATATCGTAACCGAGAGCGGCAGCATCAAGCGGATGCCGAGGGATGTGCTTGAGGGGCTGCTAACCGGCGCTTACGCCTGATGCTGACCCCGATCGGCGTCACGGCCGCGCGCAGGCCCAACCTTTCTAAGTTTGTTCCGGCTCGTCCAGACTGGCGATCTGGATCTGTAAAAGCTCGAACAGATAGGCTTTCATCGCAGACAGATCAGCTTTGCCGCTAGCGGCAAAGGTGTCGTCTCCTTGTTTCAAACAGGCTCCGAGGCGCTCACGCGTCGCCATGATTTGGTCAATTACCGTCGGCGCGCCCGGCAAAACGACGGCCAATTTGGCGCAAAGGCAGGTATACGCGAAGGCCCTTGCTGTACGGCCATTGCCGTTCTTGAACGGGTGAACCCAGTTAATCCGCCACAAGGCATACGCGGCAGCATCAAGCGCGTCGCCAATCGTCCAAATTTCACTGAGCTCCCGAAACAACGTTTCAACATGACCCTCCACCTCTGCCCAAGGCGGAGGCTGATGGACAATGACGCCTGTAGCTCGATTACCGACACAGACCTCTTCACGGCGATAAATGCCCGGGCTCGCCAAAAGGAGGATGGTCCCTGCCCGGTGGAATTCGCGCAAAACTGATGGGTCCGGCGGTGAAGCGGGGCGGCCGAGGCGAATATGTTCTAGGTAAAAAATTATAACAGCTTCAAGCAGATTTACCACGTTCGTGGCGTTTAAGTGCTCAATTTTGTGCGCGGCCTCGCCGTTGATCAAATCCCAATTATCGTCAAACATCATTACTCACAAAAAAAAGCCCAGCTAATGCTGGGCATCATGAATTTAATTATGTCAACGTACGGTAGCCTTTTTGTCCGCGCTCTGGGTGGGTTCATGACCCTCGATTTCATCCAAAAAGCTCGACACTTCCTCACGCGTGACATTTGAACCATTAGCGCGGAGGCCCATAACGAGGCTTACGCGCTGCGCTCGTCTCTGAGAGGGCGTCACAACGTGCCGCCGCGCCTTCTCGGCAATTTGGTCCAGCGTCATTGTTGGCATCTGCTTCTCCCGCCGATTTATTTATGTCGTTGAAAATTTTCGATTTTATTACGATAGATAGTGCCGCAGACTAAGCCGTTGACACTTACACGTGACAATTATGCATGATGCACGACTAGCGAGCAAGCCGGCCGGGCCACGATCAGTTCGATCGTTGCGCGCATGACACACTACATATTGGGCCCGATTGTTTACGTGAAGCTGGCTGCCCACTAAATGCCCAAAAGATACGATTTGCATGCGAATTGCGATCACGTTTGCTCGACTAACTGATGAGAGAACCAGCCAGTTCCATACATGCAGGCTGAACCGCTAACGATCGCGTGACGGCGTCATCCTAACATGCCCAGAATGTCGATGATCATGCGCCGCGCTTGCGTCAAGCTGTTCCTAATCGCTCGAAGTCCGCAGCTGGGATGCGGCGCGCGCTCCCAACGTTGCCCTTCGAAGGCTGCCGTCGGCGATCATGCGATGTATGGCGTCATGCCTCACGGCCAGGACGACGGCAGCTTCCTTGACGCGATAAAGCGATTTCGGGGGCATTCGCGCCCTAACTCGACGGTTGGCGCCACGCCGGGGTTTTCGGACTTTAGCGCGACCAGCCCCGCGACCGGTTATCACCGTGCGGGGCCCGATCCTTGGCGGCTGTACATCCGAGCTCGTTCAGGAATTAGAGCGTTGATAGCCCGCGCTTGTGTCAAATTGACGGCGCCTTGAGGTCGGCCTCCAGCGCGCCGCCGCCGTATTGGTTTATTCGGCGTGGGCAATCGTCGCGTCAATCAGGCGCTGGATGTAATCGGGATCATCCCGAAGGGCGTCAAAAGGCCGAGGATCGAACCCAAGCGAAAAGCCGCCCTCATCGGGTTCCATCTTCGGCAAGACGCCAAGTTGAATGCCGAAGTATCCATCAGACGACACGCGGGGTTCATGCCCATGAGCACGGCAGGCAGCCACGAATCTGGCGGCAAGGGCGCTGTAATCGACCTTGTTTGCCTTTATCATTGGGGTTTCACTCGTCATTGTTTTGGCCCTCCAATTCCCGATAGAAAAATTCCTTGAAATCCTTTACCTCGCGAGAGAGCGCCCCCATCGCGTAGACCAGGCCGGAAAAATCGGCCTCCGAAATATCGATGATGTATCGGTCGTCGCCATTTCTCGCCGCCCCTTGGATCACTGTGTCTTGAAATACAAAGTCAGCGGAACAGATGGCGCCCCAAAGGGCCATAACTTTATTTTCTAGTCGCCAAATCGTCTCCTCGCGGGTGGGTTCGGGTTTGTCAGTCATAGGCGTTGGCTCCTGCGTTGATCACTTCGTTCTCGGCAACGGTCAGGAACGAGCTCAATAGCGCTTGAACCTGATCTTCCGTAAACAGGCACCCTTGCATTGCTTTCAGGAGGAATCTGGCCTTGGACCGGGCTTCGGCCAACGTCTGGGCCGGATAAGCGCATACAGCCAGCATTGCTTTGGCTTCGGCCGCGCTGCGAACCTCAACTTCGGCTTTGAGAAGTGGGAAGGTGGGATCATCCTCCGAAATGTAATCTGAAAAATCAGAGATTTCCTCGAAATGAGCCCAAGCCCGGCGCTGACGCTCCTTGAGCCCGCTTAGGGGACTGATCGCCGCGCGGGCTGCGGTGATTTTGGCGACGGCGGCTGCGAAATCCGGCAAGCCGGTAGCTCTTGCGGGTATGGTATCGTTCGACATGGGAGATTTCCTTCTGTTTGAATGATGGAACTGGTTACGCCCCGAAGGTGTTCACGCGTCACCTTCGGGCGCCGCATGCGCTGCGCCGGCAGGGGCCCCGTTGACAACCGCTGCAAGGATTCCTTCCTGTCCCGGCGCTTCACCGCGCCAGTCTCCGAGTTTGGCCTTGCGACCGCGCGCGGGTCTTTCGCCGGCGCGGTCGGCAGGCGGTTCAATGGGCGACGGTGGGGTTGGTCCCTTCGTTGGCTTGCCGCCCAGGAGGCGATGAATTTGCCCGCGCGATGCGTTGACGACCTGCAATCTGTCGCCAAGGCTCTTCGCCTCGGCGTCGAGTTCGTCCAGCAATGTCCGCGCAATATCGTTGACAGCTTTGCTCATGCGTTTTTCCTCAGATCGCGAGGAGATCGCGGATGATGCGAGCGGCAATCCGCTCGTCGGTCGTTGTTCCGAAGCCTTCAAAGTCGCCGCAATGGCACCATGAAACGGCGCGGGCTTTCACCTTGAAGCCTTCCAACGTCCTGGCCGGAATGGCTTCGATCCGCTCAACGACCGCGCTGGTCGCCCCGCAGGCGGCCACTACATCTTCGTCGGAGCTGCTATCGTTTATTTTGTTCTCTTGATCCCAGGCCTCTTCAAGTTCGCGGCCAAGGGCGATGAGTGCGGCGTCGCTATCGGACGATGCGGCGGCGGTGATGGCGCCGAACACAGTTGCAGCCGAACCTGCCGCGAGGAAAAGGCGGCGGGAAGGAGTGCTGTTCGCAATGACATTCTTGGACATTTTGGACCCTTTCTGTTGGTGGTTTGCTAGAGGTGAAATCAGGCGGCGAAATTGGCGATCAGGCGCAGTTCGCCATAGGTGCGGGCGCGCCGTCCGGTCCCGCTGAGGCGCTGAGCCTTCGCGGCGGCCTCGCGGCGCTGGTCATCGCGGATCGCGCAAAGCACGAAGGCGTCGCCCTTGGCTGCTTGCCACATCATCCGCAGGCAGGCCGCCCAATAATGCGGATGTTGGCGCGGCGTGGCCTTGGCGCCGTGCACGGCACGAAAGCGGCGCCAGGCGGCGGCGAAAATTTCGCTGCGGGTGAGGTAGAGCTTGGTCGGCATTGTAAAAACCCTCGCACCTTGCTAAAGTGTGCATATAAAATGCAATATCGCTTCTTTCATGTCAACATGAAAAGCGCAATAGGGGTTTTTTTATGCTAACTATGGCGCAATGCCGCGCAGCTCGCGCGCTTCTTGACTGGTCGAGAGAGCAACTCGCTGAGGCCTCGAAGGTGGGATTGCGAACCATCGTAGATTTCGAGCGGGGTGCCCGCGAACCGCGTGAGCTAACGAAAGACGCTCTTTGCCGCGCCCTCCAGGCCGCTGGCGTCGAGTTCATTCCCGAAAACGGCGGCGGCGCGGGTGTTAGGCTGAGGAACAAACGGATGAGCAACGAACCCATCTATGTAGACGCATCGCGTTCAGCCGTTTTGAATCACGGCGTCACGTCGATAAACTGCCTCACGCTGCAAGAGGCGAAAATAGCCTTCGACAATCTGCCGAAGGACCGCCAGGAGATCGCTTCCATCACATCGGTAGGAAGGACTTATAGCCCATCCGAGATTCAGCGACTTCATTACGGTCCTAAGCCCGAGGCCTGAAACGTCCGGAGACAAGCTAGCGCGGAAAACGTTGGCGGCGGCGCGTCAGGCTGAAAAAGTCGGTCGCGCCTTCAAGGAAGGTGCGTCAAATTTTCGCGTTCGCGCGCCGGTCTGGCCGCCGCTAAACGGGCCTTGAGCGTTGCGCGACAGGGCCTTTCGGGGTAACGAGGCTTAACCATTTGATAATTGATTTTCTCCTACAAGGAACAAACAGTGTTGACATCCGTTAACAGCATAATGCATTTTGGTGGCGACCTTGGCTAGGCCACGCCACCCTGACAAGGACGTTGAGGCTGCTATAGCTGAAGCAGAAGCTTTAGGCTGGACGTGGCGGAAACAGGGGCATTGGGGGCGTCTCTATTGCCCTAAAGCCGATAGAGACGGGTGTCAGGTCGGTGTTTTTGGAACGCCAAAAAATGCGGGCAACCATGCAAAAATGATCAGGCGGGACGTCGCCCGCTGCCCACACAAAGAGGAGGAGGACGATGGAAACGTTTGAATTCAGCATCATCGCTTCTGGCCTTGACCCGCAAGCGGATGATTTTGAAACCCGCTTTTTCGACGCGGGATGCGATGACGCGACTGTTTCCTTCCAAAAGGGACGCATCATCATCGACTTCATGAGAGAGGCCGAAAGCTTCCAGGCTGCGATCTCGTCCGCGATTGATAATGTCATCGCGGCTGGCGCAACCATCGACCACGTCGAGCCGGGCGAACTTGTCAGCCTAAATGAAATCGCCAGCCGGACCGGGCTGTCTAGGGCTGCTGTTTCCCACTACGCCCAAGGGAAGCGCGGCGATGAATTTCCTGCACCCTATGAAAAGGTCACGTCCAAGCAATCCCTTTGGCGGTGGCCTCCGGTGAGCAAATGGCTTTTCAAGCGCTCGCAAGTTGGAAAGAGCGTTGTAATTCAGGCCGAACTTGTGGCCTACACGAACAACCAAATTCGCAAAGGCTCATTGCCTTCACAGGAAAATCTTGAGCAAGAAGCTGCGCGTTGCGTGGCGGAGCTTTGCGACTAACCAAACGACACCGACCCATTCATCGGGGCGGGAGTCTTGCGTTTTGGAAAACAGACACCGGCATTATTTCGGCCAAGCCCCCTCCGGTCTGCCACTTTGCGGTTTCGTCGCAAGTTGCGACGGAATTACATCCGACAGCCGAACTCATTCCGCTGGATGAGCAGAGCGCCGCGAACGACAAATAGCTGGCGCGCACGCCGTGGTGGCGAACGGGAAGGCAGATCGTGCCGAAAGTCCAAATCAACGCGTCAGCTTACGGGACGCCCGGCGAAGTTGTCGCCGTCGAAAATGGCTTGGTCGTGTGGACCGGACCGATCGAAGACCTTGGCGACGCCGGCGGCTTCGATGCGCTGTTCTGCCATGATGACGACGAGAAGCGCTTGATGTCCTTATTCGTGGCGCTGACGCCACCCGGTGAGCCTGGAAATCAAGACGGCGCGACGAGCCAAGGCATCACCGCGCTCGATCAACGGAGCATGACGGCCCCCCCCTGATACCCGCCGCCGACGATTGGCTACATGAAGGCGCCGGGCCTTGCTTGCGTGTGGGTGTCGTGGTGTTGCGATCAGCTCGGCCTTGCCAATGATTGCCGTTCCTCGAAATCGGGGCGCAGCGCCGGTTTGTCTGGTCCGCCTGCGGCTCCAACGCCGTGAGCGTAACGCCGGATTGGCGGGAGTATCGCGCGTGGGAGGGGTCCCCTTCGCCAAAAAGCCTCAAGCTTTGCGGAAAATCGCGCCCTTGACCGAAGCGTCACAGCGCGCTCAAATCTCACCGGCTTTTTATCAATTTCTTTTTGCGCCGTGGAGCACTCAGATGCTGGACCCACCCGCCCCTTTGCAATCGAAAATGGCCTCCGTGGAGTTGGCCAGAATTGAAACTGATTGGCGCAAATATCTTAGCGACGGCGCGGCCTCCGGAGACACTCCGGCGTTGATTTACGAACTTATGCCAGCGATCAAAGCGGAGGCTATCCGACGGGCTGAATGCCACGTCATAGCTTCGGGAAATCGACACGAACAAAGCGCTCCAAGCCATTTCGATGAACTTGTCGGCGAAGCCGTTTGGATCATTGACCTTATGCATGCTTTGCTCAATTACCCCGAGTTGAGCGAGCCGTCCGAAAAATCGTCGAAACGAAACGATAGATTTGGAAACCCATTGCGGTTATGGCGAATTTGGCCCGTCGACGCAATTGAACGGGGCGCACCGGAATGGATGAGCACCTCTAGCAAGACGGTGTGGCTGCTTCCTGTCAGCGAGGAAATTGAGGACAGCCTTACGTCCTATCTTGCTCGACCGTGGCTAGCTCACCCACTTTTGGACTGGGCGTTGTTAAGCGGCTGGCTGTTGGGAGCGGCCCATCGATGGCGGCACAGCGTCGAAAATAGTTATTTAGCTCGCGGCAGCAGAGGTGATCTACCCTTAAGTTCTTACTTGAATATTATGATGGACCTGATTGATGCGCCCGATGGTGCCGCCCAACTTCGTCGGCTCAAAGCTGTCTATAGTTGGAAACGGGGAATTGGAGCTGTCTGTCTCGCCGCTTTAATCGCTTTTTTATGGCCCACAGATTGGCTTGCGGTCTTTGGCATTTTGATATGTTTGTTAGCCATCGATTATTGTTTTGTAGCGCGGTCATTCAAGCAATCGATGAGTGATTTGGCCACGGCTATTGACCGAGATAGCGTCGCCATGCGTAAGATCAAGTCTGCATGGCTGGCGACCAATGCATCTGCAATGGACTTGGACGACGTCGCGGGAAAATTGCAGACAGCAGAATTGGCCGGGCTTCCGATTTCGTCTGGATATCGTGCGCTGCTTGCCGCGATCCGAGAACGGCGAGGCCGCGTCCTCGCGCTCGATCGGTGAGAGCAACCGCAGCTCAGACATTGAAGACCGCTTTATGTTTGCTGTCCTCTCCGCCTTAGCCGCTGTTGCGGCATGTGGCGGCTTTGGGCGCGTCGTGAGATACGTCTGCCTTGGGCGATGAAATCAACGCCTGTTCAGATCGCTTGCCGCCGCCCGTGAGGCGATAACCGCGAGTTGATGCCCCAAAGCCGCCGCCGTTCCCTGATCGGGCTTGACCGGAAGTTTTGCCAGCAGTGTGCGGGCAACAGTCGGATTGACCATCGCCTCACGCACTATGGCGTCACGCGACGCCAGTCCGGCAGCCTGAAGCCGGCCAAGGGTCTTGGCGCCGAGCCACGCCGCCGCCGATCCCAACGGGCCTGCGCCAGCGAAATGCGCCCCAGCGGCGATACTGGCCGCGCCGGCCTCGCCAAGCAGCCCCTGCAAGATGCTGCCCTTGTTCGCCGCCAAATCCTGCGCCGTTCCAGGTGAGGACGTGAGGCCCTTGGTTTGATGAATACGCGCGGCGCGGTCGAGATCGGCGCCAACCGCCGCAAACGTATCCATTTCCTTGGGCGAGAACACTTGCCGCAGCACGTCGGAATTCTGCCGGACGAAGCCCATGAACGCGTCGGACTTTAGCGCGTTGACGCCGCTTCCGTTGATGGAAGTGTTCGAGGTTAGCTTGTTCAAGACATGGTCGACGATGGCGCGCCTCAAGCCTTCCGCCGCCGCAGGATCGCCAGCCGCAGCCGTTGCAAGGTCGCGCATCTTTTGGACGGCGCCCTGACTGCCGAAAATGCCGCCAATGCTCTTGACCACATCGGCACTGTCCGAGAGGCCCGCGACCTTGGCGAGCGCGCCATTATTGAAAGCGTCAAGCGCGTCTTTGCGCTTGGCCGCCATGTCGAACACGGCTTGGCGGGTATCGGCGGCAGTCTTGAACTTCGCAGCCACGTCGGCTGGAAGTTCGGCCAGTGCCTCTTTGTTCTTGGCGAGCCAGCCATAGACTTTGCCGGGGTTTAGAACGCCGTCTGCGTCCGTCGCCTGTTTGCGGATCGTGTAAGCGATGGCGTCGGAAAGAGCATCCGGCGAACCGCCAGCCGCGAGGAATTGCCTAATTACGTGCGGATCGGTCGCCTTGCCGCCAGGGGCGATGGCCGAGACAACGGCGGCATCGGGCATTTTATAGCCGCCGCGTGGCGCGCTTTGCAGAACCTGACCGGGAACGCCTTCGTCAAACGTTTCGGCGCGCTCGCGCGTGGCTTGCTTGGCGTCCTTGTATGCGGCTACGTCTGCGGGCGTCGCGGGGGGAAGTGCTTCTCCCGGTACTGCTTCAGCGCCCGCATCGCTTCTAAATCCCCGGCCTGTCTGGCGCGTTGCTCCAGATACGCTAGAAGCGCCGGCAAGTTCTGCTGTGGGAGGGATGTTATCGCCTCCTCCACCTGCTGCAGCGGCGTTTTCCCGGTCATTGAAATTTTCGCCCCAAGATTTAATACGCGCGCTTAGCGCATCTTCCGGCGCCATCGTTCCACGGCTAACAGCAATCTGGTCCAGCGCGGCTTGATTTTCAATGCCGTGGTCCATCGAGTCATCCAGCGAGCGCCGGAGCATGTCCAGCCGGCGCGTGGTCTGCATATTCCCGGCCTGCCGCGCTTGCGCCGACGCGTCCGTGATCGCCGAGCGCAAATCCTTCAGCTCGTTGAACGGCATATTGTCGGCATAACCCGCCGCAACATCGAAAATGCGCGCCTCTTCGCCTGACATGGGCGTCGCCGACCGGCTCATCTCGCCTTTGACGCGGTTCGCCGTCTCGGCAATCCCCATGCTCGGAACGGAAAGGTTGGGATTGACCAATCCCCAAAGCTTGTTCTCGTTCTCTTTCGACGCCGCCCGCGCATCCTCCATCGGCTTTCGCAAAGCGTAGCCGGTCGCGTCTGCCCCGCCACGGCCACCAATCGCGGCTTCCGCATCATTGGCCGCAGGGGTGATAGCATCAACCTGGGCTTGGGTTGCATTGTCGATCTCGTTGCTAATTTGACGGAATCGCGCGGCAACGTCAGCGGGGCTCCCGGCTTCTTGAATGCCTGACAGCGCCTCGGTGCGCTTGCTCGCCTGCTCTTGATCGTTCGCAATGAAAGCGTTCTTGGCCTCGTCGTCCCGCCCGTTGCGAAGAGCCCGCTCTTCCTGCAATAGGCCACGGTCGCCGGTCAACGTCGCAAGCGATGGCGTGGAGCCGGGAACCATTTCATAATTCGGCGCCTCGCCGGGACGCATCGGGCCGGGATTAAGCGTTCGATCGACAGCATCGAAATCCTGCGCGCGCCCCGCGATGTAGCGCGCGGCAGATGCCTCCGGGCTTAGGATAGGCTCAGCGGCGAGCACAGCGCGGTCAACTCCGCCAGAGATCGCCGAGCCAGCTACGCCAGCCCCAATGCCACCGAGAACCGCACCACCAAGGCGCGCAGCGGGCTCAAAGCCCGTGCCTGCGGTCAATTGGCCGGCAGTTTCCGACGCAACGGCAGGAATGACGCCGGCAGAAATAAGGTTCTTGCCAGCGAGCGGCAGAAATTCACCGATGGTCTTGGCATAATCGCCCGGAACCGATCTAGGCTTATATTCGCCGCCCGTCAGATAGTCCGGGAGCGCCTTCGCCTGTTCGTATGTCGGACCAAGCGCGGCATCAAGCCCGCGACCCGCGAATTGAGCATCCAGCCCGTTCATATCATTGAATAATTCTTGCGCTGTTTTGCCTTCCGGCAACATCCCGAGCGCGCTCGCGCCGTGAGCAATCAGCCAGTTTTGACCACGCGCGCCCAAGTCGCGCACCGTGCGCAGCGTGGACGGGATTCCGGCCATTGCGCCGTAGATGACGCCTTGGGCACCGCTGTTCACTACATCAGCCGGAACATCCGAAAGAGGGATTTGCGGGCGATCTTGCTTCGACTGTGTGGCAGAAGAAGCCAGTGCACGATCAAGGGCCGCAATCGTCGCATCAACGGGCGAAGGTGCGCTAGCGGGGGCCGAAGCTCCGGCATTGGGCGCGGGCGTGACTCCGTCGCCGACGCCGCTGTCGCCTCCGCTGTTCCTGAGAGCAGCATCGAGTGCGTCGATTGTCGCCTGGACAGACGAAGACGCGCGCATTGATGCAGGGATGGCCGGCGCAGGAGCGTCTATTGTCGAGAGAGCATCAGCCATTAGAAAAGACCCTGTTTCGAGTGCAAACCGCAGTAACTGGCTTCCCATTCTTCGGGGCTCATCGGCACTGCCTGTCTAAAGAAGGTGATCACGGACCCGCCCCGGATTGCGCGACCAGCGGCAACTTCATCGCGCCAGTCGTTCATCTTGGCTGCGATTTCCTCTTCGCTGAATGGGCTGTCAGCCAGAATGGATTCCGGATAGTTGGGGGCCTGTCCTTCAATTCGGGTCAGGCGAGTGTGAAGGCTGGTTCTCATCACGAGCCCCTGACCGGATTGGCGCGGCATCCGCAATGATCTGGGACGGCGGCGTCGTGGCTTGCCTCGTTCGCAGTCGGAATGATTTTTTCGGCGATGGCCCGACGCAGCAGTTCGGGGGGCGTTATCCCGGTTTTTTCCGCAATGCGCTCTATCGCGGCGCGAGCGCCCTTCGGCAAATAAACGCTGACTTTTTCGGGAAAGCGCGGGGCGGCGTTTCGGAATGCGGCGGTGGCGAACATGGCGAGCCCTCAAAAATCAAATAGTGAGCCCATTGTGAATGAGGTCGCGTCGGCGTCTACGGAGGTTCTGTTGAAGTTGCGAAGATTGGAGATTTTGCGGGATTTGTAGCGGTGCGCGGAATTCAATTCGCTTGAAATGAAATCAGGATTTCAAGATTGGGTACACGTCACCTTGGGGGTTTGTTTCAACTTGAAAGGGAACTTCCTAAATCGCCTGCTTAGGTATTCCAGTGGTAGCCTCACTGGTAACCAACCGAGTGGTAACCCCTTTGCTCGCCTTGGCGGGAATGTCTTGCGTCTAGCCCTTGTCTTTGGCGCGGCGGTTTCCTCAACCGCCTGATTGGGCTTTCTACTGGCAACCTCACTGGCAACCGCCTCTCGAACCCTGTTCGCACTGTCCGGGCTCAGATCAGGGCGGCCAATCCGCACCGCTCGAAATAGGCGCGCACCTTGGGCGATGAACGGTCGCCGCCAAGATATTCCGCCAGGGCGTTGCCATCGCCATCCAGCAGCATGCACAACGCCGGCGCCGAAACCTGCCATGGGCCGTTAGCTACGCGCCGGCCAATATCATGGACCGCGCACCATGTGCGCACCGTGGATTCCGACCTTCCCGCAATTTCCGCCGCCCGACGCAGCGAAAGCGCTTCACGGCGATCATACGGCCTGAGCACATGGGCCCCCATATCGTCGGCCTGTTCGAAAAGCGTCATATGCTGCTCCGGATCAGAAATTCGCAGCCCCTCGCCACGCTTCCGCGCGTCGGCGACGGCGTCAGTGATGCTTCGCTTTCTTTGGCATCACGTGTTCTCCCGAAGCGCCGATGCCGAGACGATCCAATTTTCCCGCGATGTAACCTCTGAGTTCGTCATCGCTCATTTGAGAGAAATCGCCAGGGCCGCCGCGCTCCTGTTTGTCGACGATCAGTCCGGCGACTTTCGCTTTGCTCATTGACGCGGAGACGGCAGCAGCGATCTGGCCTTTTTCCAAAGCCACGCGGCGCGCCTGTTCGAGCTCCACCAAAATCGTTTCAACGCTCACCTTGGCCGCAGATGCCTTCGCCTGCTCCAGATGACCGATAAGGGAATCCGGGAAGTACCTTTGCCTTTTGAACTCTGCCGGAATGGCGTCGTACAAGGTCTCTAGAGCTTCCAACGTTGCCGGTGATTTGAGCCACGCATTCAGGTCGCGACCGTTGCGCGGCTCGGCGCCTGCCGCAACAAGGATTTTGTCGAGACCTGGGGCAAATCCATGGAGAATGAGGCGGCTTAACTCGGCATCAGAAAGCGTGCTGATGTCGACCGACCCCGCTTGAGGAAGGCGTGAGACATCGTCTTCAGTCAAGGCGGCGCGCGATCCCTCTTCGGGAAGGTAATGATAGACGATGACCGCGAAGATGGGGTCGAACAGCACGGCGGTTTGAGGATCAAGTCCCGCTGACTCTTGCGCGCATTCGATGCGTTTCAGGCGGGTAAGGTTCGTTTTGTGCATGGTCACTGGCCTTTCCCAAATCGGCTTTCGATCTCGTTCAGCCGCCGCTCGAATTCCATCGTTTCGATTGCCCGCCGGCGCACTTCCAGGACGCCGGCCGCCGCAGTGGCCTCTTCAGGCGTAATCTTGCCTTCCGCCATGGCGCCGACGATTGCAGCCATAGCCGCCGCGAGGTCGTCTGCGGTTTCGATCTTCGGTAAGGTCAAGTTGATGGGCCGGCCCTTCCGAACTGGCGCGATGCGCTCGACCACGATGCGCGCCGCCGTCATGTCGCCGTCCTTGGCCTTGGCGATGATCGCGCGAACGACCGCCTCGGCCTCATCTTCCATGAGCTTTTCCGCCAAGATGGTGGACTTGTGCCGCGCGCCCTTCGGTTTCCCCTTGGGGTTGCCTGATCGGCCTTTCTGAAAAGGTGAGCCGCGCTGCTTTCCCGCTGCATTTTCAGCCACAGGAGCCCCCTTTTTGCTTCTCAATGGGCGAAGGCGTCACAACCGTTACAAACGTTACATTTGCAACGCCTGTAACGATCACCGATGCGTCACATACGTCACACCCCCCCTTTAGGGGGTGTAACGATGTAACGCTGTAACGGTGTGGGGCGCACATCGGAGAGCGGATCACGGCAACCATATGAAACGCTCCCCGTCGACGACGCCGGCAACGAGGTCTTGCCGATCGATTGCGTTCTTGATCCCGCGCCATAAAGCCGTGCGGATCGTATTGGGCTCTTTGTCCGCCTGGCGCTCGTAATAGACGTCGCGGATGCGGGGTTCGGCGACAGCGCGGACCATCGGGCCGTCCATAAACGACCTGATCTCCCGACCATGAGCGCCCAAGGCTTCCCTGACGCATGCCATAAGCAAGTTTGCCGATGGCGGCGGCTTTGGTTTCCCAGCGGCCTTTTTGGGCTTTACGCCGACGACCTCGGTGATGCTCTCGACCACAAGGGAAGATATTTCGTCGCCGTCCTCGTCCACGGCAAGAACAACGCGTTTAAGCTTCACGTCGAAGGCAAGGCCGCCGATCTCGTCCTTTGCCTTCTCGACCGTCACAACAGAGACGCCGCGCGCCTCGTCTTTTTTCACGGACCAAACGACGTCGGCGGCAGCGGGCAAGCTGGAATGGCCGCGCGCGCCGTTCTCGACGTTCTTGCCGGAATGATGGATGACGAGCACGGCGCATTTGAAATGAGCGGCCAGGACGTTGGCATTGGCGATTAGCGCCGTCATCCCGGAGCCGTTCTCTTCGGCGCCGTGAAGCACCTGCGAAACCGTATCTATCGTGATCAAGCGCAACGTGAGGCCCTTTGGCCGCGATTCGATGCTGAGCCGCAACTTTTCGAGGTCGCCCTTGTCGGTTCCGAGATTGGGCGCCGCGCTAATCAAATAGAACGGCAGCTTTTCACGTTTCAGGCCATGGGCTTCGCGATAGGCAGCAATTCGTTTGCGGAAGCCTGCCGCGCCCTCAGCCGCCACATAGCAGACGGAGCCGGTCTGAACCTTCTTGCCTGCCCAAGGTTCGCCCTGGGCAATCAATAAGGCCAGATCGGTGACGAGGAAGCTTTTGCCGCAACCGGATGGCCCATAGACCACAACGAGGCCTTGCGATGGCATGAGACCCTTAACGGTCCATTCCTCGCGCCCGCTGAAGGTGATTTCTTCGAAGGCTTCAATTTTGAAAAGCTTTGCGGCTTCGTCCTGTTTAGGCGCGGCATGTGGTTCAAATGCTTGACGCCGAAGATCGCGCTCGGCCTGTTCCAAGGGAACTATCGAGTTCATGCGGCGGCCCTCCGAGCATCCTTGTTGACGAAGATCGGGGGTGATGGACGCGTGAGCGCCTGTTTCAATTTTCCTCCGAAAACGGCGTTATCGACGAGCAGCGAGTGACCTTCGAGTTGGAAGGAAGCGCGCGCCGGATCGGCGATGAAAACGCCGCGCCGGTCCGCCTTCAGCCAATCGAGCGCCGTTTCATGTACCGGCAACGGTTCGTCGAAGCGCGGGGCGAGGATGTTGTTTTCGCCGAGCATTGAGAGTCGTCCGAGCCAAAGCCTCACTTCTCCCGTCCTGGGCGTCCAGGCGGCAATGTCCGCAATCTCGCAGTCAATGTCCCGCGCCAGAATAATCAGGGCCCGCTGGGGCCGCTGAGGATCACGCAAATAGGAGGTGAATTCAAAGCCCTTGTCCAAAAATTCCACTTGGGCCGCTGTCACCGGAAAGCCGTCGAACGGAGCAGGATCACGGGCGAGCGCCAGAGGCGGAACTCCCATCGAAAGGAGCCACTCGAATCCGGTCTGCCGAATTTGCGAATAGTTCTCGCGCCAAGCCGCAAGAATGTCAGCCTCGCCAAGGGCCATTTGCGAAAGGGCATCGCTCATTTGCTGCCCTCCCGCATCATGCCGGCGATGGCGATCAATGCCGCTTCGGCGCGGTCGATGTCCATCTTGCGGGCAAAAAGATCGGCCTGACCCGGCCATCTCGCGATTGCAACAGCGCGGGCGGAATCCTTGTTTTCCTTGCCGGCGAGGATGCCGGCGGCGCGTTTCCAGACCGGCGGCGCGACCATCGTCACGGGAACGCCGCACGCAGCGAGCACCCCTTCGATTACGCCGCGCGATCGGCCAAAGCCGAAAGCACCAACGGCGCCTTCGCCAGGACGCGGCCCAACAAGCTCGCAATAGGCCTTGGTGGCGTGGCTCTTGTAAATGATCGACGCCAGCAGCGGCGCGTTGATCGCCCTGCGGTTTTTTGCGCCGTCGGCGAGCGTCGGCATGTCGTGAATTTGGACAATATCCCCGTTCGGGCCGATGACGACGACGGCGCCATTAACGCCCGGGTCAATTCCGATGCTGATCATGACCGCACCCCGCGCGGTCCGAGGCCGGCCAGGGCGGCGATGGTCGACGCTATTTCCGGCGCGAGGCCATAGCGGCGATATAGGAATTGAAGGACGATGGTTTCTGCGGTATGTTCCCGGTTGATCGCCGCCAAGCTGATCGAATTCCGGACCCGGTATGCGCCCGCCAGCGCTGCCGGGTTCAACTTTTTGTCGACCATTATTCAGCGGCCTCCGCCCTGCGTTCGGAGGTGCTGCGCACGGGCCGGCCGATCTTGCCGTTCGCCCAATTGTCGAGCTTCTCTTCAGTGTAGAGAGGAGTGCGGGGTCCCGCATAGAAAATTTCGGGGCCGCCGCCGACGGTCGCGAGCTTGGCTAGGGTCCTGGGCGCACCGAAACCATACTTGCTTTTGAGATATTCTCCTGCCTGCTTGCGGCGGAGGTATTGAACTTCGGGCATTGCGGTTTCCCTATAAACGTTGGAATAACCGCATCTTTTCTTAATATTACTGCCCGATATAGTCGCCCGATATTGTAACGATAAAAATAATATCAGGCGCTTTCCGGCAAGGCCCGGAGTTCGACTAGCAGGGCGACCAGGTTGTTCCCTATCGTCTTCTCTGTGATCGGAGGTGCCTCAGGGTGCGTTTCCTTGATCCATTTGTTCATCAATCGAGCGATGTCCGACTTTTTGATGCCCACGGGAAATCCGGAAAACCGCCCGCGAACCTCTTGTTCTATGAGCCACCAGCTTGAGGGCTTTCCCGCCGCGCCAGTCCTGTAAATGATTTCAGGCGTTATTGAAGGTCCGGCAGGTGCGCCGATCTCGTTAGGACCAGAGGACGATTTAATGTTTATGATGTCACCCACGAGAACATGGAGCCGAGTCCAAGATAACTCTCCGTCTCTCCTAATTATGTCCCCATCGCATTGGGGCCATTTTTCGTAATCACCAAATTCAAGAGACGAGTGCCTAGGCCGAATAATGTTCTGAAATATTTCGTCATCTCTCGCGACAGGTGAAATAATATTTATGGTGACTTCATCGAAAAGGTCGATTGAAAGTTGGCTGACGGTGTCGTCTCCCTCTTTCAGCCCGTAAACTTGGAGAACCCCATCTCTGATAGCGTCCATCAGTTTTTTGATGGCTGCGTCCCACTTGCCCGCAAGTTCAGCTGAAATCCCGTATGAAGCTCCACCACCTGGGCCATCAAAGTTTACGTTTTGAACGCTGAACGCGGTATCCGACGCGCAGCCGGGCCGTTCTTCCATCGCGAATGGTTCGAGTGTATCGCTTTCACTGACAATCCATTGAAGCGCCAGCCCCAACGGAGCCTTCTTGTATTCCCACCAGCTGAAGAACGATAAAGGCGTTGTCATTTTTGGCGTCTCTGTTCATCCCGCGCATCCGCACGCTTTCGAGTGACACGCGGAAACCGGGTGATGCGTCCCGACTTGTCGGCTGGCTAGCCTATCCGCGTTTCGCCATTCTACATTTGTTCTTTGGGACTTTCCTCCTTTTTCTGTTCGTTTCCACTGGTGAAATCCATCGGGCCGGACAGGCGGCATTCAGCCCAGCCGTCGAGGTCAGCGGGCTCATAAACCGGGTAGCGGCCGAATTTGCGGAACACGGGGCCGCCACCGTGGACGGCGAGTTTGGCGAGATGTTGCATCGAACAGGGCGCGCCATAGCGTGATTCCAGGTAGGCGGATGCTTCGCGGCGGCGGAGAAATTGCGGCGCTGCTTTCGAGGTTTGGTCTTTTTTGGTCATGTCTTCCACTTTTCGTTCATGCCCAATCATGTCGGGAATGAGCGAAGCATGGTCGAAGATTTCCGGTGATGCATTCCGCAAATTGAGCATGCGTAACTTGCGCAGGCGCTCCGCTTATTGGCCACTTAACAATTTCCTTGCGCGCAAGACGGTATCGCGACTTGGAGCAGCCGGAGGACCGTTCTTTTCGGCGTAGGCTCGGACGGCTTGGTAAAACGCCGTCTGGCCCTTCTCTCGGCGGGATGGCAAATTCCTCCCATATAGACGGATGATCAGGTCCATGGCGTCCTCGAGGCGCGGCGATGATTGGTCGGCTTTGTCGATTTGATTTGCGCCGTCTCCCACCTTGTCGCCGACATGGACAAAATACGCAGGGTCCCGACCATAACGGGCCAAATCATCGCACCAGTTCTCGACAGCGAAATAAGCCAAGCCGTTCGTCGGGATGATTTCAAAGAATTGGGAAAGGGGCGTTCCGATCTTGGCGACCACTGTGCATGTGCCAGTGCGCAGCGCGTTGCGAAATTCTCCGGCCATTTCTTGCCAAATATCGTTCAGTGCGATCCGCAACGATTCGGCAGTTGCGTCGTCGATAAACAACGGGGCTTCGAATCGCAGGGGGTGGTCATAGAAATTCCACCCATCCCCGCTCAAAAAGACCTTGCCGTCGTCGCGAGAGAAAAACACCCTCTTGGCGCCGGCGAGTAGCAGGCGATTTTCGAACTCCCGAACTTCGGGCTCGTCTAAATGGCCTAAATTGCCTTCGCTGTCGTCATGAGCACCTGATCCATACACAAAAGGCGCCCTCGATAAAGGCACCCAATCCGGATCAGGCTCGCTTATCCGGAGTTCGCGCTGCTTGCTTCCGCTCGCCATTCTTCGTCGCTTTCCGTTTAGGAAGGCGGATAACGTTGCTCTTGCGATCTGAAGTGGCAAAGGCTGCCGCGACCTGGCCGCCGATCTGCTCCACAGCGCTTCGCGCCACCTTCTCGTGGACGTGAGCATAGCGGGCGGTTGTTGAAGCTTGGTTATGTCCGAGCAGTTTACCGATTACCGGCAGACCGAGAGAATCCCCGACGCCGAGCGAAGCGAAGCTGTGGCGCAAGTCATGGATGCGAGTGCCGTCGGGTAGGCCGGCTGCCTTGCGGATGGCATCCCAGGGGTTTTTGAGATCGGCGCGCGGCTGACCTTCGACATCGCCGGGAATGACGTGTGGATTGCCCTTGATCCGAGGCAGCGTCCGGAGGATATCAACCGCAGCATCGGGGAGCATCAGAATTTTTTTGCCCGTCTTCGATGTGGGCAGGTTGATGACCTTCAGATTGAAATCGACCCATTCCCACTTTGCTTTCAGGATTTCACCTTTGCGCGAGCCGGTCAGCGCAATGAGGCGGATGCCCGCGAGCGCGAAGGAATCGATGATGCGGAGCCTGTTCTTCGCCTTGGGGGCGTGCTTCGCGTTGGGTCCGTTTTCGTCAATCTGCCAAGGCAGGCCAACCGTCTCCGCGTCAGACATCGCGTTCCCCAGCATGGTCAGCTGTTCAACCGACAGGAAGACCTCTCTCCCTTCCTCTTTATAATGCTGAATCCCTTGTACCGGATTTTCAGGCCCGACCTGATGCTTCGTCCTCTTCGCCCAGCCCCAAATGCTCGAAAACACGCGAAGCATCATATTTGCGGCCGAAGGGGTGTCCTTCATTTTCGCGTGGGCGCCGGAGAAAGTTTCCGTCGAAATATCGATCATCCGGCGACGGCCGACCATCGGCTTAAGCGTGTTTTTGATGATCGCTTTGTAATTCTCGCGGGTCACTTCGCCGAGTTTCGGGAAATGTTCCGCCTCGTAGAGGTCGGCAATCTCGTTGAATGTCAGGACGTTCCGCGATTTCGCCCGCGCATCAACCGGATCAATGCCGCGCTCGATGTCGCCAAAAAGTTTCTTGGCGTCCGACCTGGCTTGTTCCGGCGTCAGCTTGCCATATTCGCCGAGCACGTAACGGCGCGATCGCCCGTGCATTCGATATTGTATGATGAAGGCCTTCGCTCCGACGGCGCGTTCTCCGTCCGCCGCCACGTCCGCCTTGTTGGGCCGATACGCAACCACGCCAAAACCCGACAGGCATCCCTTTCCCGCGTCCCATAGAATATCGCGGTCCTTGCCCGGTGGGCAGACCAGCGCATCGACGGTGGTTTTGGTGATTTTTCCTCGCGCCACTGGTTTTCGCTCCAATTTACGGTAAGCATCCGGTAAGCACCAACGAGAAACACAGGGAGCATATCAGAAAACATCAGCGCCTAAAAGGGCTGGAAAATATGGGGTTTAGGAATTGCTAGAAATTTCCAGAACGAGCCGGCCATTCCCGAATTTATTATTCCCGCTTAAGCGATGGTCGGATTTTCGACCGGGGAACGATTGGGGGAAGGCGCGATGGCTGAAAATGCAGCGGGAAAGCAGCGCGGCGCGCCTTTCCAGAAAGGCCGATCAGGCAACCCCAAGGGCAAGCCGAAGGGTGTGCGGCATAAGGCAACGGTATTGGCGGAAAAGCTGATGCAGGACGACGCGGAAGCGATTGTTTCGGCAGTGGTGACGGCGGCGAAGGGCGGCGACATGACGGCGGCCCGGCTTGTCTTGGAGCGCATCTCGCCACTGCGCAAAGGCCGCCCTGTTTGCCTTGATCTTCCGACCGTGCAAACCGCATCGGACATTGCGGCGGCTATGGCGGCCCTGACGGCGGCGATGGCGTCGGGCGAAGTCACACCGGACGAAGCGGCGACGGTCGCCAGCGTTTTCGAGGTGCGGCGCAAGGCGCTGGAAACGGAAGAATTGGAAAAACGCCTTCTGGCGCTTGAGGAGAAGGGCAGAAAAAAATGAGAAAGAATCGGCTTGCGCGTCGAATCGCGGCTTTGGAGGAGCGCGGAGGTGGAAAAGAGGATGTTTGGGTGATATTTTATGAAATCGTTCGGCCTGATCTGAGCGTCATGAGGGGCAACAAGATTCGCAGTCATGATGGCGTCTTTTGCATCGAGCGCGCGCCAAATGAATCGGATCAGGAATTCGAGTGCCGTGCCTTGGCCGATGCGGAACAGTTCGCGCGCGCCAATGATCACGCCTTAACGATTTTTCATGAGTTGGAGCTATGAAAAGCGATTAACTGTTATCGTCCGCGCTCCAACGCGCGCGCGAGGGGCTGACCGTCTAGCAATCACGTTATTTCGGGAGAAATATCCATGCGCGGATGGAAATCGCCAATTCTAGTCATCCCGCTCGATCCTGCCGGGACGCCGCACGGCCGCGTCGATATCACGCCTTTTATGGAGGAGGCATGCGCCGCCCTAGGCTTCGTTCGGCCTGATTGCGTTGAATGGCTGCGCGACGTGGTGGTTGGTTTTGAGCACGAAACGTCCAAGACCGTTACGCGCGAAATCATCAAGCACCTTTGCCCGGATCGACCGAAGGGAAGCCGCGCGCCGCTTGATCTAACCCATCTTATTCATGACGGCTTTTTTTTGAGGCTGGCGGGCGTGGCGCAATGCGCTGATATCGCGTAGGATTCGGTTGCTTACACCCACCCTTTCGCGCTTTCGCTCCGGCCACGCCCGCCATGAATGACATAACGATTCTCCCGTTCTCGTTTCCAGCCG
>NZ_CAIUXT010000062.1 GCF_903903185.1 uncultured Rhodoblastus sp.
CGATTCCGGCATAATATTCCATGGCTGTCCTCCGTCCCACGATGCTTGGGGCCGGCGCTAACCTGGACCCCGTTTCTCATCATACGGGGGACAGCCACCATCCTGAACCAGAGGCTCGGATCGGGGCCATTACGGCATCTATATCTGGGCGGAAGCCGGTCAGACCGCGCCTAACGGGGTGCGCACCGACGCCGATCCATCGGCCGCCGCGCAAAATATCCTGCCGACCACGACGCCGAGCCTGAGCGCCGTCTTGCAGAACAACGGCAAGACCTGGACTTCCTATCAGGAAGGCACGCAGCTCGCGATCGTCGGCGGCAAACTCACCAACACGGTCAAGCCACAGAGCCAATGGACCGTGCCGCTGAAGAGTTCGTCGGGAACCTCCTCGACCTACACCAACCCCTATAACGGCAGCCACCAATATAACTATGCGCCAAAGCACGATCCGCAGGTGTTTTTCGCCGCAACCAATGGCGCCGGAAGCGCCCAGAACTATGCGCCTTTAGAGGCATTGGCCACCAATCTCGCCAACAACACCGTATCGAACTACAACTTCATCTCGCCGGACCAATACAACGACATGCATTCCACGCTCTCGGGCGGCTTCACCTATAATGGCGTGCATTATACCGGCGACGCCGCTTCCATCGCCCAGGGCGATCATTTCCTGTCCAAGATCGTGCCGCTGATCGAGGCCTCGCAGGCCTTCAAGAACAATGGCGTGATCGTGATCTGGAACGACGAGACCGAAGGCGACGGCGCCTCGACCGCCGGTTTCACCTCGACCGAAATCGTCATTTCGCCGCTTGCCAGGGGCAATGCCTATAACAGCGCCATCGCCTACGATCACTCCTCCGATCTGCGCAGCCTGCAGGAAATCTTCGGCGTCGATCCCTCGACCGGCACGCCCTGGATTGGCGGCGCCGCCAACGCGACCGATCTCTCCGATTTGTTCAGGGCCGGCGCCCTTAGCGGCGTGCCGGAACCCGCGTCCTGGGCCATGATGCTCGCCGGTTTTGGAGGCATCGGCGTCATGGGCCGTCGCCGCAGGCGCACGCTGGCCGCCTGATCCACCGTCGCTTTTTTAACCGGAGAGCCGCCGCAGGGCGGCTCTCTTTTTGTGGCGGCGCGGATCCCGCGACGGCGCAGGACATGACAGGGCCGGCTGAACGGGCTAAAAGCGCGGTTCGACAAGACTGCGGCTTAAAGTCCTCCAGCGGAATCGGCTCGAATTGCTCTATATTTCCACCCGCGGCGACGCGCCGAAAGTCTCCTTCACGCAAGCGCTGCTCGCCGGCCTCGCGCCCGACGGCGGTCTTTATGTGCCTGAACAAATGCCGGCGCTGTCGCGGAAAGCCCTGCTTGGATTTGCCGGGACGCCTTATGTCGATGTGGCGCAGGCCGTCCTCTCGCCCTTTCTCGACGCCGCGCCGCCCGCCGCCGAGTTCCGCGCCATGCTGGCTGCGGCCTACGCCACGTTCCGCCACAAGGCGGTGACGCCTCTGGTCCAGCTCGACGACAATCTGTTCGTGCTCGAACTTTTCCATGGGCCGACGCTCGCCTTCAAGGATGTGGCGATGCAACTGCTCGCCCGCCTGATGGACCGGGCGCTGCGCGAAAAAGGCCAACGCGCGACCATTATCGGCGCCACTTCCGGCGACACCGGCGCGGCGGCGATCGAGGCCTTTCGCGGGCTTGAACAGGTGGATGTGTTCATCCTCTATCCGCATGGCCGCGTTTCCGACGTGCAGCGCCGGCAGATGACGACGGTGAACGACGACAATATCCACGCCATCGCGCTCGAAGGCACGTTCGACGACGCCCAGGCCATGCTCAAGAGCTTCTTCCGCGACAAGCCCTTGCGCGAAAAGCTCGGGCTATCGGGCGTCAATTCGATCAATTTCGCCCGCGTCGCGGCGCAGACGGTCTATTATTTCACCGCCGCCGCCGTGCTCGGCGGGCCTTTGCGCCCGATATCCTTCACGGTTCCGACCGGCAATTTCGGCGATATTCTCGCCGGCTACATGGCGGGGCAGATGGGCCTGCCCATCGAGAAACTTGTCGTCGCCACCAATTCCAACGATATCCTCGCCCGCGCCCTCGACACCGGGCGCTATGAAGTGCGCGGCGTCCACGCCACGCAATCACCGTCGATGGATATTCAGGTCTCCTCCAATTTCGAGCGCCTGCTGTTCGACGCGCTCGACCGCGATTCGTCCGCCCTGCGCGGCTTGATGGCGCGGCTCGACCAGTCGGGCGCCTTCGATATTCCCGCGCGCGCCTTGAAAAAGATCCGCGAAAATTTCGCCGCCGGCGCCACCGACGAGGCGCAGACCTCCGCCGAGATCGCCCGCACGTATCGCGAGACCGGGATTTTGCTCGACCCGCACACCGCCGTGGCGGTCCATGTCGCGCGCAAAAAACTGCAGGAAAACCCGCATGTGCCAATGGTGGCGCTCGCCACCGCCCATCCGGCGAAATTCCCGGACGCCGTGCGCGCGGCGACCGGCGTGTCGGCGCCGCTGCCCGCGCATCTTGCCGACCTGTTCGAGAAACCTGAGCGTTTCGATATTCTGCCTAACGACCCGCAAGCGGTCCAAACCTTCATTCTCGCCCGCGCCCGCGCGGCGACCCTGGCCGCGCATGGCGGTTGAAACGACCAAATTGCCGGACGGCCTGCGCGTCGTCACCGACGCCATGGAGGGCCTGGAAACCGCCTCGCTCGGCGTATTCGTCGCGGCCGGATCGCGTGACGAGAGCGCGGCGGAACAGGGCCTGTCGCATCTGCTCGAACATATGGCCTTCAAGGGCACGGCGCGGCGCGACGCCCGCGCCATCGCCGAAGCCATCGAGAGCGCCGGCGGCGACCTCAACGCCGCCACCAGCGTCGAAAGCACGGCCTACTACGCCCGCGTGTTGCGCGAGGATTCCGGGCTGGCGCTCGATGTGCTCGCCGATATCCTGATCGAGAGCCTGTTCGATCCGCTAGAGCTCAAGCGCGAAAAAGACGTCATCCTGCAGGAAATCGCCGCCTTGCAGGACACGCCCGACGATCTCGTGTTCGACCTGTTCAACGCCGCCGCCTTTCCCGGCCAGCCGATCGGCCGGGCCATTCTCGGCACGGCCGAAAGCGTGCGCGGTTTCGACCGTGGTTCGATCCGCGCCTATCTCAATCGCCATTATGTCGCGCAAAATATCGTCATCGCCGCCGCCGGGGCCGTCGATCACGCTAAAATCTGCGACGAGGCCGCAGAAAAATTCGGAAAACTCCCGAACGGCGCGCCCAAAAAGCCGGCGCCGGCGCATTATGTCGGCGGCGAAATCAAGGTCTCGAAACGGCTGGAGCAAACGCAGGTCATCGTCGGCTTCGAGGGGTTGGCCTATGCCGACCCGCAGACTTACGCCGCGCATATTTTCGCCAATGCGGTCGGCGGCGGCATGGCCTCGATCTTGTTTCAGGAAGTGCGCGAAAAGCGCGGCCTCGCCTATTCGATCTCGTCCTTTCACTGGTCCTATCTCGACGCCGGCCTGTTCGGCTTCGAGGCGGCGACGGGAGGGCGCGACGTCAGGGAACTGGTGAAGGTCAGTCTCGACGCGCTGGCCGAAGCCGCCCACAGCTTGAGCGCTTCCGACATGGCGCGCGCGAAAGCCCAGACCAAGGTCGGCCTGCTTACGGCGCTCGAAAGCTCTTCGGCGCGCGCCGAGCAGATCGCCCGCCAGATCATGATTTTCGACCGGGTGCTTCCGCGCCAGGAGATGATCGACCGGATCGACGGCCTGAATCTGGCGCAAGTGCGGGCCGCCGGCGCGAGCCTGCTGCGCACGCCGCCCACCGTCGCCATTCTGGGCGCCGTCGCCCGAGCCCCCGGCGCGTTGGACATTTCGGCGCGGCTGGCCGGAGTGTGAGGCAGGACAATCGGGAGAATTTGGAAGTCCGCGTTTTTCTCTTCTCCGCTCGCGGAAGAAGGGATACGCAACCTGGCCGCCGCCTGACGCTTTCACCAGATTGCCCTGTTACGACGTTGGCGGCTTGTCGAAAATCCAACCAGCCTGTGCTATTGAGGCAAATCCGTCCCGAGAGCCGCCATGGACCTCTTTCACCTGCCGCGCAAGAAAACGACCTCGCCACGTCTCGACGGCGAGGGGCTTTATCTGCGCCCGGCGAAAAGCGGCGATTTCGAGCAATGGCGGCACTTGCGCGCCGCCAGCCGGAGCTTTCTCACCCCCTGGGAGCCAAGCTGGCCGCTCGATGACCTCACCAAGGCGGCCTATCACCGCCGGTTGGCGCGCCAGGACCGCGAAAGGCTCGAAGACCAGGCCTATGGCTATCTGATCTTCCGCACCAAGGATGACGCTTTGCTCGGCGGCCTGACGCTTGGCAACGTCCGGCGCGGCGTCGCCCAATGCGCCACGCTCGGCTACTGGATCGGCGAAAAATATGCCGGCCAGGGTTTCATGCGCAAGGCGGTGCGCGCGATGCTGCGCCACGCCTTTCTCGAAATGCGCTTTCACCGCATCGAGGCAGCCTGCGCCCCGGAAAACGAACGCTCGCGCCGCCTGCTCGAAAACCTCGGCTTCCAGCGCGAAGGCTTCGCCCGCTCTTATCTGCTCATCGACGGCGCCTGGCAGGACCATCTGCTGTTCGCCTTGCTCGAACGCGATTTTTTGCGCGACGCCGACTCGGCCGATGGTTCGGACCTGCAATTGTGACGGCGCCGTTTCCCCGCCAGCCGCGCCCGCGTCGAACAAGCCGATGACGAGGAACGGGAATCCCGCCTTTTCCGCTGGACGGCCTCGCCCCCGTCCCGCCATCGCCTTTCGCCCCGACAAAGTTTCGACAAGAATGGGGCGCAGGCGTTTTGCTCCGGTCAAGCCGTCTCTTTCCGACCCCCGCGAAGCCGCCGCCCCTGTCCGGCCAATCCCTCAACTCCCGCCAATTTCCACGTTTTCGCCGATCTCCTCATTCCTCGAAAGTCACGTTCGCCTGTTGCGTTTCGCCGTCCCGATCCTGACCACGCTTTTGCTGTTGCTCGTCTGCGTCTTGCCCGCCGGCGCGGTCGAATCCGTGCGCGTGCCGCCGGACGCGCAGGCCATCGACCTGACCCATTGGGTGGAGAATTATTCGTCGCAGGGCGACCGCATCCAGGTTTCGACCGCGCCGGGCGCCGACGGCATCGTCCGCCGCATCGAGGTCCATGCGCGCGAAGCGGGCGGCCATCCGGCCTGGATTGTCTTCGCTCTGACCAACGATACCGACGAGCAGATGGAAAGACTGATCGTCGCGCCGCATTTCCGGCTGGTCGGCTCCGGCGTGATCTGGCCCGATCTTGGCTCCGAGCGCATCGCCGACATCACCGCCAGCCAGGGCATCGCTCCGGAAAAGGAAGAGGCGAGCGACGCCGACGTATTCCGCCTGACGCTCGACCCCGGCGCCACCGTCACCTACGTCGCGGAATTGAAGACGCCGAAACTGCCGCAGCTCTATCTTTGGGAGCCGGAAGCCTACAAGGACAAGAACACCAGCCTGACCCTCTACAAGGGCATCGTCATCGGCATCGCCGGGCTGCTGGCCTTGTTCCTGACCATCGTCTTCGTCGTCAAGGGCGCGGTGATCTTTCCAGCCGCCGCCGCTCTCGCCTGGGCGGTGCTGGCCTATATCAGCATCGATTTTGGCTTCTGGAGCAAGGTGTTCGGCACCGACACCGGCGCCGACCGGGTCTGGCGCGCGGGCGCCGAAACCGTGTTGTCGGCGACGCTGGTGGTCTTCCTGTTCGCCTATCTGAACCTGAGCCGCTGGCATGTGCGCGCGTCGCATGTCGCCGGCATCTGGCTGTTGTTCTTGTTGGCGCTGGTCGGGCTGGCCGTCTATGACGCACCGGTGGCGGCGGGCGTCGCGCGCATTTCGCTGGCGACCATCGCCGCGGTCGGGCTCATTCTCGTGCTTTATCTCGCCACCCACGGGGTCGAGCGGGCGGTCATGCTGATCCCCACCTGGCTGTTGCTGGTGGTCTGGGTCGCCGCCGCCGGCTTCGCCGTCAACGGTTCGCTGGCCAACGATCTCGCCTCCCCCGCCCTGCTCGGGGGACTGGTGCTGCTGGTGATGCTGATCGGCTTCACCATAATGCAGAACGCCTTCGCCTCCGGCGGCGTCGCCCATGGCGCGATCACCGATGTCGAACGCAAGGCCCTTGCGCTGACCGGCGCCAATGACGTCATCTTCGACTGGGACGTGGCCAACGACCAGATTTTCGTCAGTCCGGAGATCGAGGACCAACTCGGCCTCAAGCGCGGCGAACTGGAAGGCCCGGCGGCGGCGTGGATGGAGATTCTGCATCCGCTGGAGCGCGACCGCTATCGCGCCTGTCTCGACACCGTGCTCGAACAGAGGCGCGGCCGGGTGTGCCAGGATTTCCGCCTCCACGCCTCCGACGGCCATTATTTCTGGTTCCGGCTGCGCGCCCGCCCCGTCGTCGGGGCCGACGGCGAAGTGGTGCGCCTCGTCGGCACGCTCTCCGACGTCACCGACCAGAAAAACGCGCTGGAGCGCCTGCTGCACGACGCCGTTCACGACAATCTGACGGGCCTGCCCAATCGGGAAATCTTCTTCGACCGGCTCGAACTGACGCTGGCGCAGGCCGAACATCTGGCCGAACTGCGCCCGACCGTGCTTTGCGTCGATATCGACCGTTTCCGCAAGATCAACGAGACCGTCGGCGTTTCGGCCGGCGATTCGATTTTGCTGACGGTCGCCCGCCGGCTCGGACGTCTGTTGCAGCCGCGCGACACGCTGGCGCGCATTTCCGGCGATCTGTTCGCCATCATTCTGGTGTCGGAAAGCACGACCGAGCAGATCGTCAATTTCGCCGACCGAATCCGCCGCGCGCTGTCGACGCCGGTGACCTTCGCCAATCGCGAAATCGCCCTGAGCGTTTCGGTCGGCATCGCCTTGTTCGACCCGCAATGGCATCCCAAGCGCGAGGACATGCTCAAGGACGCGGAAATCGCCATGCGCCACGCCAAGCGCGAAGGCGGCGGCCGCATCGAGGCGTTCCGCCCCTCGATGCGCTCGCAGGGCTCGAACCGTCAGGCGCTCGAAAGCGAATTGCGCCACGCTCTGGAGCGCGACGAGATGAAATTGTTCTTCCTGCCGGTAGTGCGGCTCGAAGACCGCACCGTCGCCGGTTTCGAGGCCCTGCTGCGTTGGCAGCATCCGCGACTCGGGCGCGTCGAACCGGCCGAATTCCTGCCTCTGGCCGAAGAGACCGGCCTGATCGTCGATCTCGGCCTGTTCGCCCTGCAACGCGCGGCGCGCGAATTGTCGTCCTGGCAGAAGGCGCTCGACGTCCAGCCGCCGATTTTCGTCACCGTCAATGTGTCGTCGCGGCAATTGCTGCGGCACGACCTGCTCACCGACCTGAAAAACATCCTTACCCGCACCAATGTGCTGCCGTTTTCGCTCAAGCTGGAGCTTAGCGAGAGTCTGGTGATGGAAAATCCCGAATTTGCAGCGCAGATTCTGGGGCGGATCAAGGATCTGGGGGCCGGCCTGTCACTCGACGATTTCGGCGCCGGCTATTCCTCGCTCGCCTATCTTCAGCGCTTCCCCTTCGACGCCATCAAGATCGACCGCTCCTTCGCCCGCGAGGCCGAAAATATCGGCCAGGGCGACCGCACGGCGATGCTGCGTTCGGTGGTGGCGCTGGCGCATGATTTCGGCATGGAGGCGATCGCCGAAGGCGCGGAAAGCGAATCGGACGTGATCGAATTTTCGCAGATCGGCTGCGAATATGCTCAAGGGTTTGCTTTCGGCCATCCGCTGAGCGCCGCCGACGCGCGCAAACTGGTCGGCGCGGCGGGGGAACCGGCGCTCTGAGCAACGCCGATTGCGGCCACCGGATCGGACGCGAAGCCCCGGCGTCGCCGGTAAGGCCGGCAAAACGCCGACGCCATCGGCGCGCCTTTCACGGCGCCCGATGGGTAGGGCTTCCACCCAGCAGGCTCAAGTGGCCGGTTCAGGCGTCCGTCAGGCGTGACGCGCGGCGATGACGACGTCGCGCAGGACGTCGATCTCTTCGCGCGCGACGCGGATGCGCCACACCATCAGATCGCGAATCGACAGCATTCCGACGGTCTTGCCATGTTCGACGATCGGAAGATGACGCACGCGCGCCTCGTTCATCATTTTTTCGGCGTCGATCATCGATATGGCCGGATCGCAGGAGATGACCTTGCTGGTCATCAGATCGCGCACCCGCCGATCGCGCAGCGTCGCCGCGTCCTTGGCGAAAGCGCGGACGATGTCGCGCTCGGAAATGACGCCGATCAGCCCGTGATTATCGTCGCACACCGGCAAAGCGCCGATGTTCTTGCTCGACAGGCGCGCGGCGATGACGCCGATCGACTCATCCGCCCCGCAAATCGCCAGGCTCTGATTGCAGCTCTTAAGAAAAGCGCCAACTTTCATGCGTTCCTCCCATTTCATTGAACGCCCGCGCGCCGCTATTTCTGCTTGTTCGCGCGGTCGATCTTCAGACGGCATTCGCCCGGAAGCTCCGCCGTCCATGTCAATTCTGCTCTGAACGGCGGCGCTTCGCAAGCGGGGCGCCGCGACAAGGCCGTAAGCATTTCTGCTGACGGCGGCCGCACGGCCCGCACCCGCGCACTATTCCATACATCTTTAAAAGACTACGGTTGGCGCGGCGATTTCGCTGGTCAGCCGGATCACGCGTGGCCCGCATCGTCGGACAGAAACCGCAGATCGACGCCGATCGCGCCCAGCGCCCGCTCATATTTCGAGTCATATTCCTGATCGAACACCAGGAGCGAATCGGCCGGGCAGATCATCCAGCTGTTGGCGAGGATTTCCTGTTCGAGCTGGCCGGGGGACCAGCCGGCGTAGCCGAGCGCCAGAACCGCTTGTTTCGGGCCTTTGCCGCGCGCCATGGCGCGCAGCACGTCGAGCGTCGCGGTCATCGACACGGCGGCGTCGATCGGCATGGTCGCGTCGTCGGCGCTGTAATCGGGCGAATGCAGCACGAAGCCGCGGCTCGCGTCCACCGGACCGCCGGCGAGGACGCGGGCGGCGCGGGTCTCGCCCGCGACGCGCGGCCTTTCTTCCGCCTCGATTACCTTGAGCTGGAGCAGGAGATCGACAAAATTGACGCCCTCCGCCGGATGGTTGAGGATGATTCCCATCGCGCCATCCTCGGAATGGGCGCAGATATAGACCACCGATCGATTGAAAAAGCCGTCCTGCAGGCCGGGCATGGCCACCAGACATTTGCCTTCCAGATAGAGACCGGTTCCGGCTTTGCTCACGATCGAAACTTCCATATCGCAAGAGGCGGCCAGCGCCGCCGCAGGAGACATGCTAAAGGATGCGCGCGCAAAGTGAAGCCGCAACGCCCGTTAATTTTCGCCGCGCGCTCGCCGCGCTGTTCGCCTTCGCGGGTTTGGCGGGGGGCCTGGCCCATGCGGCGGGGGGCTCGCCCGATGCGACCGGCGCGCCATCGGGCGCCAAATGGGTTTCCTCGGCAAGATCGCAGGCGCGGCTGATCGACGGCGGCCTGATCGACGGCGCGCGTTTTGCCGGCGTGCAGATAAGCCTTGCCGGCGCAGCGGTGACCTATTGGCGCGATCCGGGCGAAGCGGGCGCGCCGCCGACATTCGATTTCGCCGGTTCGCAAAATCTCCTCGACGCCCGGATACTTTATCCGCAACCGGCGCGCATCGACGAGGGCGGCGTAGAGGCTTTCGGCTATCGGCGCGAGGTGGTGTTTCCGATCGCCGTGACGGCGCGCGACAAGAAGCTGCCCATCGTGCTCGACCTCGCCCTCGACTATGCCGTCTGCGAGGCGATCTGCCTGCCGGTTCGCGCCAGACTGCGGCTCGACCTGCCGCCCGAACCGCAGGCCGATGCGCCAACGCGCCTTCTGCTGGCGCAGGCGCTGAAAACCATCCCCCGTGCGCTCGACTCGACGCAGGCAAAGGCTTTGGCGCAGATCACCCCTTTCGCTGGCGAGAACGGCAAGCCGCAATGGCTTCTGCGCCTGTTGCAGGACAGGGCGGAAACCATTTTCGTCGAGGCGCCGCCGGGCTTTTATGTCGAAAGCCGCCCGGCAGGGGAAAGCAATGTTTTCTTGCTGACGCTGCTCGACCATCCCACCGGCAGGCCGCTGCCGGAGGCCCCCGTTCGCGTCACCGTCGCCGGCCCGGAGCCGGCGGAATTCGAACTCGCGCTGCCGCAAGGGCGAAAGTGAAAGCGGGATAAAAATGTCGCGGCTGGATTTCACGAGCCATCGCCTGTGTGTCGAAGCCCCGCTCGCCGGCGGCGAAACGATCGGGCTGACGCGCGAACAGACCAATTATCTGGTCAATGTGCTGCGGCTCGGCAATGGAGCGCCGGTGCTCGCGTTCAACGGGCGCGACGGCGAATGGCGCGCCGCGCTTGCCCCCGCCGGCAAGAAAACCGCCGCGCTGCGAATCGAGGAACAGACTCGCGAACAGGATTTCCTGCCCGATCTCGACCTGTTGTTCGCGCCGCTCAAACATGCGCGCCTCGATTACATGGCGCAGAAGGCGGTGGAAATGGGCGCGCGGCGGCTGCGTCCGGTGCTGACCCGCCGCACCCAGGCGAGCCGCGTCAATCTCGAGCGGATGCGCGCCAATGTCGTCGAGGCGGCGCAACAATGCGGGATTTTATCGCTGGCCGAGGTTTTGGACGAGGAAAAGCTCGACTCCGCGCTGGCGGACTGGCCGGCGGACCGGCTGCTGGTTTTCTGCGACGAGGCGGCGGAAACCGCCGATCCCGTCGCCGCGCTGCGCGCCGCCGGCTCGGGATTCGAAAAATTCGCGGTGCTGATCGGCCCGGAAGGCGGGTTCGACCAAAGCGAACGCGACGCGCTCGCCGGCATGAAGTCCACGGCGCGGCTTTCGCTCGGTCCCCGCGTGTTGCGCGCCGACACCGCCGCCGTAGCGGCGCTCGCCCTCGTCGAGGCGGCGCTCGGCGACTGGCGCGGATGAGCAATCCTTCTGCAACCTTTCTACGACATGATGTCGCCATCATGTTGCGGTCAAAAAGGCACAGCGTAATTCGGAGCAATTCCATATGGTCGGGACAAAGCGGGAAAAGTTGCGAATTTTTCGCATGATCGCCGTCTTGTCGCCCTGTTTTCTGCCCTTTACTTTGGTCACGCCGCTCGCCGCACAGGATAATGTGGCGCAACCGAATGGCGCCGACAGAAGCCATGTCCGCGTCCAGTTCGGCGGCGGCTCGGCCTGGAACGAGATGGGGCAAAACAATAGCGCATTTGCGCCGCTGCCCGCCGGTCCGGGGCACGCCAATTACGGCCTTGCCGCCAACGCCCAGAGCGCTCCGCCGGCCCAAAGCGCCTCGCAACAAGACCGCCTGCGACTGAAGCCGATGAATTTCAACGGCATGTAATCGTCCAGCGAATCTGGTCCGCCGAAGGGGCGTCAGAACAGTTTCGTCACGACGCCGGGAGTCGCGCCGTTGATAAGGCTTCTATACGATGTCATATCGGGAGGAGACGGCGTCCACACTTCCAGCGTGCCCGTGGCTCGCCAAACAAAAGTGATCTTTCCCCCGGCATCCATGAACCAGTAGGCTCCGCCGTCTGCCACGGCGAGTTGCTCTCGGGCCGACTTCGGCGCTCTTTTCGTATAACGGGCTCGCCCGTCTCGGAAAATGTAATAATATTCTGTACGGCCTGAATATTCGAGCATCCACCAGCCCTCGAGCGCCGCCGCTCTCGTCAAGTTCGGTGTGGAATCGTCCGAAACGAAGTGGATCAGAGTATATGTGTAGCCGGAGTGAAGCCACCAGCGGTCTTCAACCCCCGCCCATGTCTTCCCGGGAAAGCGGGCCACTGTGTGGCAAGTGACTCTGCCGTCGTCGGTCGCGGTTGGCTTGCCTGCGAACATGGTTGAGTGCGTGTAGGACGGCCTTCCACCGTAGTCGCCGTCCGGGTCTACATTGAAATAACCAATCATGTCGCCCTGTTTGAACACGCCGGAATTGATCACGCGTTGCGCGGCGGCCTGGGCGACGCGCTCGCAGAGCGTCTTGGTATCGCTGCGGCTTTGCAAGTTCTGAACGAGTCCGGCGACGCCCCATTCGTTGGTCGTCGCTCCGCCTGCGGAAAGGCATTGCGACAAGAAATGAGCGCAATCCGCGAGCCCGGCCCAGTTGCTGATGATCTTTTCTTCGACGCCTGCCGGGGTGGTTCGGCGGAATACAAATTTCTCTGGTTCTCCGCTGCCTTTGACAAACTCGGGCTTCCAGCCGTCGGCTGCGGGGGCGTGCAACTCCATCCTCTTCGACGCAACGCTTGGCCTGTCGTTGGTCAGCCCGAATTTGCCGTCGTCACACGGAACATTCCAGTGCTTTTCGGCGTAAGCGATAGCTTTGGCGCGATCGTAACCCATCGGTACGCCTCACTTGACCCAATTTACGGAGCCCACGGCGTCGTCGATCCTTTCTTCAAATTTCTTCAAGCGCTCCGATTCGGCTCCGGCGCATCCGAGGTGGTGCTGGATCGTGTTGGATTTGCCGCCTGTGCTGAGGGTAATGATCGCTCGGGGCGCGTCCGAGTTGGCCGAGTCGCAACCGGATTCCTGATCGTAGCGCGACTTCAGTTCAAAGAAATTCAATTCAGCGGCTTTGTCGAGGAGTTCCCTTAGCGCCTCGAGACTGATCTTGGTTTTGGCCAGGCCCGGTCGGCGGACGTAGCCACGGCCGTCGAAAATTGCGGAACCGTCGGCGAAGACGATCAGGTTGTATACGGCGCATCGACGCTCACACGCGCCCCGTTGCAGGACGATGAGAGTGTCGGCGGGGAGCTCGTTTGTCCTGACAATCTGCTCGGCCCAGCCATCGCCGGTTGCGCCCAAGACGACCACGACGACCATCGCAAGCAGCGCGACAACCCTGACTCCGATGCGCATTCGCGGATGTCCTATCACCAGGAACAAGTTGGCTGCCTTGAATGGAAGTTAGGTCTGATTTTGCTTTGCGTCAACAAAGTCACCGAGACGAACGGTCCCCCAAAACTCTTGAGATATGCTCGGGCGCGTCCGGTTGCGGGCATCGACTCCGACGCCTCTTCCGATGGCGTCACGGTCCTGATCCGGCCGACTTTTCGCGTCTGCCCGCTAAAACACGCACTGGCTGAAAACCGGCGTGATGTTTTCCCGCCATGCGCCGTGAAACAGCGCCAACCGACGTTCGGCCAGATTGAGGCCGCTCGCGGCGATTTCCTCCAGCGCCTGCAAATAGCGCCCCTCGTCCTCGCCTTCTGCATCGAGACGGCGGCGGCGCGAAAGCCCCGCGCGCGCCAGCGGCAGGATTTTCCGCGCCAGATCGAGCAGCGAAACGCCCCCGGCGCTCGCGCGCAACCCCAGTTTCGGCGCAGAATCGCGAAAATACTGCCGCTGTTCGGCGGAAAAATCCTTGACCAGATCCCAGGCGGCGGCGCTGGCCTGCGCGTCGTAGAACAGGCCGGCGCAGAGCGCGGGGAGGCCTAGAATATGTTCGCGCGGGCCGACGTCGGCGCCGCGCATTTCCATGTAGCGCTTGAGCCTTACTTCCGGAAACAGCGTCGAGAGATGATTGGCCCAGTCGGAAAGGGTCGCATGAACGCCCGGCAGGGCTTTCAGCCGCCCTTCGAGCAGGTCGCGAAACGAGGCTCCGGCGACATCGTGATAGACATCGCCGCGCTTGACGAAATAGAGCGGCACATCGAGCGCGTAATCGACGTAAGCCTCGAATCCCATTCCCGGCTCGAACACGAAGGGCAGCATGCCGGCGCGCGCGGGATCGGTGTCGGTCCAGATATGCGAACGCATCGACAATAAGCCGTTGGGCCTGCCGCCGGCGAACGGCGAATTGGCGAACAGCGCCGTGATCATCGGCTGCACGGCCAGCGCCAGCCGCATTTTCGAGACCATGTCGGCTTCCGAGGCGAAATCGATGTTGGCCTGCACCGTCGAGGTGCGAAACATCATGTCGAGCCCTAGCCGCCCGACCTTCGGCATGTAGCGCGCCATGATCGCATAGCGCTGCTTGGGCATGACCGGGGTTTCCTCACGCGTCCACAAGGGGCTCACGCCGAGATCGAGAAAACCGATCCCGAGCTTTTCGCTCAACGGGGCGAGCGCGGCGAAATGCGCCTGCAATTCCGACGCGGTCTGGTGGATCGAATCGAACGGGGCGCCAGAAAGTTCGAACTGCCCGCCCGGCTCCAGCGACAGGGCGCCGCCGCCGCGCGGGTCGAACAGACCGATCAGCGCGTCGCCATCCTCGATCGCCTGCCAGTCCTGCGACAGGCGCAGGCCTTCGAGCAAAGCCTCGATTCCGTCCCCGACGCCCCCGGCGCGTCCCTTGTACGGAACGGGGCGCAGATCGGCGCGGTAGAACGGAATTTTCTCGTGTTCCGTCCCCACCAGAAAAGGGCCTTGCGGCTTGCATCCCGCCTCGAACCAGCTGACCAATTCGTCGCGCGACGAGACCGGGGATTCATCGACTACGTCGCGGGCCATCTGCGGCTTTCAAACATGAATGTGTCGGCGGCGAAAAAAAGACGTCGCAATGACGCCGTTTTCTCCCACCCTTTGCGCCCTATTTAGGGCCAAGCGCGGCGGTCCGCAATCTCGCGCCGACTTGAAGCAGGTTTTGCGCAAGATCAGGCCCTGTTTTGAGCCCGTTCAGCCGTTTGGCGCGAATCGGGCGGCGCAGCGCCAGGAGGGCGGCGCTTGACAGAAAACGGGCCCGCGCCCAAAACATCCAGTCAAACGGCCCCTCTGGTCCCGGCGATCCGGTTCAAGGGTTGGAGCCTCGATTTTCCTTCAACAAGAGCTTCGCGATGAGCGCCAATCCCTTGCAAGACACGCCCGCGCTGCAAAAGCCCGCGCTAAAAGTCTTTCTCTGCGCGCCGCGCGGTTTCTGCGCCGGCGTGGTGCGCGCCATCGACATTGTCGAGCACGCCCTGAACAAATACGGCGCGCCGGTCTATGTGCGCCACGAAATCGTGCATAACCGCTATGTTGTCGAGGGTTTGCGGCGCAAGGGCGCGATTTTCGTCGAAGAACTCGACGAAGTCCCCGACGATGGCGCTCCCGTGGTGTTTTCGGCCCATGGCGTGCCCAAAGCCGTGCCGGCGGAAGCCCTGGAGCGCAAGCTGCTGGCGATCGACGCCACCTGCCCGCTGGTGACCAAGGTCCATCGCGAGGCCGAAATCCATTACCGCCGCGAGCGCAAGGTCATTCTCGTCGGACACAAGGGCCATCCGGAAGTGATCGGCACGATGGGGCAATTGCCGGAAGGCGCGGTGACCCTGGTGGAAAGCGCCGACGATGTCGCGGCCCTGACTTTTGCGCCCGAGGATTCCCTCGCCTATGTCACCCAGACGACGCTTTCGGTGGACGACATGGCGGCGGTGGTCAATGCGCTTCAGGCCAGATATCCCCATATCGTCGGCCCGCACCGGCAAGATATATGCTACGCCACCACCAACCGCCAGGAGGCGGTCAAGGAAATTTCCCACAAGGTCGACGCCTTCATCGTCGTCGGTTCGCCCAACAGCTCCAATTCGCAGCGCCTCAAGGAAGTGGCCGAGCGCAATGGCTGCCGCTCCGCGCAACTGGTGCTGCGCGCCGACGACATCGACTGGAGCCTCTTGCGCGGCATCCAGTCGCTCGGCGTGACGGCGGGCGCCTCGGCGCCGGAAATCCTGGTCGAGGAAATTCTCGCCGCGGTCGGCGAAAAATTCGATCTGTTGGTCTCGACCGTGACCACGGCGACCGAGGACGTCTCCTTTCCGCTGCCGCGAAACCTGCGCGAAAAGGCAACGTGAAAAGCCCGCCGCCCCTTTTCGGCAAGCTTTCGGGATCACCAGCGGCCCCACCCGCCATGACGATAAGGGTCGGGGCGCGGGCCATAGCCCCAGCCTTCATGACGGTAATGGTTGGGGCGCGGTCCATAGCCCCAATGATTGGGCGCCCAATGGCAACCCCAGGGGCCGCAGACCCAGCGGACCCGATCGATCTGCGAGGCTTGCTCGGCCCGCAGGATCGCCGGCTCAAAGCCGCCGGGGCCCATGCCTGCGGCGGAAGCGGAAGCGGCGGGAAGCGCCAGCGCGGTCGCGCCCAGAACCAGCGCTGCGGCCAAAGCATTGCGGATGTTCAACATGGCGGGCTCCTGTTTCGGCGTCGATGAATTCGACAATGACGATCCTGCCCGCTTGCCCCTGAACGGCGTCTGAGCGGCCCATTCAGCCAATATTCACCCGCATGGCGCGATCCGGCGCAAAATCCGGTTTCCCCTCGACCGAGTCCTGTTCTAAGACCGTCGCCTCATGCGGCGCACCGATGCCGCCCACTCTCCGGGCCAGAAAATGCACCCCAATTCCTCCGCCGAAAATCCTTTCGACGCCCTGCGCGCGCTGATGGCGCAATTACCGCCGCCCTCGAGCGCCGCCGTCGCCGCCGTGCGGGCGCGCGACGCGCAATTGACCAAGCCGCCGGGCGCTTTGGGCCGGCTGGAGGAACTGGTCGAATGGCTGGCCGCCTGGCAGGACAAGGCCGAGCCGACGCTCGATCGCCCGACCGTGGTGGTTTTCGCCGCCAATCACGGCGTCGTCGCGCAAGGGGTTTCGCCCTATCCGGCCAGCGTCACCGCGCAGATGCTGAAGAATTTTTCCGCCGGCGGCGCCGCCGTCAACCAGATCTGCGCCATTCACGGGGCCGGCTTGAAGGTGTTCGAACTGGCGCTCGACCTGCCGACCCGCGACATTACGCAAGCGCCGGCGATGGAGGCGCGCGAATGCGCCGCAACCATCGCCTTCGGCATGGAGGCCATAGCCGGCGGCGCCGACCTGCTGGCGCTCGGCGAAATGGGAATTGGCAACACCACGATCGCCGCCGCAATCTATCATGCGCTTTATGGCGGCGAAGCCGCCGACTGGGTCGGGCGCGGCACCGGCGTCGATGACGAGGGCCTGCGCCGCAAGATCGACGCGGTCTTGCGCGCGGTGGCGCTGCACAAGGACCATCTCGACGATCCGTTAGAGGTGCTGCGACGGCTCGGCGGGCGCGAAATCGCCGCGATGGTCGGCGCCATTCTGGCGGCGCGGATGGAGCGCGCGCCGGTGCTGCTCGACGGCTATGTCGTCTGCGCGGCGGCGGCGATTCTCCACGCCCTCGATCCCTCCAGCATCGACCATTGCCTCGCCGGCCATGTCTCGGCCGAGGGCGCCCATGCGAAAGTGCTTGAAAAACTTGGCAAGAAGCCGCTGCTCGATCTCGGCATGAGGCTTGGCGAGGGTTCTGGAGCGGCGCTGGCCATCGGCCTCGTCAAGGCGGCGCTGGCCTGCCACGAGGACATGGCGACTTTTTCGAGCGCCGGCGTGGATAACAAGCAAGGGTGAGGCGGCGGCGGTTGGACTTCTCATAGATGATGAGGGTCTTCCGCTATCGGCTCAAACGCGTCATTCAAGCTTTTCAAGCAATGGCCGTTACAACGCCGTCAGCGGACGCCCCCGGCTTCCGTCGATCCTGTGACCGCCGCAATCCTTCGCCGACCTTGCCCGGCGCGCCCGGCAGCGCCTGAAAGCTGATTCGTTTTTAGGAACGTTGTGGCTTTTCTGCTACAGCAAAATATCCAGACTCATATCATATTCAAATAAGAATAATTTCATTCTGACAAGCTTTCCGTATCTGTCGCTGGGTTGTGCTATGAGCCTTTCTCGCTTTCTAGGAATTATCGCAAGCCCATTAATATGTTGCCTCGCGGGCTGCGCGAGTCAGGATGTCGCCGATCCCAACGCCATAACGCTGAAGCAAGCGCTGGTCGACACGGTTGATGCTTTAGACGCAGCACATCAAGAGAGCTTGCTGCATCGTACGAACTTTGGCTTTTACGGCTGTACTGTGACGGCGGTGTTTAACATCAGCGCGACGGCGGGACAGGACAATAAGCTCGCGCTCACGGCGTCCGGGCCTCCGGCAAAGATTCTGCCAGTGACGCTCGGTGCGTCGGGCTCCTTCGAGTCAACAGCCTCAGGGACAAGGGGAAATACCGTAACCGTTGTGTTGGCGACCAAACCGTGTCTCGCTAAAGCTGCAGCTAGTGCTGGCGCAACGGGCAGTACAGGTAATAAAGGCAGCGCAAGCAAGGGCACGGGCGGGTCATAGCAGCAGCAGGGGCCTACCGGAGCCTGTTCAGCCAGCGACCTTTCTAGTACGGCAGGTTAGACTATAAACAGGAATTAATTCAATTAATGGAGGAAACTATGTACAGTCGCTATTTGCTGCGCATAATACCGCTGCCTTTGTTGTTTTTTGTCGCAGGCTGTGCAAGCCAGAATGTCGCCGATCCCAACGCCATAACGCTGAAGCAAGCGCTGGTCGACACGGTTGATGCTTTAGATGCAGCACATCAAGAGAGCTTGCTGCATCGTACGAACTTTGGCTTTTACGGATGCACTGTCACGGCGGTGTTTAACATCAGCGCGACAGCGGGACAGGACAATAAGCTCGCGCTCACAGCATCCGGGCCGCCAGCAACAATTTTGCCCGTGTCCCTGGGAGCCTCGGGCTCAGTTGAGTCGACAGCGTCGGGAACGCGCGGCAATACCGTGACGATTCTTCTGGCGACAAAGCCCTGTCTTGCTTCAGCAGGCGGCGGAAGCGGCGCGTCGGGCGGCACCAAGGGAAAGGGCGCGTCGGGCGGCACCAAGGGAAGCGGCGCAAGCAGTGGTGGACTTCAGGACCCAACGGATATATTATTCGATCAACCTAAAAAGCCTAAAAAGCGCGTTCCTGCTGGCCAATAAATAGATCCATCAACTCATTGGTCTAGGTTTGCGTCCGGTAAAAAGCAAGTAGCCCCCGGCAAAACTGGGGGAAATAGAATTGGTGTCTCTCAAAGCGACCGAAAAGGCCGCTTCGCAGCCTAGCGTTTCTCGATTGGCGCCGGGCTAATCCCGAAAGACGCTTTGGCAATGGTTTGTCCGAAACGTCGTTGGCTTTCCCGTCGCGCTCGGACCACCAAAGCCCATGCTCTTTCACTTGGGCGCACCAAGAATTTTGTTCTCGTCCTCATCAGATGCGTGCTCAGCGCGGAGACCCGGGGAAACGTCAGACTTTTACTGCCACCCAGGAAGATATCCGGGGGCTGCCCAATTGTTTAGGGGCTCGTGGTCCGGATTTCCTGCGCCTGAAGTTGTCCGCGCAGATAGACTTTCGTCTCGCATGCGCTGGTTCGGGCGTAGGCAGTCACGCAGATCTGCGATGGAGAATTCTGGTCTGGCTGCGGAAACCAGCCGATATTTGAAGTGCCTATGGGATCGGCGTTGATAGGCTTGCCGTCTATGAAAACGCCGCCTGACCGTTCCGAGATCACGAATTGTGCGGTTCCCGGCACCAATGTCGCATTCGGATGGGAGGGTTTCACGCAAACGACCGTCGAATGAGTCTTGCAAACGTCGCTTTTGTTATCCGTCGATCCGCCCGACTCGACATCGACATTGCCGCTCGCGACCTGCTCAGGCGAATTCGGACAAAAGGGGCCAACGGAATCACATCGAGGATACCACACCTCCACCAGCCCTGGCGGAGGGTTTTTCGACGCGACTTTCACTAAGGCGAATTTGTCACCCTGATCAAGGACCCTTTGCACCGCCTGTGCGGCGCCACTATCGTTGTCGCTAAAATATCTTATCTGGGGCGCGTTAGGCGCTTTTGCACCCACATTTTCTACCCCGGTTTCGACTGGAATGTTTGCCGTCTTAAGCTGCGCAACGGCAGCTTTCGCTGCGACCCTCTGTTCGCTGTTAGCTATTTGGATGTAGACTTTGGACGGGAGCGCGGGGGCGGTGTTTTGCGGAACGGAGACGGGGGTGTTGTTTTCATTATTCGCGGTTGTACCCAGTGCGCAAGGAATACCAGTTTGTTGTATTAAATTCGCAGCCTCGGTTAGGGGTGTGAACATGCCGAGCGGCATATCCTTACCATAGCCATAAACGATGCCGATAAGCGCGCCGTTGCGGTCTACCACCGGGCCGCCGCTCATTCCGGGTAGAACTCTGACATCCATATACATTTTGTTGAGTTCACCGATGTCGGAGGACGTAACCGGGCCTGTGACAACCACAAAAGAACTTTTTACAGGAAAACCAGATACGACCAAGGGTTCGGTCGCCCGCGGCATTCGGCATGAGAGCGGGAAGGATTTGGTGATTCCTGCCGCTGCGATGTCGAGGCTCGCAACATAGAGCAGGCACGCGTCGGATAACTCTGTCGTCGTGCAGCCGAAGAACCGTGCGTTCAGCCGCTGACCATTTGGCGTCTTTAGAGCGACGACGATTTTGTCGGTCGCCTCCTTTCGGTTTTGCTCAATGATGTGCCGCGCAGTGAGGATAAAGCCGTTCGTCGACAGCAAAACTCCCGAGCCCGGATCCCCCCGGCTCTTCCCCGTTGAGTCAGTTACATCTACGAATACAGTATTATCCATTAATTCCTGCAATGGAATTTGTCCAGGAACGGTCGACTGGGCCACGGCCGGCGAAGCCATGAGCCAAAAAAAAATAAAGGACCCGATGTTTCTCATTGTGATTGTCCCTTGAAGGCATAAACTCCTCGAACACATTTCACATCCCGGTCAGAGATGGGCTGGGTGTCGATGTTTAACTGGTGCCACGCCCCCTTTTCGTCTTTAAATTTTCCCCAATCGTCTAACGTCCAATACATCATAATCGAACTTATGTTTAGTTGTGGGTCTCCGATGCACACAGCACTAGATCGATATTTATCTAAAATTTGCTGCCGTGTCGTCTTTTCGTCCCAACCGAGGGCCGCCATGTCTTTGATAACTTTCGGCTCATTCCAAATGATCGACTCACCTGGAAATTGATGCTCATGTAATAACCCCAATGCATGGCCAAGTTCATGCTCGCACGTATCTATATCTACGTCCGCGATATTAAGAGTCGGAGATGTAACATCAATATTATTTTTCGCCAAGCGCCCCACCAGTGATTTATTTCCTCCTCTTGGATCGAATTTGACCCTTATATCGGCGGTATTAATTTCAATTCCATCAAACAAAAACATTATATATTGTGATACCTTATCATTCCAAGCTTTCGCAGCATTTTTCAGAATTTGGCGGTCCGATGAAGTTCCATTTATAAATGCAACACCAAGTTTTATCACGTCGCTGCCCTTGTCCTGACCGTCATCTCTTTGCCAGCGTGTAGATAAAAAAGCCGTTCCGAAGGGTGTCATATTGAACGCTTTGGCGTGGTCATTGATCTCGAAAGACCCACTTTCTTCAATCTTGAATGGATTTACACTTTCAGAATCAAAACTCGTGTCGATCGTAGAACAAGGAATACGCTTTCGAATGCTCGGAGTATCAGCTACAGCGCGGCTCAAATATAAAATATTAGACGCACAACAAAAACTATTAATTAAGAAATCACGACGTGGCAGTTTCAATTCCATTAGAGCCTCCATTCGCCAAAAGGACTAATAAGCGAGCTTTTCTTGCCTATCTGGGGTCATTAGGATTCTTAGATATAACATTGTTCTAGGAGAGACACCCTCGGATCGGAATGCCCATTCAAATTATGATATACAAACTTTAAAGCGTGACAAGCCATTCTGTACATTTCTAAAAATTCGAGATGGCGTGGCGCGCGTTGAATAATTTAGCGGCTTGGTCGGCCTGTAGGTAGCGCCTGACGGGTGGTTCCTATAGCGACGGGGCAAGTTCGACTGATTGCGCAAGACCGATGAAGGAGGACGTCAAGATCAAGCGAAAGTCCGCATTACGCCGGGAATAGCGGTTCGTTCGGTCCGCGCCAAATTTCCAGTTGTGGTGTATCCTGCCCATTCAGCCGTTGACCGGTCTACCGCCAAGACCCGCCCATCGCTCTATTCCCGCTATCCGCCGTTTTGAGACCTTTGCGCTGCAATCGGCAGACGCCTCCAACGGGTCATTGGATTAACCCCCTCACGCGGCGTTGCGCGGCAGCCGGCGGCGGATCGACTTTCGTGGCTCCGGCGCGTCGGGGTCGAGGTGCGGCAGCGCGTTCATCACCCGCTCGGGCGGGAAGACGACGATCGCTTCCGTGCCCTCGCGCAATTTCGAGCGCAGGTTGAACACGCCGCCGTGCAATTCGACCAGCGCCTTGACGATCGGCAGGCCGAGCCCCGCCCCCTCATCGGCGTTTTTCTGCGCCATCGAGCCGCGCCCGAACGACGACAGGATGACCGGGATTTCGTCCTCGGGAATGCCCGGCCCATTGTCCTTGATGGCAAAATATTGCCCGCCGGCAAGCGTCCAGCCGATCTTGATCTGGACCTTGCCGCCCTGCGGGGTGAATTTGATGGCGTTGGTGAGCAGGTTGAGCGCGATCTGGCGCAAGGCGCGCTCGTCGGCCCAGATGCGCGGCATGTCGGGCTCGACGATTTCGTCCATGATCACGCCGCGCTTGCCGGCCCGCAGGTCCAGCAGGCGCCTGCAATCCTCGACGATCCCCGACAGCAAGACCGCCTCCTCGCGCAATTCGTAGCGTCCGGCCTCGACACGCGACAGGTCCAGGATTTCGTTGATCAAAGTCAGCAAATGCGCGCCGCTCGAATGGATGTCGCGGGAATAGTCGCGATAGACCTCGACGGCGTGGCGGCCGAACAGTTCGGCTTCCATCACTTCCGAAAAGCCGAGGATGGCATTGAGCGGCGTGCGCAATTCATGCGACATGGTGGCGAGGAAACGCGATTTGGCGAGGCTCGCCTCCTCGGCGCGCCGCCGCGCCTCGTCGGAAATCGCCTTCGCCTGCTCCAACTCGCCGATAGCGTGATCCTTTTCGGCCTGAAAGGCCAGCGAATCGAGCTGGCCGAAATAGATTCGCCGCGCCAGCGCGACGAAACAAAGCAAGGCGCCGAGCGCCAGCAGGGTCATCGGCGCGACCGGGCCATAAAAACTCGTCGGCCGCATATAGAACAGCAGGCCGAGCGCCATCGGCGCCAGCGCCGCATGGACCGCCGCCGGCAGCAGCGCCGCGACCACCGTATGGAAGGCCGAAGCCAGCATCAGGACCACCATCACATAGGTCGTCGCCCAGGGGTCGGCGACGCCGATCATCAGGACGGCGAACAGGCCCCAGCCGACGCCATTGGCCGCCTCGGCCAAGATGAAGCGGGCCCGCCAGCCGCGCGGCCCGATTCTCGACTTTTCCAGCCGGAGCAGGCGCAACGCCTCCCAATGGGCCAGCAAAGCCGCGCAGGACTGGACGCCAAACCAGACGGCGACCAGCAGCGGCGGCAGCCAGAGATGGGTCATCGCCGCAATGGCGAGGCACAGCAGCGCCTGCGGCAGCAGGGCGGCCTTGCGCCCCTCGGCATGAAGCCGCAGCAGCGCCAAATCGTGAACGCCGTCGCCGGCGCGCGCCGAAGTCAGGCTTTCGCGCGCCTCGCGCAGGCCATTGGCGCGAAGGCGGCGCTGTTCGCCCCCGCCATCGGCGAAGCGCCCGCGCGCGATCATTTCTGCGGTGACTTCGGACATGGGGCGAGGAAACTTCATGGCGTGACGATACCGCACCACTTTCCATGAGAAAGCTTAATGGGCGGCTGACGCCAAACCGCCAATTGTCGCGATTGACAGCGCGCGAACGCTTTCGTCTGCTGACGCCCTGTCCCTCCCGAGCGAGGCCCGGCATGAAACTCTACGATTCCGCCTTCGCGCCCAATCCACGCCGCGTCCGCATGTTCCTCGCCGAAAAGGGAATCGCCGTCCCCATGCAGGCCGTCGATCTCGCCAGCCTGCAACAGAAGGCGCCGGAATTTTCCGCCGTCAATCCGTTGCAGCGCATCCCGGCGCTGGCGCTCGATTCCGGCGAGGTCCTGACCGAATCCGTGGCGATCTGCCGTTATTTCGAGGAATTACAGCCGGCGCCGCCCTTGTTTGGAGAAAGCGCGCTGGAAAAAGCCCGCGTCGAAATGTGGCAGCGGCGCGCCGAACTGGAATTCTTCCTCCCCATCGCCCAGGCCTTCCGCCATAGCCATCCGGCCATGCGCGAGATGGAAAAGCCGCAGATCGCCGAACTCGCGCAAACCAGCCGGCCGCGCGCCGTCGCCTTCGCGCGCTTTCTCGACGCGGAATTGTCGCAGCGCCCCTATCTGGCCGGCGAGACCTTCACCATCGCCGACATCACGGCTTTCGTCGCCGCGGAATTCGCCCGATTCGCCCGGATAACCTTCCCCGACGAACTGGTCCATCTGGCCCGCTGGCGCGCCGGGATCGCCGCCCGCCCCAGCGCCGCCGCATGATCCCTCGCCGCGCATCGAGCCCTGCAGACGGGCGCGTCCGGCGCATTAAAAAACTGTCAGGTTGGGGAAAAGTGACAAATTTCACTTGTTATGTTGCACTGCGGCATTAGAATTGTTATAACATGTGCTGTAGCGGCGGTAAGCCGCTGGAGAGATGGATCGCCAACCCCCGAGGGAGGCCATCATGCAAGCTGGTCAGAAGGTGCGCTTCAAGGAAGCTTCGCCACTCAGTCTGGATTTGAAAATTCCGCGCGAGGCTCAGGGCGCGGTGCTCTGCCACTATCGTCTGCTGCGCGGCGACAACGACGCCCATCGGCTTGACGTGCGCTTCGGTCCTCAACTGGTGGTCTGGGGCGCGCCCGTAGATCAGTTCGAAACGATCGAGGAAGAGGTCGTCGCCAACTGATGGCGTGAACGATTTTTTGGCAAGCCCAAGCCCGGACATTGGGCGCCTCATGGTTTTCGCGCATAATCATTGATCTCCGGCGGAGTTGCCGGCTTCAGCCGCCTTTGCGGTTGCCCTGCATTCCCGCGCATCGTGCGAGGGGCCGCTTTCGTCGCCTGCTGAGGCGCCGGTTGCGGGTCACGGCGTATTGGGTGTGCAGACGACATAATTCGAGGACGGAATCGCGCCGCCCGGCGTCCAACGGATCGCCGCGCTGGCGCCGTTGCGCGGCGACATATAGGTGGTCCTCGACAGGACATAGGTCGATCCGTTGCTCCAGTTGTTGTTCTGGAATCCGAAGCCCGGACTGAAGGCATAGGTCACGTCGGCGACGATCACGTAAGTGTCGGTGGTATTGCCGCTGGCGACCGTGGGCGGATAGGCGCCGACCGGCATCACGCCAGCGCCGTTCACGCCATTCAGCGACTGAAGCAGGGTCGGACATTGCCGCAAGGTCGGATTGGGTCCGGAACCGACGCTCCACAGCACCTTGGCGACGCAGCACTGGCTGTTGGACGCCGAGACATTGTCGAACACGATTTCCGAAATTGTCATGTTCGTCGTCCCGGCCAGCGGATAAAGCACCGCCGGGGCAGCGGCGAAAATATTGAGAATATCGGCGTCGGCGAGCACCGGGATCGACGCGCCCGGCGCCGGCAGCGTCTGCGCTGCCAGATCGGCGAGGGTCCGAGACAGCGTCTGCGTCTTGCGCCGCGCATCAAGCCCCTGGGCCAGCATGACGCCGCCGAAGTAAAGCGCCAGCATCATCGGCAGGATCAAGGCGAATTCGACGGCAGCCATGCCGGATTCGCCGCGCCGAAGCCAGGCCCGCCAGCGAAGGTCCGGCCTTTTGCGAAGGGCGACGCGGAGGGTCATGTCGGCTCATTTCTGAACACCGCGGTCGAGAAGATCGCGTGAACGAAACCGGCGCCGTGCGGATTGGCGTAAACCGAATTTGAAGACCCGTTGTAGAGGTTGGCCGCGCCATTGCCATGGGCGCCCGTGGCCACCAGAACGGAAAGATACACCGGCATCGGGTAGAAAGCCTGGAAAACCACGATGTAGCCGGGCTGGCCGAGATTCACATTGGTCGAGGGCGAGTTGTACCAGCCCCTGCCGATCGAACCGGACACGCTCGAAAAATTGCTCGTCGATGGATTATAGGCTTGAATGTTCAATGTCACCTTGCTGCAGTCGATGAACGAAGGCAGCGCCGGGCAGAAGGAATTGGCCAGAAAGTTCGACGCCGTCGGAGTCGAATTGCCGGTAAAATTATTGATCAGCACCTTCCGCGCGACATTGTTGACCGCGTTGTCGAAGGCCGCATGGGTGAAAAGCACCAGAGCGGTTTCGAAAATCGCGCAGAGCAGCCCGAGAAACGGAATCGACACCATGGCGAATTCCACCGCCGCCGCGCCGTTGCGGCTGCGGGCGAAACGCCCCAGCGCGCCGCGCCGCCTCGCGGATTGATCGGTTGAATTCATCGCGCCTTGCCTCCCCTGCCCGCCACCGGATCTATCGGGCGGCCGAAAACGCGCCGTGCTGGGCGACGGCGGCGGCGCGCTCCGAGGCGGTGGTTTTGGCGTCGGCGAGATCGATGGTCGGCAGGCACAGCGGCGCGCAAATGTAGCTTTCGCGATTGAGGCCGTTCTGGACCAGCAAATCGACTTTTTCGCCTCCCACCCGGACTGTCCATTCGCCGAGCAGATTGCCCTGGGCGTCGAGCGCGATCAGATTGGTTTCGCCAAAACTTTTTCCGGTGATGACGCCCATGCCGCTGTTCTTGAGCATGGTCACGTCGGCGATGCCCGGCTGGCCGATCACCAGAATCTGGGTGTGGTCGGGAATGCGCGCGACCCGCGCCTTGTCCACCGAAACCTGAAGCACATCGCCCGAAACCGCGAGGGCGCGAGAAGGCGCCAGGCCAGCGGCCAGCGCCAGGCCCGCCGCAAGCGCAAGGACCAGGGCCGGGAAAGAGCCGATCTTGGCTATCGCCGCCGGAAGTCGCATGAACCCGTCTCCGCTCTCGCAAAGTCGCCAAGGCGACAGGAATTTCATCGGCTTTTTTCATGAGCCGATGATATTAAACGGGACATTGGTGAAAGATTGCTGAATTTCGCCCGCACCCCGCAATCAGAGTAAACATAATGCATCCGCGCACGAATAATGGTGACGTTACGTCATATTATTCCGCCCAAACCTACGCATAAATTATCGCACCTTTATTTTAATTTTTTCAAAAAATTTTAATAATTATTTTTTATTCGATAAAAATATATTTCTACAAAATATATGTAATTTATTGATTATATATCATATTTTCCATTTTATTTTATTACCTACGTAAGCGTGTGAGATCCGATATTGTTAAGATAATATATTCAATAACGTCGCTTATAATTTAATGACGAGCTCTCGTTTTAACAATAATGCAAGCCTCGCCGACTATAATCCCCATCATCGTCGCCGAGCTTCGCACAAGGCGACGCCTTGATTCGATCCTGACTGGAGCAGACCATGAAGTCGATTTTCACCCGTTTCCTCAAGGACCAGTCCGGCGCCACGGCCATTGAATATGGCCTCATCGCCGCGCTGATCTCGGTCGTAGCCATCACGACGCTGACCGCCGTGGGCAGCAAGCTCAACGACAAGTTCACCTCCGTCTCCGGCGGACTCAACTGAAAGCTCTCGCGCCAAGCCGTTTGGTTTGCAAGGAAAACGACATCCGCTGTTCGCGCGAATGACGAAGGCCGCTTGCGCGCCGCCAGCTCGGCGAGAACGCGGGAAAGCCTCCGCGTCCTGCGCCCGGCGTCGCGTTTTGGGCGCCGACGGGAAGCCGCCGAAACAAGGCCGCAGGAGCAAGGCGTCCGCATCGTCCGCTAGAAGAGGGCGAAGGGCGCCAGCCCTGTGTCATCGAACCCGCCAGGGTGAAAAATGGCGCGTCGCGGGATGACCAACCCAAATGCTCTACGCCACCTTCCCCATGCGCGGACGATTCAAGTCACGATGAACACTTTTCCTGAGGCAGGAAAAAATTGCTTTTGCAACACCTTATAACTCCCTATGAGATTCAGTTAAATCGATAATTTTTTATTGTTTTGATTACGCGCGTCAGCTTACGAACGTAATCATCACCAAATTGAAAATTTAACCTTATTTTTGCGCGCATAAATTTTGGTTTTTGTTTTAACAATAAAGCAAGCCTCCCTATCTATATTATTTTTTATCGTCGCCGAGCTTCGCAACAAGGCGACGCCTTAATCCGATCCAACCCGGAGCAGACCATGAAGTCGATTTTCACCCGTTTCCTCAGGGACCAGTCCGGCGCCACGGCCATTGAATATGGCCTCATCGCCGCGCTGATCTCGGTCGTAGCCATCACGACGCTGACCGCCGTGGGCAGCAAGCTGAACGTCAAATTCACCTCCATCTCCGGCGGCCTCAACTGAACGGTCTCGCGCACAGCCGTGGCGTTTTTTGAGGAAAACGAAATTCGCGGTTCGCGCGAAAGGCCAAGGCCCCGCCTCCCGGCCAAAGGCCCCGGACCCCTCCGGGGCCTTTCCCCACGTTTTCCCTTGCCTTCCGGCGCGCGCCTGTCTCAGGCCCGCTCCGCTGTCTGGATGGTCAGGCCCATGGATGCGCCGATGCTGTTGGTTTTTCCGGCCCTTATGGCCTATGCGGCCTTTTCCGACCTTTTCACCATGACCATTTCCAACTGGATTTCGGTCCTCCTCGTCATCGCCTTCGTCGGCGCGGCGCTGCTCGTCGGAATGCCGGCAGCGCAGATCGGCCTGCATCTGGCCTGCGGCCTCGCCGTGCTGGCGCTGACCTTCGCGCTGTTCTGCTTCGGCTGGATCGGCGGCGGCGACGCCAAACTGGCGGCGACCACCGCCGTGTGGATGGGCTTCGAACATCTCGCCGAATATGGCCTCGGCGCGGCGCTGATCGGCGGCGCCCTGACTTTGGCGATCCTGCAATTCCGCCGCTGGCCCCTGCCCGGATGGGCGCGCGCGCGCGACTGGACGATGCGCCTGCACGACAAGGATAATGGCGTTCCCTATGGCATGGCTCTCGCCGCCGCCGGCCTCGCGCTCTATCCCGAAACGGGCCTGTTCCTGCGCGCGCTCGCCGCCTGAGCGGTTCAGTCGAATACACTTTGTCGCTACGTCATGTAAAAATTATAATCAAAAATTTTTTATTCGAAATTTTATTTATTTAAAAATGATCTATAAGTTATTTATATTTATTTGATTCGGAAAATTTCAATATAAATTACCTTACGTCATCATTATAAATGATTCATTAACCTTAATTTGACGTTTTGCTGTTTAATTTCAGCCGCAGCTGCTCACGGACGCATTCTCGCGCAACATCAAAACGCTCATGAAAAAATCCCGGGTCCTTTTTCTCGCCTTCGTCATCGCCTGCGGCGGCGCGGCGACCTTTCTGGTTCTCGACCGGCCGGAGCCGGCGACGCGCGTCGTTCAGGCGCCGCCGCCGCCCCCTCCGGAACAGGTGCTGGTAGCCGCCCATGACTTGAGTTTCGGCGTGGTGATCCAGCCGGGCGACGTCGTGTGGCAGAACTGGCCGAAGGACTCGCCGGTCCTTGGCATCCTCCGCAAGTCCGAGGCGCCCAACGCCATCGACGATGTGAAGGAATCGGTCTTGCGCGGCTCGTTCCTCGCCGGCGAGCCGATCCGCCGCGAAAAATTATTCAAGGGCGCCAATTCGGGTTTTCTGTCGGTGATTCTCGCGCCGGGCTTTCGCGCCGTCGCCATCGCCATCGATGGCGGCGGGGCGACCACCGCCGGCAATTTCATCCTGCCCAACGACCGCGTCGATGTGATCCACATCTATCGCGATGACGACGCGGCCAGAACCGGCGCCGGCGACGCCTATGTCAGCGAAACCCTGGTCGCCAATGTCCGTGTGCTGGCGATCGGACAGAACGCCCAGGACAAGGGCGGCCAGCCCTTCGCCACCGGCTCGACCGCAACGCTCGAACTCGATCCCCGTCAGGCGGAAAAAGTGATTCTGGCGCAGCGCGTCGGCCAATTGTCGCTGGTCCTGCGCGCCTTGCAGGACGCAAAGCAGATCGGCGGCCCGGTCAGCCCGCAGCAGGAAAACCATGACCGCAGCGTCACCGTCGTGCGCGCCGGCGTCGCCAGCCAGTCGCGCGGCAAATGAGCGGCGCGCCAGCCGCGCCGCGTGACGGCGCCCGCCCCGAAAATTCGCGCGTGGCGCCGCCGCGCATCTGGCGCCCCACGCATCGCCGGGCGCTCGCCGGGCTTTTCTCCTGGCTGGCCTGGGCTGCGCCATTCCCGCCGGGCGCGGCGCTTACCAGCAACGCCAATGCCGCCGAGTCCGACCTCCTCACGCTGCAAGGGGAAAACGCGCTGCGCCGCGTCACCATGGGCGTCGGCAAGTCGATGATCGTCGAACTGCCCGCCGAGGCCGGCGAAATTTTCGTCGGCAATCCCGCCATCGCCAACGCCGTCGTCCGCTCGGCTCGGAAAATCTACATCATCGGCCAGTCGGCCGGACAGACCACGATCTACGCCATGGATCGGCAGGGCAGGCGCATCGCCACGCTGGAACTGTCGATCGGCCGCGACATTGGGCAATTGCAGAACATCCTCCAGACCGCCCTGCCCCATTCGCGGATCTCGGCGCGCACGGTCAACGAATCGATCATCCTGACCGGCGAGGTCGAGTCTCCCGGCGATATGCAGACCGCCGTCGATATCGCCAAGGGTTTCGCCGAAAGTGGCAAGAACGGGGTCGGCGCGGCGGCCGGACTGGTGGTCAACGCCATTACCATCAAGGGACGCGACCAGGTGATGATCAAGGTCACCATCGCCGAAATCCAGCGCAATATTTCCAAGCAACTCGGCATCAGTTCCTCGACGCTGGCCGGCAACTGGGGCGCCTTCACCCAGAACAATCCCTATTCGGTCAATGGCGGGCCGATGACCACCGGCGTGCTCAACACCGTGACCAAATTCGGCGGCCCCTCGATGCTGACCCAGACTTTGCAGGCGTTCGAGCGCAGCGGCGTCGCGCGCACGCTGGCCGAACCGACCGTCACCGCCGTTTCCGGCGAGAGCGCCCACTTCACCGTCGGCGGCGAAGTGCCGATCTCCGGCGGCATGACCTGCACCGGCGGCTCCTCCGCCTCCTCCTGCGCCGCCGCCATCAACTACAAAACCTATGGCGTGACGCTGAATTTCACCCCTGTCGTGCTCGCGTCGGGACGAATCTCGCTGCGCGTCGCCACCGAGGTCGCCGAAATCGATCCCGCCACCTCGGCCAATATCAATGGCGAGACCGTTCCCGGCTTTCGCACGCGCCGACACGACACCACCGTCGAATTGCCCACCGGCGGCTCCATCGCCACCGCCGGCCTGATCCAGTCCATGTCCACCCAGGCGATCAACGGCACGCCGGGCGCGATGAACCTGCCGATCCTCGGCGCGCTGTTTCGTTCGCGCGACTACCAGCGCCAGGAGACCGAACTGATGATCGTCGTCACGCCCTATATCGCCAAGGCGGTTCCCGCCAGCGCTCTCGCCCGGCCCGACGATAATTTCGCCGACGCTGCGGACCCGCAGGCCTGGCTGCTTGGCCGCGTCAACCGGCTTTATTCGACCACCGACAACCCCGAAGCCGCCCGCCATTTCAACGGCCGCGTCGGCTTCATTCACGACTGATTTTCTAGCGCCTTCAAGCGAAGCAAAACCCGGTCTATGTGAATAAAACGATTAAAAACAATAGACTAGAACCCAAAAAGCGATCAAGAAGGATCGCAAAAAGGGGTCTGGCCGCCCGCCCCTCCTGAAACGGACAGCGAAAATGCCGCATCGAGACGCCTTCGCCTGCAACACCCGAAATTTTCAGGCGCGGCAAGGGCGGTTTCTCGCGGCGCTGGCCCTCGCCCTGCCCCTCGCCGCCTGTTCGGGCGCCGACCGCGTCGTCACCGCCCCGGTCGAACCGCCCGACGTGCGCGCGCGCCATCCGATCGAACTGACGCGCGGGCGGGCCAGTCTCGACGTGCTGCCCGAAGTGCGCAATCGCGAAATCGACGCGCGGACGCGGGCGCAGGTCCGCGAATTCGCCGGGCAATATCGCCTCAACGGCTCGGGCGACATCGGCATCGCCCTGCCGGGCGAGGGACCGGGCGCGGGACAGGCGCGCTCCGCCTTGCCGGGTCTGCGCCGCGCCCTCGTCGCCGGCGGCGCGCGCGGCTATGTCCTGATCTCGACCTACCGAATCGCCGATCCCGCGCTGGCCGCCCCGATTCGGCTTTCCTATGATTCCGTCGTCGCCCATGTCCGCTCGCGCTGCGGCCAATGGCCCAACGACCTCGCTTCCGGCGCTTCGCTCAATGGCTGGGAAAACCGGCCCTACTGGAATTTTGGCTGCGCCAGCCAGCAGATGCTCGCCACCCAGACCGCCGACCCGCGCGACCTGATCGGTCCCGCGGCCGCAACGCCGGCGGATTCGCTGATGCGCGGACGCGCCATCGACGCCGTGCGCGCCGGCAAGGACCCGGGCACGTCCTGGAGCGTGCAGAACAGCAATATCGGCGGCTTGGGGAACTGATTTATGACCAGCGAAGCCATAACGTCCCCTTCGCTCGCGGAAAAACCGGCGAAAATCGCCGCCGTTCCGCGCATTTCGCTCCAGGCCTTTTGCGAGACGCCGGAACTGGCGGCGCTCGTCGGCGAGGCGGCGAAGGACCGGCGCATGGAAAAGGCTCATGTCAAGATCAACATGGGCGGCGCCCCGGCGGCGGTGGAGGCTTTTCGCGCCGCGCCGACGCCCAATGTCATCGTGCTCGAATCCTCGGCCGGTAGATGCGACCTGATGGACCAACTCGAAGCTTTGGCGGAATTTTGCGATTCCGGCACCAAGGTGATGGTGATCGGCCGCGTCAACGACATCACGCTCTACCGCGAGCTGCTTGCGCGCGGCGTCGGCGATTATCTCGTCCAGCCCTTCGCCATGATGGAGTTCATCGCCGCCGTATCCGCGCAATATCATCGCGGGTCCGCCGCCCCGCTCGGCAGGGTCGTCGCGGTCGCGGGCGCCAAGGGGGGCGCCGGCGCCTCCTGCGTCGCACATAATCTCGCCTGGTCGATCTCGCGCGAACTCGACGCGGCGACGGTCATCGCCGATTTCGACCTTCCTTTCGGCACGGCGGGCCTCGATTTCAACCAGGACCCGCCGCAGGGCATAGCCGAGGCGGTGTTCGCGCCCGAGCGGCTCGACGCCAATCTGCTCGACCGGCTGCTGTCGAAATGTTCTGACAAATTGTCGATCCTCGCCGCGCCGGCGACTCTGGAGCGCTGCTGCGACCTGCCCGAAAGCGCCTTCGACGGCTTGATCGAGCTGTTGCGCGCCTCCACGCCTTACATCGTGCTCGACCTGCCGCATGTCTGGACCGCCTGGTCGCGGCGCATGCTGACGGTCGCCGACGAGGCGGTGCTGGTCGCCACCCCGGAACTGGCGAGTCTGCGCAACGCCAAGAGCCTGCTCGACGCGCTTCGCGCGGCGCGCCGCAACGATCCGGCCCCGCGCCTCGTCATCAACGGCGTCGGCCTGCCGAAACGCCCCGAAATCGCGCCCGCCGATTTCGCCAGGGCCGTCGAGGCCGAGCCCAGCGCCATCCTTGCCTTCGACGCCAGATTATTCGGCGCCGCCGCCAATAACGGCCAGATGATCGCTGAATTGGAGGACGGCGCCAAAACAGCGCAGGTTTTCAACGATCTGGCGCTGCTGGTGACCGGACGCGGCGACGTCCGGCGCGAATCCCGAAAATTTCTTGCAACGCTGCGGGCGGCGTTCGGGCGCTAGAGCCTTTTCCGATCCGATTGAACGGAAAATGGGCTCTAGTTTTTGTTTTTACGCGTTTTCTTCACGCGAACCGGAATCCACTTCGCTTGAAAACGCTCTGGACGGCGCCATCGCCAAGGGAGAGGAGGGGAACGACGATGTTTGGAAAGCGCTCCGCCGGCGGCCCCGCGCATCGAACGGCGCAGGGGCCCTCCGCGACACGGGTCGAGGCGATCGCGGCCTCCGCAGCGCCGACGCCTGCCGCGGCGATTCCTCTGCCGCCGATGGCTATGCCCGCGCCGGCTCCAACCCCCTCGGCGCCGTCGGGGGAAAACCGGCGCTCGGACGAATATTACCTCACCAAGAGCACGATTTTCGGCGCGCTGATCGAGGCCATCGACCTCGCGCAACTGGCGCGGCTCGAACCCGACAGCGCGCGCGAGGAAATCCGCGACATCGTCAACGAAATCATCCAGCTCAAGAATGTCGTGCTGTCGATCGCCGAACAGGAAGACCTGCTCGACGATATCTGCAACGACGTGCTCGGCTATGGACCGCTGGAGCCGCTGCTCGCGCGCGACGACATCGCCGACATCATGGTCAATGGCGCGACGCGCACCTTCATCGAAGTCGGCGGCAAGATCCA